>JAFGNH010000024.1 GCA_016927115.1 Anaerolineales bacterium | reverse complement strand
TCTCCCATGAAAAAACAGCTGCCCGTTTCTGCCCATCCACAGCCAGTTCCTGCCGCAGTTTATCATTATGAAAAATGGTCCGGATACCTTCAGCAATGGCTGGTATCTCTCCGGGGTCGATATAAAGGCCTGCATCCCCGACCACTTCCGGCAGTGAAGAAACGCGGGAGACAACAACTGGAGTCCCGCAGGCCATGGCTTCCAGAGGGGGCAGCCCGAATCCTTCATAAATTGAAGGGTAAATAAAAGCAGCAGCGCCTGAATACAATGCCGGAAGATCCTCGTCCTTTATATACCCTGTCAGATGTACCCTTTCCGGAAGTTGCGCAAGGGGTACATGCTGAAATATTCCGGCCTTTCCCCTGGCGCCGGCCAGCACAAGCCAGGTTGAAGGCGGCAGTTGTGAACGGACACTTTCCCAGGCTTCCAGCAGGCGGGTGAGGTTCTTGCGCGGTTCCAGAGATCCGAGTGCCAGTAGATAACCTTCTGCCGGTATACTGTACCGCACTTTTACCTGATCTATCTCAACATCAGATCTCTTATAAAAACACGGAGCTGCAGCAAGGTGTGTATAAGTAACTTTCGCTGGTGAAACGCCGCAGAGCTGAATGATTCGATCCCGGGAGAACTCTGAGATGGTCAGAATATGCCTGACCCGACGGGCAAGAACCGGCAAAAGAAATCGGTACCAGCTCGAAAATAATCCGGTAAACCACTCGGGATGATCCACCGCTGACATATCAAGGATGCTCACAACCTGGTTTCGCACCAGCAACGGGCCGGCATTCCCGGGGCTCCATAATAAGCCATCGGACACAAGAGTTGGAAGCACAAACTGTTCCCACAGGTGCCCGGATACGCCGCTTAAAACCCTCTTCGGCGAGATCTCTTGAAACCTGTCGCTGAGTCGAGCCAGTATTTCACCGGCATAACGCTGTGTGCCGGTGATCCCTGATTGAAGACTTCTGCTATTGATGTAATATGATTGCATTCGCCTCCCCGGTGTTCCTGAAAATCTGCAGAGGGAAAGACAGCATGTTTGCAGGAAACTATGCCAATCCTTTCAGTACGCACAGCATCCCGATTCGATCAGATGGTTAAACTTACTTGATTCTGCAGCAGCCTGCAGCCAGGATTCTTACTGATGGTTTGTAAAAAAACGATTCCGGATTTTCTCCATTTAGCCTTCACCACAAACTATAATAACAGGGTATTCCTGACTCCCCAATAAGGGATAGAATAAAAAGACAGGTTTTCAGTTTTGCATTGGCATCCTGAAGGGAAAAAAGAAGCCATGGGCTCGACCGCAAAAGCTCAATCCTGCAGCATAAAGCAGCTCACGGATCTTGAAATGGTCCTGATGCTGGCCAGCGTTTTCCTGATCACCGGATCCCCCCTCGATAAACTATCCCGGCCGGTCTGGCTTGTAACACGTTTGATCGGCTACAGTGTTCCTCTGCTGATCCTTCTTCGCCATCTTCTGCCCGTTTACAGGTTTCTTCCCTCTTTTATCAAGGACACCTGGCGGCAGTACCGGCCGACCATCCTGCTCCCGCTTGGACTGCTGTTCCTCGGTGAATGTATCGGTGCGATGCGGGGGCCCACTCCACTGTACAGCCTTTGGCAGACAACGAGCCTCCTCTTTGTTTTGGTAGTGAGCGTCTTCTTTTTCGGTATCGCCGTACCGGACCCGCAAATCCAGGTGCGCCGCCTGCTGCGGATCCTGTCAAAGCTGACCATGGCTATCCTTATACTGTCTCTTCCCATCTACCTGGGAAATGTCAGGCACTGGTGGGTAATCAATCCATACATCATGTATACGGGCCAGATGCTTCTGAATGGCCCGTTTTATCACGCTAATGTGTTTGGATACGTACTCATGTTAGCCGCCCTTGCCTCACTGTTTCTTGCACTGGATGGAAAAAAGAATTGGGATTTCAACCGGGGCTGGATGGCAGCGACGGGATTTTTACTGCTGGGATTGCTGCTCACGTTTGCTCGAGGCGCCATCGTCGGTACTGGCCTGGGTATCCTTGGTCTTCTGTACTTCCACAACCGTAAACTGGCCGTCATCCTCACGATACCTGTCCTCCTGGCCGGTATCGGACTGGTCCTTTTCGCCACCGGCATCCTGCAGGCTCCTGCTTTCCTGCCAAAGCTTACTCTTTCCGGCAGAGAAACTGTCTGGGCGGCAGCGGTGAACAACCTCAAACTGTACGGCCCGTTCGGTGTCGGTGCAGGAAACGCCGAGAGTCTCCCCGGCCTGAGCACGCACAATATCTTCATGGAACAATATGGAGAAGGTGGAATTCTGACCCTTTTCGGGTTTCTGGCCTGGGTGCTGCTCCCCATCCTGCACATGAACCATTCACGCCTGGACCGGCCGCTGGCCTGCGCCGTTATTATGATGATGGTCGCCGAACTGGCGCATGGATTATTCTGGACTGAGTTTATGAACGGGCTGCGCTACCAGACTCTGGTGTACGCTTTCCTCTGGGCTGCACTGGCAGCCCCAAAAACAACGGCAGAGGAGCAAACAGAGCTGCATGCAGCCCCCTCACCTCAGTAGGCAGGGGAAAATTATCGGGGAAGCTGCCGCCGCCTGAATCAAAAACAGGAATCGGGAGCGGTGTCAGTACGCCCCCCGGCCGCTCAGGACCGCCCCGATCGTGCGGAACAGGATCACCAGGTCCAGCCAGATGGACCAGTTGCGGACATAATACATGTCCAGCCGCATACGTTCCTCATAGGACAAAGCGGAACGGCCGCTCACCTGCCACAGCCCCGTCAGGCCGGGACGGACCTGGTAATAGAGCTCGATCCTTTCGCCGTAGCGTTCTATCTCTTCTTCAATAATCGGGCGGGGCCCGATCAGGCTCATTTCACCGCGGATGATATTCCACAGCTGCGGAAGCTCATCCAGGCTAAAACGCCGCAGCAGTCTCCCTACCCGCGTCAGCCGGGGATCCACCTTCAGCTTCTGGTTTTCCTTCCATTCAATCTGCAGGGCGGTATTCCGCATGATTTCATCTTCCAGGACCTGGTCGGCATTCGATACCATTGTTCTGAATTTGATCATCCTGAAGGGTTTGCCATGCAGCCCCAGACGCTGCTGAAAATAGAAGATCGGAAATCCCGATTCAATCAGAACGAGCAGACTGCTCAGGAGGAAGATGGGGAAAACGAGAATCCCAAACCCCAGGGAAAATAACAGGTCCAGAGCCCGCTTTGCCAGCCTGCTGCGGCGAAGGAGCAGGTTGCGCTTGACATCCAGGGCCAGCATATCTCCAATCTCCCTGCTGTCTGTGTCATGAGAGGAAATACCAAACAGGTCCGGAATAAGCAGAACCCGGAAGAACGTCTGGCTGAGGCTTTCAACAATCGGGATAATTTTATTCCCTGGCAGCCCGGGGATGGAAATGAGAATCTGCCGCAGATGGTTTTTCCGCGCCCAGGCGGCAGCATCGGACACCGGTCCTACGATCGGAATCCCATACAGTTCAGTGCCAATTTTGTCTGGATCATCATCAAATATCGCAACGGTTTTAACAGGAGGGATTGCCAGATCGTTTAAGTGTGAAAGGACCAGTTCCGCAGTGCGCCCCCCACCCAGCATGACAAGTTCAGGGCCATGGAAACCCGCCCTGCCCAGCATAACCCTGAGACCGTTTCGCAGCATCGGAAGCACAACCAGGCTGAACAGCCATGTACCTGTAAAGATAAGCCGGGAAAACTCTTCCCCCGTTTTGGTCAGAAAGGTAAAGGACATGAACAACAGGGCGGCAGATGTAGACGAGATCACAATTTTCTGCAGCCTTCTGCTCGCGTTCAACCAGTATCCCGGATACAGGCCGGCCAGCGCAAATGTTATCGGCCAGAGGAAGATCAGCGGCCAGACCCGGCTATACGTGTCGATCTCGTGCAGCAGCGGTGTCGGATACTCTGTCCAGGAGCGAAAGAGGAAGGCTGCTGCAAAACAGAAAAACACTCCCAGAATATCCCCGATCATCAGCAGGGCAGTCAGAGCGATTGATCGAAGTACTGAATTTCTCATAGGGTATTTCACCTTCGCTGTTCTTCAAAATGCGCAGGATCGTTCGATCTTCCCGCACCATCCGGATCTGTCTCCGGACCACCGTGTTCAGAGAGTGTCTTGTTTTTCTGCAGCCGGCGCAGGACCATGGGGTGGCGGCTCAGTTTCTGCGCCAATCGATCAGGGAGGTTACGCCAGCAGAGGCCAAGCCTGAATGCCAGATATTTATCCAGCGAAAGGAAGGCACTGACAGGGATCCAACCCCATTTTCCTTGTTTAAACAGATAAAACAATTCGCCCAGGGCATACCGGATCCCGTTTCCTGCGATCGAAAATCTCCCCGGTTCGTCTCCAGCCTGGGAGAAAAAAATGCCAATATCAAAGTATCGCCGGAATATATCGACCGTGCCATAATTATGCGTATGTTCAACAACAGCCTCGGCCTGGTAGGCAGCTGAGTATCCCGCATTCATCAGCCGGTTGAATATCTGCATATCTTCATTGACGATCAGGTTTTCAGAAAAGCCGCCCAGACCAAGAAACACTTCCGCATCCAGCGCTGATGCAGCATTGGAAAATAAGAAGCAAGGCTTATCCTTTTTTCGGATACTTTCCACCGTGCAAACCTGCGATTCCGACGGGTAGTTGTGAATGCGGGCATATTTCTCCAGAGGGGATGCTGAATCTCCCGCAACCTGCCTGGCCGAAGAGGCTGCTGCTTTCCCGGCAGCGACCGGAGCAATCAGGTTTTCAAGGAAAACGTTATTTACCGGAACCACATCCTGTGTAAGGAAGACCAGGATATCCCCCCGAGCAAGGCGTGCCCCAAGATTACGTGCTGCACCGTGAGAAAAATCCTCCCGGTTAATAAATTGTACAAGACAGCCGGCTTCTGCTGCAATCTCCCCTGTCCGATCCTTCGATGATGAGTCCACCACGATGATCTCAGTCACAGGGCAGGTTTGTGCCTTGAGCTGTGCGAGCAGTTCCGGAAGCGTTCCTTCCGCCTGCAGCGTTGGTATGATCACAGAGACAGGTTTTAAGGGTTTGGTTGATTGATTCATTTCCTTCATCAGTCCAGATAAGTTAAATACGAGAAAAACTATACAGGAACCTCACCACTCGCAGCAAACAACAGAATCAGCAGAGTACGAAGTTTTCCGGCCGCCTTACTTTTTTCCACACAGGAAGACTTTGCCCCTGAAGCATACTTTTTTTTCACCCGGGATAGTACAGGTTTTAAGAGGCAGGCGAAACTTTATAGATCTGATACGTTGTCTTCCTTCCCTGCTGAGGTACAATTCAGCCAGATCCCTCTCTTCACCATCTCAGGTATTTTACACCTTTCGGAGGTTTGACGTGACCGCCAGGCAAGACCCATCAGGCGAAGTCGATATACTTCTCAGCGTTTACAATGGTGAGAAATACCTCATGGATCAGTTAAACTCCCTGCTGGTTCAGTCGTACTCCAACATCCGGTTGATTATCCGGGACGATGGTTCAACCGACAGATCACCGGATATCCTGAAATCGCTGCGAATGAAATACCCGAATCTCATTACTATTCTTCCGGATAATGCTCATCTGGGTACCAACAGGTCCTACTCCCTCCTGCTGCGGTATTCTTCCGCACGTTACAGTATGCTGTGCGATCAGGATGATGTCTGGTATCCCGATAAGATCGCCAGAACACTGGAAACAATGAGGGCTGCCGAGCTGGAATATGGATCAAAAAAGCCGGTCCTTGTCCATACGGATCTGAGTGTTGTGGATGAACAGCTGCAGGTGCTGGATAAATCCTTCTTCCATTTTCAGCATATCAACCCACAGAAAGATACGCTGAACCGTCTGCTCGTCCAGAACGTGATTACCGGCTGCACAGTGATGATAAACCAACCCCTGCGTGAACTTGCTCTCCCTCTCCCCGATGGTATCATCCTGCCCGATTGGTGGCTGGGACTCACAGCAGCAGCGTTTGGCCGTATCTCCTGCCTGGAAGAATCCACCATGCACTACCGGCAGCATAGCGCAAACCAGGTCGGGCCAGTGCGCTGGAGCCCGGCCTATATCGCCCGTATGGCAGGTGACGAATTCGCCAACCTGCCGGCGTCGCTGTCACGGACCTACAGGCAGGCAGGCAGTTTTTATACCCGCTTCGGTCTGCAGCTCTCACCCCAAAACCAGTCCATGGTGAAAGCATATTCGCAGTTTGACCAGTTCCACAAGGCCAGTAGACTGGCAGCCATTTTCCAGTACCGCTTGTTCAAGCAGGGTTTAACTCGAAATATGGGGTATCTATCAACTGTTGCTTCGCAGCCGGCCCAGGTGGTTTGAAATCGCCCGCTTCTGCGCTTGGACCGCATACGGTTTCTCCCCCAAGCCAAGTGCCGCAGAGCCGGGGGCCATCCGCCAGTGATAGAGTATCTTCGGGATGTGTGCAATCCGGTCGGTTTTTTCGATGCAGCGAAAGAACAGGTCCCAGTCCTGTGCGCCGTCAAGCGCAGGGTCGAAACCGCCGGCATTCAGCACCATCTCCCGCCGAAGGACACAGTGAGTGAGGTAGTTTGCCTTACGCAGCCAGGCAGCATGGAAACTACTCGGCTTGAAGAATGGCCTGCAGCGCCGGTCTGCAAGGTTGATCATGTCCTCATCATAATAGAGCAGATCAAGCGATGGTTCCTGATTCAGCACGGCTGCCGCTTCAAATAACAGGTGCGGGGCCACCAAATCATCATGATCCACCAGGACAATAAACTCCCCGGCAGCCAGTTTCAAGGCTTCGTTCGAATTCCCGGAAATGCCAAGATTATCCATGGAAACACTGCGGATCCGGCTGTCCTGCGCCTTCCAGGAAACGATCAGGTCCGACACAGCCGGGTCGGTGCTGCCATTCGCAAGGCACAGCTCCCACCAGGGGTAGGACTGCTTTTGAATTGAGCGGATCAAACCGTCGAACACCTCCGGCGGCGGATTGAACACCGGTGTGATGATGCTGAAAAGCGGGCGCCGCGGTAACTCCCGGGCTTCCTGCGACTGCTCACGAAGGTGCGCTGCACCCGGATCCTGCGCAGCCGCCCATGCTGCATAAAACCCGGGGTTTAGCAGATCGCGCAGTTCAAAGGCCTGGCTTTTCATACGAGGACAGAATACGCTAATGCCTGTCCACGGCAGTTGAACAGCTATCATCAGGGTGGATTTTACCAACCTCAGCACCCTTATGATCATACTATTCCGATCTGAAATTAGCCTCCTGGCTTGTGTCCACTGCGGTTTCAGTCTCATCTTGTAGTCCCCCTGCAAATGGCAGCCGGACCGGCCTGGTCCCGTTTGGATGCTGCTTTACAAACAAGAAACATCCAGCCGCGTACAGCCCAATTTACGGTTTCAGTCGCTATGCAGTACATCAAAGACTCACGACGATCGCCAGGTGACGGCATAAGAAGTTTTCCTCACAGCCATCCGCAGGCTTTCCAGCTGATCTTCCAACTGTTCTTCCGGGCTGCAGGAACGGGACACTTTTTTCAAGACAACAAAAAACTCTATCTGATTCCGTGCTGTATCCAGGAAATCTTCCACCACAAAATCACACAGCCCCAGCCTGCAGAAAATCTGCAGCACATCAAGGAAACTGGAAGGCGTGAAAATCCACACATGAGAATCCTCATACACACCGCTGGAAAATGCCAGTGCTGCTTTTTCATACGCTTCACGTGGTGAATGATACGGTCGGAGATCATTTATCAGGATGGTTTCTTTCCATGCAGCAAGCGCCCCCACATCCGCAGCAAGAGCATGGTGGTCAAAAACTGCCTGCGGTCCCGGCTGGATGCTTTTACGCAGGTATGCCTCGATAAATGCACCAGGCGTGCTGACAGGGCGCTGCAGGTCAAAGGTATAGCGCTTGTCAGGAACAGCCAGGGAAAGCAGCCCCCCTTCTTTGAGTATTTCTGCAATCTCCTGCAGCCAGCCGATCATATCCGGGACATGTTCAATCACATGAGAGGCTATTACATAATCAAAAGCTTCCGGCCCATACAGATCAACCAGCGACTTCTCCCCCCACTGATCATCAACTTCAACAATCCTGCTGGTTTCAACGTTCGGGTCATCCGCATATTTTTTACGCAGGGAGTCCGAATCTGCATAATCTACATACCGGATCGACACGTTTTCAGATTTTTTAACCACCGGATTTGCAAGAGGGCCGATCTCCAATCCTTTCGAAGTATGGAGCGGGATTCTCCGGAGGATCTTATCGATACGGCTCATTCTAAACAGACGCAGATGAAGCTTTCCGTCTTGCGACGAAAGCTGGAAATAGCGGTCATGGAACAAGTGCACCTGGACAGGCTTCATCTCTGCTCCCCACAAGGCTGCCGGTTCTTCATATATGAGAGATACACGTCGACAACCTTCCCAGTCTTCCCCTCATCCCTGACCCGCCCGTTGGCAAGCCACACCGTACGGTCGCAGATTCGACGCACTGCTGCCATATCATGTGAAACAATCACCACGGTTTTGCCTTCACCCTTTAAATCAAGGATTTTTTGATAACACTTCTGCTGAAAATTTTCATCGCCGACAGCCAGGATTTCATCGATCAGCAGAATATCGGCGCTGACATTGATTGAAACCGAAAACGCCAGGCGCATATACATCCCGGAAGAATAGGTGCGAATTGGACTGTCGATGAAGTCTTCCAACTCCGAGAAAGCAATGATTGTATCCATCTTTTCCGTGATCTCACGCCGTGAAAGGCCGTAGATAGAAGCGTTTGTGTAGATATTCTCTCGGCCGGTCATATCAGCGTGGAACCCTGCCCCGAGCTCGAGCAAAGAGGTGACCCGGCCGTTCACTGCGATGCTGCCTTTATTTGGATAAATAATGCGCGTGATCAGCTTCAGCAGTGTGCTCTTCCCCGACCCATTCACTCCGATCAGCCCCAGGCACACTCCGGGGTCAATGTTAAGATTAATATCCTCCAGCACCCATACCATGTCATACCGGCTGCGGTTGAACAGGATCCGGTCTTTTAAAGTATAGGACCTGTCATGGTAGAGCTTGTAGCGCTTGGACACATCCCGTACTTCGATTGCGTACATGCTAAATTTCCTCGGCAAAATTACGCTGCAGTTTCTCAAACACCAGCACCCCACTGAAAAGCAGGAGAACCGACAGCACCGCTGGATAGACCAGATTCCCTGCATCCAATCCCGTCTGGAAGAACAATACGTTCCGGTACTCCTGGATCAAAGCGTACATCGGATTGAGCCGGAACAGCGGCTGCCAGCGTTCGGGTATCAGCTCAACGTTGTAGACAATCGGTGTGAGATAGAACCACACCATTGTGACCACTTCCAGCATGTGTTCCAGGTCACGGAAATAGACCGTCAGTGACGATACCCACAGCGCAATGCCCGTACTCAACACCAGTTCCACAGCCAAAACAACCGGCAGATAAACAATCTCCAGCGACAGGCCGAGACCGGTGAGAAGCAGCATCGCAATCACGATTACAAAGCCAAGCATCATATTAATAAAACCAGCCAGAACAACCGAGACAGGCAGCACCGCACGCGGGAAATAGATCTTCTTGATCAGGTTATCGTTGTTAAGAATGCACACCGAACTTTCCCGCAGTGCATTCGCAAAAAAGATCCACGGGATCAATCCGATAAACAGGTACATGGCAAAGTTATCGATCTCTATCCGCATCACCACCGAAAAAACGATTGAATATACAACCAGCTGCATCAGTGGATTGACAAATGTCCACAGGAAACCCAGGAACGAGCCCCGGTAACGGGTACGGAGGCTCTGGCGCACCAGGCTGGCAATCATTTCCTTATACTGAAAGATTTCTCTGATAGACCTGAACATTTACCTTCTCTGCCCCGGATAAAATTCTGCTGCGTGTGAAAATTAACTCAGAGCCCTGCGCAGCTTCATAGTACACTTGAAACACAATTCTGAAAACAGCAGTTAATAATCTCATTAACGCAAACAGCCTGGACAGAGAAAACGTCCAGGCTCCTGTGAGCACAATTTCAGTCGTGCTTCTGCCTTCGCCGGTGCGGTTCGAACCGCGTCCCCCCCTGCGACACCCCCTCTCCCCTGAGGATTACCAGCGGTGTTTTTGCCAGAATGTAAATGTCCAGCCAGATCGACCAGCTGCGGACGTAACAGGCATCATAATGAAGTTACCGGATTACAATCTGATACCTGCCGGACAAGAAGTTTCCATGATTCTACTGAAGACCCCTTCCCCATCTGGCAATCCAACATCCATGCTTCAAGCCCCTGTGATCAAAACTTCCCCATGATATAATCGTAAAAGGATGAATAAGAGAATTAATTTCATTGAGCGCAGGGGGAAAATAACGGAGCTCGACCGGTCATTTGATTTATCCTTCTGGCAATCACAATCATCTGAAGCCAGGTTCGAGGCGTCGTGGGAGTTAATTATCCACGCAAGCAGAGTAAGGGGAATTGATGTTCGTCAACTCCGACTTCACCGAACTGTTGAAACTTTTCAGCAGCAACAACGTTAGATATCTGATAATTGGGGGTTATGCAGTCATTCAATATGCTGAACCGCGCTATACAAAAGACCTCGATTTATGGATCAGTACTGACAGATATAATGCGCAATCGGTATATACTGCGTTAAAAGCATTCGGAGCACCCCTGACAGACATAACAGAGGGTGATTTTTCTGAAGAGGGATATTTCTATCAAATGGGTGTTCCGCCGATGCGCGTGGACATAATGATGGGGATACCGGGTTTGGATTTCGAGAATGCATGGAAAAATCGAGTTGGAATCAGTTTTGATGGTTTATTGGTAACCTTTATTTCCAAAGAAGATCTGATCAGAGCGAAACGTGCTTCTGGCCGGCCCCAGGATTTAATTGACGCTGATACTCTGGAACAAACAAATAAGATGTAACTGAAGACACTCGTTCAAGTATTTATAATAACGCCTCCCCTGATTGACGGATGCCTGACTCCATTTACACCGAGGACAGCCGGCACACGGGGGTGAAGGTGTAAGTTCAAATCCGCTGCTTTCTGCTTCCGCTACGAAACCCCCTCCCCACGAAAAATCACCAGCGGTGTTTTTGCCAGAATGTAAAGATCAAGCCAGATCGACCAGTTGCGGACGTAATAGGCATCATACATAGCCCGCTGTTCAAAGGTCGTAAGGTTACGGCCGGAGACCTGCCAGAGGCCTGTCAACCCGGGGCGGACTTTTTTATAGAGGTTCAAATCACGGCCGTATTTTTCCTCCTGCCCGAAAGTCATCGGGCGGGGGCCGATCAGGCTCATCTCCCTGCGCACAACATTCAGGATCTGCGGCAGTTCATCCAGGCTCCAGCGCCTGAGCCATTTTCCTACATGCGTGATGCGCGGGTCATCCTTCAGTTTCTGATACAAATCCCACTCTATACTGAGAACTTCATCAGAATCAAGCAGTCCTTCCAGACGCTCGTCTGCATCCGAGTACATCGTCCGGAATTTCAACATCCGTATCCGCTTTCCATCCTTCCCGATGCGATCGTGGCTGTAGAAAACATGCCCCTTTGAATCGAGTTTGATCGCCAATGCTATCAAACCCAACAGCGGCAGAGAAAACAGCGCTGCGACAAAGGATATGCTGATATCCATCAGGTCTTTGAGAAACCGTGCCGACCAGGAGTCAAGGTTCTGGCTGATTTCAAGCCCCAGATTGCCGACAATATCTGCCGGCTGGATCCACAGGTTGCGCTGGCCAAGCAAATCAGAAACCAGGAACACACGTGAGTATTTAGCGCAGAATTGGTCCACATTCTCGATCCAATTCCGTCCGGCGAGTGAAGTAGTGACAATAATAGCCGTTGATACACCCAATTCCTTCCGCAGCTTTTCAGCCAAACTGTACGGCCCGGTGATCAGAGATTCATGCGGGTGGGATTCGCCGTCTGGTGTAAGATAGGCGACCAGTTTTAAACCCGCCTTTCGATTGGAGAGGAGTGCTTCAAGCAATTCCCTGCCCTTGGGAATATCTGAAAGCAGGACAACCGGCACCCCCCATGTTTCCAGTTTCGATCCGATCGTGCGCGCAAAAAACCGTCCGGCCATCACAAAGCCGATGGAAAAGAACCAGAACAGCAGCAGGATCGCCCTGGAATACTGCCAGCCGCCGCG
>JAFGNH010000179.1 GCA_016927115.1 Anaerolineales bacterium | reverse complement strand
CTGTTATCTGGTGGCCATCATGGACTGGTCCAGCCGTAAGGTATTGTCCTGGCGGCTTTCCAACACCCTGGATGTTTCATTCTGTTTGGAAGCGCTGGAGGAAGCGATTGTGCGCTATGGTCCACCTGAGATCTTCAACACCGATCAGGGCAGCCAATTTACATCAACAGCGTTTACCGGTATGCTTGGCAAATATGGTGTCAAGATCAGTATGGATGGCAAGAGGCGGTGGGTAGATAACGTGTTCATCGAGCGGTTGTGGAGATCCGTGAAGTACGAGGAAGTGTACTTGAAGGCGTACGAATCGATGCTCAAAGCCAGGAAGGGACTGAGAACCTATTTTGAGTTTTATAATGGTCATCGCAGGCACCAGAGTCTCAGCAGGAGAACCCCGGACGAAGTCTACTGGTCCACTCTAACCTATGAGATTGCAGCATGAACAGGGATCAGCTTATCACTTATAAACAGCATTTTGCTGTCCTAACAAACTAAGCCACCACAGGGGGTGGGAATGTCAAGATGAATTCAGTATAGATTACCTCTATAGTATTCCAGGAACTTTCTCCTTTATCTCGTTTGCGAAATCTTCGGCCTCGTTCTCTTCGATTATTTGGAATTTCCCATTTGGCAGCGAATTAAGGATAGATTTAGCGTCTCCATATGCTTTATTCAAATATCGATCATCAATTTGGGGCGCACCTAGTAAGAAATAGAGATGGCCAAGATTTTCAGCGTGCTCATTAAGAAGATATTCTGCTCCAAGCCATTCTCTGGCTTTTGCCCTAATACTTCCCGCTTTCTGAAGATCGAAAGAAAGTGGCTTAAGGGCATTCCATTTTCCATTCTTCCATGATTGATGAAATTCGAAGTCTTCTTCTGGTGTATTGAATGTGTGTTTCATTAATGCGTGAGTAACTCTGTTTTTTTCAAGGGGCTCTCTGTAAAAATGCCAAACCTCATCATCTGATCTGGATTTCTTCTCTCTTTTTTCCAAATGTCTTTCAACAAGTCTTTCAAACAGATATATGAACATCTTATCAAGATCTTGCGCAGCTCCAAATTTTGGTTCGCTTATCCTTATAGAAGCATCATTAGGGGGAATTATTTTTAAAACATGAGAAATAAAATCTTCTTTTTCTGGAAATAACAGCCCTTGGCTGTGTACATGATTTATCTTTTTAACAATTTTATTTAATGGACCTTCAATCTGACTAATGAAAGTTCGGTATAAGTCTCCATCCGCATTAGGAAATGTATTTGTTATACGTCCATATTTCGAAAGAATCTTAGATGAAAAGAAGTTGGCATCCGGAGAATACATGACAAGGCCTATATTTAAAAATTCCTCAGTCTCTGGATCATGGAAATACCGAATAAGAATATACTCGAAAGGTATTGTTGAATTCATCCTAATACCTCCTGGAGAAATCTTGTGAATTTATCTGGGTTGTTCGCATGGAGAAGAATTTGTTCATGCATTTTCTGCATATCTTCAATTGATTTCTCCGTTCTCCATTCCTTAGGAACTTGGGAAAAAATTCTATCAACTATATCTTGGGTTATTAGAGAAAACAGTTTACAGAAATCCATAATAGCAACAGAAAGATCATTAGCTTGCCGAAGACTATTATAAAAAACATGTTCTATTATCAGTTTACTTTTTTTATCTAGCTCCCAACATACCATTGGAGCGACCTCGCCAATCAATAAATCAGTATATAGATTAGAAAATATGTATTCATGATCAATCATTACATACTTGGCTTTCTCAAGTAAATTCGAATTTCTTTTTGTTCGGTCTAAATTTTGTGTAAAAAGATCAAATGCAAAAATCCCAATCGCAGATTGAATATTTTCAGGACGGATTCTTGGGTTTGGTGGAACTTGACGATAATCACCTGATTGAGTTAGGCAACCGAAGTTCAACCCTATACTTTTTTTTATCTCTGATTGGTGCTCACTGCTACAAAATTTAGGGAAGTTTTTAGAGATAGTGATTTTTGCAGCACCCGGTACAGGGAGATGTAATATATAGGCTAATACATTCCCGATCAACTCCCTTACTGCAGATCGCTCTTTATTTTCATTGTTATTAATTAACTTTATCACGAAACTTTTTATTTCATCATTAGAATCGCATTGACAACCGCAACCAATAGGAAATGTTCTAGCATTATTCGAGTAAGTTGTTATATATGTTAATGCAATACACATGGGAATTCGTGGTACCGGATGAAGATTCATAGCCCCTTCTTCCACATAAACGAAACTTGAAGAAATTTCCCACTTTACTTCCACATAGTATGGCACTTTATTTATTTGTGCAAGCCTATAATTCATCTGTTTCTATTTGCGAAATATTAGCAATAGCCCGCTGGAATCACCAGCGGGCTGATTGTCTACGGCTAACTACTAGCCTCAGCCAACCGCCACCTCCGCAGGCCCCAGAGTATCCTCTTTTTCCTTCTGCCAGGCGTAGTACTTTTCATCTACTCCCAGCTTCTTCAGCAGTGGCTTCAGGGCAATGGCATAGAACAGGCTGGCTGATACGCTGCCCGCGAACCAGCGGAAGATCAGGCCGGCCGCAGCTGCTACGGTCCACACGCCGGCAGCAACTTCGATCCGGAAGGCCGCCCGGAAGAGGCCCCGGAAAAACCCGGAGATCGGCGAAGCTGTTTCCATCTTTATAAGAAGATATGCAGATTTCCAGGCTCAAGCCGGGGGGGATAGCGAAAAGGAGCGATGGGAGTTTTGCCAGGGGTCGTTCCGGGGCTGTAGTGCGTGCTACTTCCTCTCCTCCAGAATCTGCCGGCATAATTGCACAGCATAGATGGCGTCGATGGACCAGTAATCGGCGCCGACGAAGGATGAAACCATTTCGTTGATTGTCCCGCCGCCGATGATGACCGGAGTCTGCGCAAGGGTTTGATCTTCCATCTCTCGGATGAGTTGAACCGTACGCTTCATGGATTCATATGAAAGCGTAATCAGGCCGGAGAGAGCAACAAGATCGGGTTTTATCTTTTCAACTTCCTGAACAATCGTCTCTGGCGCAGTATCCTGTCCCAGGTCAATTACGGTGAATCCGTGCAGCCGCAGCAGAACCCCTAAAAGGTTCTTTCCAATATCATGGATATCACCCTGGACGGTGCATATCAATACCCGACCGGCTGTTTCCCCCTCATTCTCAAGAGACATCAAGGGCTCGAGGATTTCCATGATTTCCCGGAAGATTTCACTCGCCATCATCATGCTGGAAATGTAGTATTTGCCCTGCTCGTATCTTTCTCCTACCAGCCTCATGGCGGTCTGTGCATCGTTGATGATGCCCAGGGGCGAGTCGCCGGCAGACAGCCGCTCCTGTACCAGTTCCAATACGGACCGTTCTTCAAGCTCCAGGAAATCTTCGATCAGACGGTTGTTTTTTGGCTTATCCATGCTCACTCATTCCTCAAGCTGAACAATTCCAACTCTGGTATGCATTTTCAGCCGGGAGCTGGCACAAACAAACCATCCCCAGCTCACCGGCTTGTTTTCGAAGTCGTAATAGATATGTTCCAGGGTCATCCCCGGCGCCGGTGTTTCTAGATTTAATAGCCTTGTTTCTTCCTCATTCAGGATGATCGATTCCAGAGAAAGATCTCCAAATTTGATAATCGATCCACCGGATCCCTGGAAGAGCCCTTTAAGATCGGTAATCTCAAGTTCCGCTTCGACAACAGGGCGGCCTGGATCATTAATCAGGTAGGCACGGTGATAGAAGGCTGGTTCTCCGGATACTACGATAAGCCGGCGGATAAAGATCACCCGTTCTCCTACCGGGATGGACAATTTATCGGCTATCTTTTCCGTCGCGGGGGACAGACGCGCTTCCAGGATCCGGATGACGGTATTATCTTCATCGCTGAAAAGCTCGCCCAGGTTGTGCAAATAAAAGGTAGCTGACCCCAGTTCTATTTCTTTTACATAGGTCCCGCTGCCCCTGATTGCCGTAACAATGTTCTGGGAAGCCAGACGGTTTAATGCCTGACGCACGGTCATTGGGCTGACTTTGTACGTCGCAGCCTGCTTGGTCTCGGCCGGAAGCCGCTCGCCGGGCTGGAACTCGCCCGCGAGGATCCTTTGGTGGAGGCTTTCAGCCAGCTGCTTGTACACCGGCAGGGAAGCATTTCGATCCAGTACGTGGCCTTGATTTGGCGTTCGTCCGCCTTTTTTCGTTTCCATTGTCCCGTTTCCACCAGTCTGTTCGCCCAAATTTTATCATAACCTTGACAATAAAAACAGTTCTGCTCTATACTACTCTATAGTAATTAAACCACTATATAGTAATAGGGAATGAATCTACTTCTGTTTTCCGGCTTTCTAGGTTCGGGGAAGACTACTCTGGTGCTCAGGGTGGTTCAATATGCGCTGGAAAAAGATATCAAAGTGGCTATTCTCGTAAATGAAATCGGCGAGGTGGGCATTGACAATCAGCTGATGCGCCAGCTGGATATGAATGTCTGGGAGCTTCTGGGTGGGTGTATATGCTGCACGCTCTCTGCCGACCTGGTGAGCACTCTGGAGCAGCTCGACAGAGACTATTCGCCTGACCTGGTCCTGATCGAACCTTCCGGTGCTGCGGATCCTCGAAGTATTCTGAGGGCGCTGCCCTACTACAAGGGCACACCTTTTGAGAGCCAGATTTCGGTCTCAATTCTGGACCCCCTGCGTCTGGAAATGCTCTATGCGGTAATGACACCCCTGATTTTGTCCCATATTAAACATGCGGATTTTGTACTTGTCAGCAAGTGTGATCTGGCGGAAGAAAAACAGATAGCGTTTGCCCGCCGCATTTCACTTGAAAACAATCCTGAAGCCTCCATATTCAATTTTGACCCGGATACACCTTTGGACGTTCTTATGGAAAAGATCGCGCCGTGGATGGATTAAAACTCGAACCCTACGCCGTTACCCTGCACTTCAGCTTCCCGGACATCCAGGGCAGGTGGGAAGAGCTGTTATCCCGGCTGCTGATCGGCATTGCCGCAGAATCAACAAAATCCGGGCAGGCGGTTGTCGGGCATATCAAGACATTATCCCTCTTCCCGGACAATCAATATTTCCGGATGAGTGTCATTGCGCCAGGCATCCCTCCAACCACAGAAGGCTCGATCCCTCCAGGCCGAACTGAACTGGATGTAACCCTGAATGTACTGATATATGGCATAGCGAGACCTGACCTGGAAGAAATCACCCGTGCATCAGCAGACAGACTCGCTGCGGACTGGAAGGGCCGGATTGACTCAGAAACTTGAACCACCAGAGGCAAAAACTCGACAAGGAGAACAGATTATGACTGACCAATTGGTACAAGCAGTGTCTGACCTGGAGGAAGAAACCGTCTTCAAACTGATCGAAGAACGACTGGCCTCCGGCACCGATCCGCTGGAGATTATCGGGTTTTGCCGCGACGGCATGGCGGATGTCGGCAAACGGTATGAGGCCAGCGAGTATTATGTCTCAGACTTGATCATGGCCGGAGAGGTTTTCAAACAGGCTATGGCCGTTATCGGCCAGAACTTCGAGTTGGAAACGGGAGAAAAGCGGGGGGCGGTGGTGATTGGCACTGTCAAGGATGATATTCACGATATCGGCAAAGACATTGTCGTCAGCCTGCTTAAAGCCGGGAATTATGATGTTATCGACCTGGGTGTGAATGTGCCTCCGGAGAAGTTTGTCGATGCTGTCAGGGATAGCGGGGCGAAAGTTGTTGGCCTTTCCGGGCTGCTTACGATAGCCTATGATTCCATGAAGGCAACCGTGGACGCATTGGAAACCGCCGGTTTGCGGCCTGATGTGAAAGTGATGATTGGCGGTGGCGCACTGACCGAACAGGTTCGACAGCAGGTTGGCGCTGATGCACTCGGTGCCGATGCACAGGAAGCGGTAGTCCTGTGCAATAAGTGGATATAGGAGGCGGTGATGGATAATGCAGCAGTCTATAAAGAGAGGTTTGACCGCATCAAAAAAACAATCAATCTGGAACCGGTCGATCGCGTCCCGCTGATATTCATGGGCACTGCCTTTGCTGCCCGGTATGCCGGCATTACGATGGCCGAGTATTGCAGATCGAGCAATTCTTCCTTGAAAGCAAACATGAAGGTCATGGACGATTATGAATTTGACGGGGCCAATATGCCGGGCGGCGGGAGGATCACTCCCATCCTGACCTCCATGTGGATGTCAAAAATCGCTGTACCGGGCAGGGAACTGCCGGAAGACAGCTTGTGGCAGGTTATGGAATCTGAGGTTCTGACCCATGAGGATTATGACACCATCCTGAAAATTGGCTGGGGAAAATTTGTCAATAAATACCTGCCGCGAGTCATCAGCATGTGGGAGTTTGTTCCCGCCATGATGCAGTATCTGATGGTCTTCCCTGCGATCCAGAAAACGTATAAAAAGGGCGGCTATGTCGTCATCGTTGATTCGGATGCCAGAAATCCCACCATTCCGTTTGAATACCTGTGCGGCGGCCGGTCGATGAACCAGTTTTTCTTCGATCTTTACCGGATACCGGACAAAGTTCAGGCTGTTATGGACGTGATGCTGGAGGAAACACTTGCGGCTATTGCCAAATTGAAGCCGGCTCCCGGTAAGATTAACGGCACCTGGGTTGGCGGGTGGCGGTCAGCAAGTTCCCTGGTGGCACCCAAGTTATGGGACCGCTTTGTCTGGCCTTACTATCTTCGGATTATTGAAGCATTGATCGAGGTAGGCGTCACGCCGGTGCTGCATTGGGACCAGGATTGGACACGCGATCTGGTGCGTTTGCAGGAACTGCCTGCCAAAAAGGTTGTCCTGAATCTCGACGGCATGACCGACCTGAAGGAGTTCAGGAAGCTGGCCGGTGACCGTATGGCAATGATGGGCGATATTCCTGCTTCTATCCTTGCAGTCGGGGCTCCTGAAGATGTGGACAAATACGTCAAAGAGCAGATCGAGTTATTCGAAGGAAAGGGTCTGCTGCTTTGCGCGGGCTGTGATGCGCCGATCAATACAAAACCTGAGAACATGCAGGCATTTGTCGATGCCGGGCGAAAATACGGCACATTCTAATGGGATAAAGCGCACAGTCAGGGAGAAAGCTGCTTCCGTTTCTCCCTGACTGTTTCTTCCGGAGTAGATTAAACATGATCATCATCGGTGAAAAGATCAACGGGACTTTGAAAAAAACTGCGCAGGCAATCGCTGAACGGGATGCGGCGTTTATCAATTCATTGGCTGCGAGGCAGGCTGCTGCTGGAGCAGATTATATCGATGTTAATGCCGGGACCGGAGGTGGAAATGAAACCACGGACCTGCTCTGGCTGATCGATATCGTCCAGGAGGCTGTAAACGTTCCGCTCTGTCTTGACAGCGCCAATCCGGCTGCCTTGAAGGCAGGCATGGCGGCGGTATCGCAGACGCCGATGGTAAACTCGATCAGCGGTGAAGCCAGGCGGCTTGAGGGTATCCTGCCGCTGGTTGCCGAGAAGGAATCACCGGTAATTGCCCTGCTGCTGGATGACGCTGGTATTCCGGAAAACCTGGAAGGGCGTCTGAAAATCGGGCGATTGCTGATGGAAAATACCCGGTCAGCGGGGATTCCGGACAGCCGGGTTTTTATTGATCCGTTGGCAATGGCAGTCAGCACGAAAACCGAAGGGGCGGTTGTGGCAATTGATTCGATGAAAATTCTGCGGGAAGAATACCCCGAAGTAAAATTCAGCGTTGGTTTGAGCAATATTTCCTTCGGCTTGCCCGGCCGCACCCTGATCAATCAGGCTTTCCTGGCACAGCTGCTGGCGGCCGGCCTTGATGCTGCAATCATCAACCCTATGGAGCAGGGTTTGATCAACATGCTCTATGCCACCGAAATGATCCTGGGGCGGGACCGTTTTTGCCGGAATTACACAACAGCCTTCCGCAAAGGGCGAATCGAACTTTAGGCGTATGATAAAAAATCCTGTGGATCAGTCGCATACACTGCTGATGGCATGCGCCATAGTTATCGAAGAAATGCTGCCCCATATTCCTGAGGGCATGCATCACCAGTTGTTTGACTTTGGTCTGCATATCAATCCGGACAAGCTGCGTGTTACCCTGCAGAAAGCCATTGATGATGTAAGCGGGAAATATGACACAATCATTCTTGGCTATGGGATGTGTTCACAGGCGATTATAGGGCTCCATGCAAATAACTGCCGGCTGATCGTTCCAGGAGTAGATGATTGTATCGCTATTTTTCTGGGCTCGCGCCAGGCCTACAATTCTCAAACCCGATCCGAACCGGGCACCTATTATCTGACAAAGGGTTGGATTGAAGCAGGGATTACGCCTTTTTCTGAATACAACTACACTGTAGAGAAATACGGGAAAGAAAAGGCTGACCGTATTTATAATGTGATGATGGGAAATTACAAACGTCTGGCCCTGATTAACACCGGTCAGTACGCAATAGAGGAATACCGCGACTACACAAAAAGGACGGCAAACAGGTTCAATCTGCGCTTTGACGAGATTGAAGGGTCTGATGCACTGGTAAAGAAAATGTTATTTGGCCCCTGGGATGAAGAATTCATTGTACTCCAGCCGGGCGAGACCTTTACACTGGATCAGTTCTACCCCGGTTGAAAGGGGAAGGCTGAAAGTATAGGTTGAAAAACAGTAACGCTGGCACCTGTGCTGCCGGCGACTTGATACCGAAAACGCCGGAAAAGGTTGAACATATTTTCAACCGTGAAGATGAATATTACCGGCATGCCGGGATGCCCCAGATGTAGAAGGGCAAACCGCAGAGTTGCCACTTGCCTGCCGTTCGACTCACAGGAGTTCCTTTCCACCCGCCGGTTTTCAATCTTCCATCAGCTAATCACAAGTACAGCATATTTGTATCCTCTTATGGGTGGACCCATGTGTTGTCCGCCCTGAGTTCATGTCGATGACCTGGCAGAGAAGCTGGACAAGCACAATACGATCAACAGGGCGGCTCAGCTGTAAGTATTCGTGTAGTCGAAATAGTGGAAGCGAACCAGCTGCAAGTCTTTATCCCGGGCAAGCCGACGGTTGAAACCAGGCAAGCCCTCAAGTGCTGCGGTTTCCGCTGGGCTCCGAGCAACAACTGCGGGCAGGTATACCTGAATAACAAGGCCTGCTTTGAGATTCAGAGGCTGGTTAAGATGCTACCGATAAACCAGCGGAAGATCAGGCCGGCGACAACAGCGACTGACCAGGTGCCGGCCATCGTTTCGATCTGTATCGAAACATGCGGCAGACTACAGGCAGGGCCTGAGATCAGCGACAGCCTGGACGGATCCAGTCAGGGCCAGGCGTTGAGCAGGGCATTGAAGAACTACTATTTATCATTCCTTCAGCTTTTTTTCCTGGATTATTTTCCCTTTCCCGTATGGCAGGCAGGCGAACCAATGATTTTCTCACCTGCCCGGTGGCTTGAAATTAAAAACCCGCATCCCTTCGGCTGCTGATATATAAAAAACGCCGCTTGCCATGAGGAGAAGTTGAGGCAGGTTGAACGCTGGTTGGGCGGCTGCAAGAAATCACTCATTCGGATACACTCCCCAGAACAGATCATCAAACTGCATGATGTAATCTTCTGAAAAATAGTCAGCATATTCCTTCTGGCCCTGCAGATGATAGCCAAAAAATGCGACCGTAAAATGATTTATTCGCCTAATTACTTCGCTATTCTCCACCATCATGTGTTTCTTGCCGATAAAGGAAATTAAAATCCTGTCAGAGTTCACGAGGTGGTCATAAATATAACAGGATGCTTTCTCATACGAAACGAGATCATCTTCTGTTCCTGCAATAATCAGGGCAGGAATATTTATCGCAGCCAATCCCTTATCTCCGTATAGCCAGGCCGAATCAGGAGCCATGGGCATTATTGCCTGGATTCGATCGTCGGTTGTCGGCTGCCAGAGTCCATCAGAAGTCGTTGAGATTTCTGAACCCACCTGAGAAGAAAATTCATCCCATCTTTCCGATAAGTTACAGAAATAATCTACAAAAAAAGGACTGAGTGGGGGATCCAGGGAAGGGACATTAGCACACTGGGAGAAATAATACTCAGGGTCAATCCTGGCTCCACCCAGGGCAAGAGAAAAGAAACCATCTGAGGAGTATCCCGCTGCTCCTACCCGGTTGGTGTCCAGAATACCGGCCAGGTTTTCCGGAGGAGTGGAGGTTAACACATCCAAGGCGAATAGAAAGTCCAGTGGTCCATCTATCACCGCGTTGTTCCATGGAGCTGTATATGAAAAACCTGGAGAAAGTACAATTACCGTTACAAATCCATACGTTGCAAGGTGGGATTTATATAAATATGAACCCGAATTTAAACCGGTAAGGATCAGAGGGTAAGGTGCGTCGCTCATATCTGGTGCAGCATTCTGTACAACAGCAGAACCAGCTGCGCCCACCTGCTTTATCGCTGGATACCAGATCACCAGCTTAATCTCCCGTCCGCTGCGGCTTTCATCGATTATTGAAACTTCGTGCTTTCCTGCGAAATAAGGCCCTGGTTCTGATAGCGGGAATGAATCCAACGCTTGATCATTCTGGAGGGGTGTCGCCGCAGATGGGGGTTCGCGGATTGCTGTTGGATACATACTGGAATTTGCTGAATAGGGTAATTCTTCTTCTGGGGATGCACAGGCAGAAATAAAACTTGCCAGGATAATAACTACTCCAATACACCTGATGCGGTTCATGCTTATCTCCCGTCAGATTGGCAGTACATAATTAGGCTGCCCAATACTGGTTTAACTTGCCAAACCGATAAACGGAAACGAAGAGAAAACACAATACAGTAATTTCTAATCAGCAATGGAATTTATCCAGGTTGGGTTGGGAAAGTTGAAATCGATGGAAGAGGTTGTTTGAGAATTGATTGCCAGATTGCTAAAGAATTATAGTATGAAGTTCAAGTGGCAACAATAATATTTTTAGCAACGATCATACTATTAATGCTTCTCACCTGAATTCAATGCCCCCTTTAATTATTTCTTTTGTAACAATAATTCGAATTACATCTCACAAGCTGCGGCTGATTTTATATCACATAGACCTTCGGGATTTTCATGGTACTGGTTGTTCTGTGGGCTTTTTTCAATCGCTTCAACCGTCTTTTATTAAAACAAACTCAGTCCCGTTCTTTCAGGATATTAAGAATTTTAGAATTTCGTGGCACCGGCATTGAACAGACTGGCCGGTACGCTCCCCGCGAACCGTCAGAAAATCATGATGCCTATTGAAGCCTGTCCTGGTGCATACGTGTGTTTAGAGGTCCGCTGATAGGAACTGCCTTCAGACCGCAATCAAAAGCTGTTTTGTTTCCGCTTGACGGCTTCCTTACAAGGAAGTTGCCAGTGGAAAAAAAAGAATCCCCCGGTAAACAGGAGGATTCTGGAAAATGTGCACATTTGAATTTGGGTTAAATCCGCAAGGTATAAACTTGATTACATGCCTTTGAAGTATGTAGCAAGAGCAAGCAGAATAAAGGCAACTGCGACAAACCAGAAAGCATTGGCACTCACTATAGGGATACTCATAAAGGTGCCGAGAATTCCGAGAACGCCCAAAATAACTGCGATCCACCATATATTGTTTTTCGGTGCTGATAGTTTCATAATATTCTCCTTATAAGAAATGAATAGTCTTTGCTGTTGCAGTGTTGATATTGTTACAATCGGTATCACACTTACTAATAGTATAAACCCCGGGAAACGAAATTAGTTATCATGAAAAAAAAGACGGAAAAGTCCTCTAAGTACAATGGTTCATGAATTCCAATTGAAAAGAAAAAAAACAGCATGAGCCTCTTAACGTTTTCCCCTGCAGCCCTTCAGTTATGCCCGGTTTCGACAATCCGTCTCTATTAACGAGCGGATTTTTCAAAAAAAGCTGAAAAAAGAGCCGGATTTCCTCAGGACGAAGAACCCGGGGAGCGAATCAGAACCGTTTCCTTCAGCTGCTACTATAGCAGATCCGTCTGAAGGCAACTTGCTGCGCAAACCGCCACGAGATTCGGGAGCGAAATTTCCGGATACGGAAAAGGTTCCAGCAGCCTTTAAAATGCGGACGGCCTTTTTGCTGTAATTTCAGCCGCCTGCAAGCTTAACCGGTACAGCGGCGCGAATCCGGCTGCTGCCAAAACTGCTGCGCTGCTGTATGGATCGGTCTTTATTGGACACAATGAATACCCGGAAAAGGGTCAGTAGTGGAAAATCCTAATGATGAGGGTTTCTGAACAGGAAACAATTAATACTGGGCTGTCGAGGCAGGAGTGATTGCTGTCAGGGCGGGGAGCTCCAAAAAATAATCTCACTTCTGATGAGAGCCAAGCAGTGCGGGTGTGAGTGGACCTCTGGAACTGCTGCTTCCGATGAGCCACTGGATCGCAGCAATTTCATCCTTGAATACTCGGATATCATGTCCGTGATTTCGCAGGTTCAGCTCAAAGTATTTTAGATACTCCCCTTCTTCTGAATACAGCAGAGATATCCTTAAGGCCTGCTGATTGTTGAGGGAGCGTTGGAACTTTGCAGCTAAAACAGACAAAAAATTTGAATCTATGAACTTCATTTCACGACCATCCAGGAGGATGCGGTTGTTCCCGAATTCCTCAAGGATATTGTTCAGGTTCATGGATATTGGATGAAATGCCTGGAAGTCGGTATTCATTCCTGCAGCCGTTACCCAGATAAAATCCAACTCGTTGATATACTCAACCATACCAATCATGTAATACCATCCTGAAAATCCCGTTATTCTACCAGTACCCGGCAGTTATCTATCCTGATTATTACCTATCGGTGTGAAGAGGTAGTGTTGAAAGTGTCAGGTTTGTATGAAGAATGAGTCTGGGCAGGAGCAAAGAGGTGGATTGGACTATACCGAACGATTACGGTGTACTACCCGCATGATAAGGGCTTGATTAAAATGAGGAAGGTCGTAGTGAGAGAGAACGAGATACAGGGGTTGACATGTAATATGGATTTTCCGATTTAACATCACTTGTAAGCCACTTAACCGCCTCTTTTTCATCCTTGAAAACTTTTACGTTATACCCACGGTTCTGGACAACAAGCTCAAGGAATTTCATCTTTTCTTCGTATTGACTGTAGAGGATGGATACCTGACAACTTTGGTCGAATCCTAACTCATCGAAGTGGTCACCGGTAAAAAATATCGCTGAAATGTGAGAGTCTAAAACCATACGTCTGCCATCGAACAGGATTTTCCTGCAATACGTCCTGTTGATGATTTCATGCAGGTGAGTGGTTATCCGGTCTTCCTCAGCAAGTTCGCTGAACAGGCCGGAATGGATGACCTGGATATATCCCTTTTCCTCTATGAAACTGGTCTCAAGCCCCATTCAAAACTCCAGTACATGTTTTAATTCACTTTGCCTGAATAGCCGATATTATAGTCCCGATTTTCAGCCAGTCTTGAGATCTTCACATGGAATTTATCGCGAAGAATATCCTGAAAAGTAAACAAGGAATCGACGATTACCTGTATCGATGGCTCCTCGGTAGTAAAACTCCCACTTGAGCGGAAACAGGCGGGGATTGTATCCGTAGTTTTAATTCCTTCCAGTCCGGTGGATGGTAGAATGGGGCATTCTATTATCTGGAGGAAACACTCTGATGACGGTATTACCTGAGGAAGTATCCAAAGCATGGGAAAAGCGCGAGAAACCGGTGGTTTTTACAACTGTGGATCCGGATGGTATCCCCAATGCGATTTATGCAACCTGTGTCTCGTACTACAATCACGAAGCAATTATTGTAGCCAACAACTATTTCAACAAGACGATGGCTAATATCCAGAGCGGCAGCACTGGATCTATCCTGTTTATCACGAAAGACAATGAATCGTATCAGATCAAAGGGACGATCGAGTACCATGAACAAGGCCCTGTTTTTGAGGATATGAAGAATTGGAACCCTGCCCAGCATCCCGGGCATGGTGCTGCACTGGTCAGGATTGAGGAAGTCTATAAAGGCTCGCAAAAACTCGTCTAGCAGGTTTTGATGGGGGCCGGTATAGGATGAATTTTAAGGAATCAGAAGATTCTCTCCAGGAGTAAAGATTCTGGATCAGGCCGGCGCAGATAATGGCAGTGATGCTTCTTTCCTGCAGTAGAAGGTTTTGTAAAAGCCCTTCGCTGGTTGTAAATGCATACGTTACCGGATGGCGCAGTTATCAGGGGATCCGATTCGTTTGGAGGAGGACAGTTAGCCTTATCCTGGAAGTTCTCTGAAGAATCCGGCTATTGATTAACGCATTGAGGGAAAGTATGGAGAAAACAGGGCATAAAAATTCCACCTGGCGGGTTCTAACGCTTCTGGTACTGATACTGCTTCTGGTCACTGCCTTAATCGTTCTTAAGGCAGGCAGGAAAAATCGGAATAAACTGGCGGTGGGAGAAAACGCACGCGTGGAGTATGTCCATGTCGAAATTCAACCTCCTTCAGAACTGGATTTTAAAACGAGGGATGAGATTTATCAGCTGCGCCGGGAGGCAGTTGATCGGTACACTGAGCTTATCTCGAACTGGTATAAACCATCGTATGCAGTATTCGGCCTGATTGAGGACAGCATACCATGGTATGGCATTGAAGGGCAGTTTTATTTCGGGCAAGGCGAAAACAGCATCCGGGGGCCTTCTGAGGAAGCACGCTATATATTAAATCCGTTCCTGCTCGTTGCTGCAGAGTTTAACGGTTTCTGGGGTCAGATGATTTCCGAGGCAGAGCTTGAGGGGTTTGCCCTGTACTGTGCACCGTATTCTCTGCAATGGCGGCCAGAAGAGTCTTATGCTGAGGTCAGCTACCATGCATCCTGTGTAGTGATGCGGCAAAAAATACCGCTGGATTTGATCGCCTATAATGCGCGGGACTTTAATCTGAATTACATCTATGTCTCCTTTGATGATTCAGTCAATATTATTCAACAGGATCATCCGGATGAGGCATATAAAAACCCACAGTATATACACCATGGCGGCAACTGTGAATACCCCGGTGGCTGTAATAATATGAGCCCGAATACACCGGAGATAAACGATTTACAGGTACTTGGATTTCCGGCGCGAGTCGAAATCTGGCTCTGGGAAAAGGAGCCGGAATCAGTGGATCAAACACCTGATATGCGCTTTATCATTCATTTTCAATGACATACAGTTGTCGTAAAAATAAACCTGTTATGGAGGCGGGTCCAGAATGAACTATGACAAAGATAAAGTCGATGATATGGTTCTGGCGCTGCTCTTTCTTACCAGCAGCCGCGACCAGTATGCTGTCAGAGCGTGGAAGGGGCTCGATATCGGGGTAATGGACCGGCTCCATCAGAAAGGTTATATCAGCGACCCCCAGGAGAAAAAGCCCACGCTTGTCCTCTCTGAGGAGGGCGCAAGGTTGTCAGAGCAATACTTTTTCGAGTATTTTGGTATCGGGGAAGGGGCATAGTGCAAGGATTTTTGCCCCGGCATGACCTGAGGAATGATACAACTTCGAGGTCTCGATGAGATCAACCATCAGCAATCCCCAATTGAACGCAGCGAAGAATACAATCATCCAGGACGCACTGGAGCAGGGCACAGCTGCAGGCATACCAGGTCTCTCGGTATCTGTTGGGATCGGCGGGGAAATTGCCTGGCAGGGTGCCGCTGGGTACAGCGATGTGCTGCGCCAGGTTCAGGCGAACAGTGGGGGTTGTTTTGGTATCGGCAGTATAACCAAAACATTTGTTGCACGCGTGGTGATCCAGCTTGTTCAGGAAGGGCTGCTCGATCTGAGCAGGGCTGCTGCGGAGTATTTACCTAGCGAAGTAATAACAGGGATCCCGAATATCAATAAAGCGACTCTCTATAATCTGCTGCAGCATCAAAGCGGAATTCCCAGTTTTGAGGATTCAGGCGCCTGGATACGTGCGGCTCGTGGAGAGGGGATGGCAATAGAAAGGATCTGGGGAAAAGAGGAAACACTTGTATATGTCCGCGGCATACCGGCACTTTTCCAACCCGGTCAGCGATATGCGTATTCCAATACAAATTACACCTTGCTGGGGTTGATTGTAGAGGCTGTGACAGGGCGGGAACTGGAAAAGGAAATCAGGGACCGAATTCTCGTACCGCTTGATCTGGAGCACACTTACTTTGAATCCTTTGAGCAGGGGGTGGGGCCTCTGACTCATCACTATCATTTCATAACACCAGCTTTCAAAGAGCTTGCAGGCATTCATCCTGGCTGCCCGGAGATTCGCCCGGGATTGATTGAAACTACAGCGACTAATCTTTCGTGTGAATGGGCAGCGGGTGGTATGATCTCGACAGCAGGTGATCTGCTGCGTTGGGCACATGAGCTTCGTGCCGGGTTGCTGATCGACGAGGAATTCCAGCGCCTGATCTTCTCTCACCAGCCTCCGATAGAAACTGATTCGTCTGAGGTGGAGTACATGCTGGGAGTACTGCGAATTCCGCAGTACTGGCGTGAGTTTTCCGCTGTCGGGCATGGGGGAGCAACGCTGGGTTTTACAGCACGTATGTTCTGGCTGGAACCATCTGAGGTGACTGTTGTCCTTCTGACCAATGTCGGTGAGATGCACACCGGAATCAGGCCTTCTCCAACCGGCACCTTTTATAAGAATGTGCTATTGCCTGCGGTTTTCGAGTATATGGATACCTGGTAAGGTAGTTGGTCCACAAGAACAGGATGTTTATGGAATAAATCCCGGAGTACTGCGGCCGATTTCTAAGGAACAGGCCGGGTTTCCCTGGTATCCAAGCGCTCGGGTGGTTTCGGACCGAAGTGCACTCTTCAAAGTAATACATTTCGAATATACTATGGGACAATAATTTGGACAGGCTTCTGTTCCTGCTGGATCGGATGTCTGGGGAGGTTTTGAATATGTTGGAGATTGTCGAGAAAAGAAGGGTCTTTTGTTATCTTATTGTGCAATAACCTGGATTCAATATTTTTACAGGAGATAGATACTTCTGATGTCTGACCAAATTGAGAATATTAATAAACTGGGGTTCGATCCCTGGTATATCAACGCGATACCTGAAGCCGAAATGAACGGTAAAGAACCCGCTCGTATTACGGCTGTTTACAAAGACCGGTTTACCGTTTCGAACGGCACACATGAAATTCCCGCGGAGCTTGTCGGGAGACTTCTCTACAATGCTGAGTCGCCCCTTGACCTGCCTACGACGGGTGATTGGGTGCTGGCCGGCATCCATGATCATGGGACTTTTGCAGTGATCCATCAGGTTTTACCCCGGAAGACGTTTGTCAAACGAAAGACTCCGGGAAAATCGGTGGATTTCCAGCTGATCGCCGCCAATATCGATACAGCTTTTATTATGCAGTCCCTGGATGATAACTTCAGCTTGCGGCGTCTAGAACGCTACCTGGTAATGGTTCATGAGGGCGGGATCACGCCGGTTGTACTGCTGAGCAAGACAGATCTGCTGCCGGAAAATGAGATCGCTGCGCGGGTTGAGGAGATCAGGGAGCTGATGCCTGATCTTGAGGTGCTTCCCTTCAGCAACCTGGTAGATAACGGGTGGGATCGAATAAAAGTAATGATGAAACCTGCGCACACGTACTGCCTGCTCGGTTCTTCAGGTATCGGCAAGACGACCCTGATCAACCACCTGCTGGGCCAGGAAGTCTTCGAAACCGCCGCTGTAAGGGAGTTTGACGGAAAAGGCCGCCACACAACGACCACCCGCCAGTTGATCTTGCTGGATAATGGCGCTTTGATTGTTGATACGCCCGGGATGCGAGAGTTGGGCAATTTTTTGGTGGCGGAAGGCCTGGATGATACTTTTACGGAGATTGTTGAGTTGTCGCTGCAATGCCAGTTCAGTGACTGCAGCCATACCAGTGAACCGGGCTGCGCAGTCCGGCAGGCTGTGAGCGAAGGTTTGCTTTCCGAAGGGCGCTATCAGAATTACCTCCGCCTCCAGCGTGAATCAATTCATGGGGAACTTTCATACCAGGAAAGACGGCAGCGTGATCGAGAGCGCGGGAGATACTATAAGTCCGTGATGAAGCAGAAAAAAGAAAAATTTTAATAAGGGCTGTCCGCCAGCTGGTTTCCCTTAACCAGCTGACTCCATGTCCGCTTTCCTATCCGGACCAGCCTTGCCAGGCGTAAGGGTTTCTGTATTTGGTGGATGCAACTACATTTGAGGAAACCCTTGCAAGGCAGGGCTGGTTCG
>JAFGNH010000005.1 GCA_016927115.1 Anaerolineales bacterium | reverse complement strand
TCATGGAAACTCCTTTCCTGTTGACCAGATCTTAACACTTATGTCGACAATTTAAAAGTCCCCTCCGAGAATGCGATTCCCCTGGGAGCATAATCGGATTTCCCGAAAAACCAGTATAATTCTGATACAGTCCACCCAAAGGATATTCCAGGAGTAGTATTGCCGGCGAACGGGATCGATTCCTGGCTTGATTATTCAGGAATACCCATCCTTTAATACATCCATCTGTATTCAAGGAGAGTCATTCGTTATAACAGCCAGGACACTGGCTAAGAGTACGGCCTGGGAGGACAGCGCGATCATAATCACCTTTGTACTGGGGTAATATGGAAAAACAGGGAACCTTACTGGGTTACTTCCGCAAGCTCAAAGCCGCCCAGAATGCATTGAGTACACTGGGCCGCAAGGGATTCCGCAGGCGGATCCTGTTACAAAGAACGTCTGAAGGTCGTGTGATCTGGCACGATCCGAATATTCGCATACGGGTTATCCTCACCTTATCAATAGCTGGTATCACGAGTGCGGCCTGTGTATCACTCCCCATCATAAGCAGCCTGCCCATGATCCTTTCCCGGGCTTCCTGGAACAGTGTAGTTTTCGGCATCCTTGGATTTGGCCTTGGCACCATCGCAGGCTGGCTTGCCTCTATCCGTCTCTTCCCGAGTGTAACCAGAAGCCTTTGTGAACAACAAGCATCCTGGCTGAGGGGTGAAGAATCACTTCTGTTGATCCAGACACCCGTCCGATCACTCCCGGGGGCTTTTCAAATCCTCCGCGACTCGATCGATACTGAAATTTCAATCTTCGCCCTGCACCCCCTGCGAGAATTTCCGGAAACACCCGAGCTTGGTGATCTCACCGGAGTCCCGCTGCTGCAAATCCAGGCACATGCCGCACGTCTGGTTAAAGAGCACCATGTCGATCTCAAGGGTGGATCAAGCCGGGTGCTCCTCACCCAGCTCAGGGATGCCCGCCAGACCATCCACGCCATCTGTAGTGATCTGACCGCATCAGCGCAGATCGAACAGAGCCTGAATCCCGTCGCAGAATGGATCCTCGACAATGAATACCTGATTGAGAGCCACGGCCGTGATGTCCAGATCAACCTGCCCAAATCCTTCTACCGGCAGCTTTCAGTCCTGACCGATGATCGCGATCAAAGCTATCCCCGAGTATACAGCCTGGCGAAAGAGCTCGTAAAACACAGCAATGCTCGACTCGATCGCGAGAATATTTTGGCCTTCCTTTCTGCCTACCAGCAGGATGAATGTCTCACTATTGGCGATTTGTGGGCTTTGCCGCTCATGCTGCGGATTGCATTGATTCAGCGGGTGGATCAATTAGCACGTCAGGCACTGCAGGAGATGCGTGATCGCGAATATGCTGATTTCTGGGCTAACCGGCTGCTTGCTACTCTGCGCCTGGATCCCGATCAGCTCTTTGCCGTCCTGGCTGAATTAGCGCTGGAGCGCGGACATCCCAGTGCCTACTTCGCCACCCAACTCAGCGGCCACATCTATGATGAGGATACTGCGCTGATCCCTGTTCAGAGCTGGCTGGAACGTTCCTTCCGAAAGACGCTGACCGAACTGCACTCGAGCGAGCAATCACGCCAGGCAACAAACCAGATCGCAATTGGTAATGCCATCACCAGCCTGCGACAACTGTCGCTTATCGATTGGCGTGAAATTTTTGAGCAGCAGAGCAAGGTCGAACAGATCCTGTACCGTGATCCCGCCGGCGTTTATCCGGATATGGACTTCGATACACGCAATCAATACCGTGAAGCGGTGGAGATTCTTGCGAAGGGATCTGGCATGGAGGAAGTTCAGATCGCCCGTAAAGCGGTGGATATGGCAGCCGCAGCGAAAACCCGGGAAGGCTGGGAATCCCGGTTGAAACACGTCGGGACTTACCTGATTGGTGAAAATCGTGCTCAGCTTTCAAAAGCTGTCGGATGCCATGAGAGTCTTCGCTTTCGCTCTTATCAATGGGTCTATCAACATCACACAGTCCTCTACCTGACTTCAATTATATTATTGACCGCAGGCTTGCTGGCCTATCCTGTTCTTCGCATTTTTCATACCTCTCCTAATTTCTTTAACCTGCTGACAATCCTGCTTCTGGTGCTGCCCGCAAGCCAGCTCGCTGCGGACCTGGTCAATTACTCCTTCACCCGGATCCTTCCGCCGCGCAGGCTGCCGAAACTTGACTTCCTCAAGAATGGTATCCCGGATGCCTATCAGACACTCGTCGTCGTGCCCATGCTACTGTCTGATCAGAACACGATCTCGAATGAAATTGAGAAACTTGAGATCCGCTATCTAGCCAATTCGGAGCATAACCTTTTCTATGGGCTTTTCTCCGATTTTCTGGATGCTGATTCGGTTGCCACCGACGAAGATAACTCTCTTCTGAGTGCTGCAGAAGAAGGTATCCGCAGGCTTAATCACAAATACGGCGAAGGCCGCTTCTTCCTCTTTCACCGCCAACGAACCTGGAGCGAATCCGAACAGAAGTACATTGGCTGGGAACGTAAACGCGGCAAACTTGAGGAACTCAACCGCCTGATCCTGGGATTACGAGGCGAGGATGAGCCTTCCATCATATATGTTGGTGATACCGATCGTATCAACAACATCCGGTTTGTCATCACCCTCGACAGTGACACTCAATTGCCACGCGACAGCGCCCGGCGAATGATCGAGACGCTCGCCCATCCACTCAACCAGCCCCGTTACGACGAAAACGGAAAAGTCGCCAGGGGTACCTTTTCACTCATCCAACCGCGTGTCAGCCCTTCACTTCCGAGCGCTGTAGCCACACTCTTCAGCCGCATCTACACCGATCCTGTCGGCACCGACCCCTATACCAGAATCGTTTCTAACGCTTATCAAGACCTCTCCGGCGAAGGATCCTACATCGGCAAAGGCATCTACGATCCGCGTGCATTCTATCGCATGGTATCCGGTCGCTTCCCGGATGAACACCTGCTGAGCCACGACCTTATCGAAGGCGCCCATGTGCGCACCGGCCTGGCATCCGATATCGAGCTCTTCGACGAGTTCCCCTCGAATTACATGACCTACAGCCGCAGAGAACACCGCTGGATCCGAGGCGATTGGCAGATTGCAGAATGGATCTTTCCCCGGGTTCCGGCGAAGAATCAAAAGGGTGTAGCGAACCCGCTAGACTTGTTGAACCGCTGGAAGATCTTTGATAACCTGCGCCGGAGCCTTGTTCCAATCGCAAGTGTGGCTGCCCTGATCCTGACATGGTTTTTTGTTCCCCAAATTCAACTCTTCACCGCCACCCTGGTTGCCGGTGTGATCCTGTTTCTACCTCTCGCAGGCCCCCTCACCTGGGCAACTTCGTCCCATGGTTTACGGGCATTCTCATTCCGTCAGATATGGCATGACCTGACTCGAGCGCTCGCCGAAATTGCTTTGCTCATGCACCAGGCAGGTCTGGCGTCGGATGCTATCTTTCGTGTTTTTTATCGCCGCTTGATCAGCCGGCGGGGATTGCTTGAGTGGACCACAGCACGCATGACCGAGTGGAGCAAACAGGAGCAGCGCACCATCTTTCTGCAAAATTTCTGGTTGATCTCGCTGCTCAGTTCTGCGCTGGCAGTCAGTATATTTATACTGCGCCCAGAGAATATCCCCTTTGCCTTTCCATGGTTAATCCTGTGGGCTTTCAGCCCGCTGTTGGGTTCGCTCTTCATGTTAAAACGTCCTGTACGTGCCCCCAATCAAATTCTGACTGAACGGGATACATTCACACTTCGCAGGATTGCCCGCCGGACCTGGCGATATTTCACTGATTTCGTAGGCCCTGATACTGCCTGGCTTCCCCCGGATAACTATCAGGTCTCACATCAGGACCAGCTGGCAATGCGTACCAGCCCGACGAACATTGGACTGTGGATGTTGAGCGTTTCAGCAGCCAATGATTTCGGTTACCTGACTCCAGATCAGGCCTTCGAACAGCTCACCCACACCATGAGCACGCTCAAGGAGCTCGAGCGATATGAAGGCCACCTGCTGAACTGGTATGACCTTGAAAACCTGGAACCGCTCAGGCCGCGCTATGTATCCTCTGTCGATAGTGGAAACTTCATCGCCGCGTTGTGGACACTCGACCAGAGTATCACCGATATCCTCGAACGCCCGCTGCTCAACTCTTCCGCTCTGAGAGGGCTTGAGGATACAGCCGAAATCCTCCTTGAAGAACTCAAGCAGGAAAACGCTTCCGTGGAAACTGTCAAGGTTGTCCTGGAGCTTCTTCCCCTGATCCGGGGATGCCCCGATGAAGCGATCGAAATTATTCAACTGATTCGAAGGGTCTACGCCCGTGTACAGGATTTTGCCAGACTGATGCGCGAAGATGCAGGTATCCATGCCGGCGCAGCCTACTGGGCCAGACAGCTTCAACGCCAGGTGGAAGCCTGGATCAACCTGATCGATCGTTATTTGATCTGGATGGAGATCCTGGCCGAACGCTCGGAATCTGAAATATCAAATGCCGGTCTCAGCACTCTGCTCGCAATGCATCGAGATCTTCACAACTCTCCTTCACTTCAATCCATGGCTGCCGGACAAGCTGCAGGTATGTACCTGAATCCGAGCCGGCTTTCGGAGCCGCAGCTGCAGGAAAACCTTAAATCCTGGGTCGAACGATTGTATGAGGCTTTCTCGAAGGCAAAATGGTTCGCGGGCGAAATGCTTGCCGTGGCTGAAAAGCTTCAGATGGATGCCCGCATATTCGCTGATGAAATGAACCTGCGCTTCCTGTATGACCCTAATCGGCGTCTGTTCTCGGTCGGCTTCAATGTGTCCGCCAACCATATAGATGGTTCGTATTACGATCTACTCGCCAGCGAAGCACGCCTGGGCAGTTATGTAGCCATTGCACGCGGGGATGTTCCGGTCGAACATTGGCTTGCGCTGAACCGGCCCTATGGATCACATGGTCGTAATCGGGTGCTTTTAAGCTGGACCGGAACCATGTTCGAGTATTTGATGCCGCTGCTGCTCCAGAAATCCTTCCCGAATTCTCTCCTTGACCAGGCCACCCGGGAAGCCGTCGCCCTGCAGGAAGCCTACGGCCGCAGACGCCGGGTGCCTTGGGGAATCTCCGAATCGGCCTACAGTGACCTGGATGTAAACAGGACCTATCAATACAAGGCTTTCGGAGTTCCCTGGCTGGGGTTGAAACGCGGCCTTGACCAGGATCTGGTTGTAGCTCCCTATGCCACGTTCCTCGCTGTTGATCTGGACCCTCAGGGGGCGATGAAAAATCTTAACCGTCTCTCCCGGTTCGGGCTCCTTAATCAATATGGCTTCTTCGAGGCCATCGATTTCAGCCGCAGGCCCGGGGTGAAAGCCGCTCCCGGGGTCATTGTGCGCGCTTATATGGCACACCACCAGGGGATGACGTTCCTGGCACTAACCAATTTCCTCCTCGATAACATAATTCAGCGCCGTTTCCATAGTGATCCCCGCGTAAAAGCTGCGGAACCGCTGCTCTACGAACGTGTCCCTGTCTCACCACCCCTCCATCATATCTCCACACGTGAAGAAATACCTGCACGGCCAGGAACGACCGCTGCCGCCCCGACTGTGAGTAAATTTGAGACTCCCGACAGCATCACTCCCAAGGTTCAGCTGCTGTCGAATGGACAGCTCTCAACGATGACCACCAACGCGGGCGGCGGATATATCCGCTGGAAGGGTATGGATATCACTCGCTGGCGTGCGGACAGCACTACGGACGCGGATGGTTCCTTCCTGTACCTCAAGGATCTCGAGAGCGGTGAAGTCTGGTCAAACTTTTTCCATCCCATCGATCACCAACCCGACCGGTTCTCAGTGAATTTTGCACTGGATCGGGCAGATTATCGCCGGCGAGACAATGGGATTGACACCCAGACCGAATTAATCGTTTCACCCGAGGATGATGTCGAAATCCGCAGGATCACACTCACCAATCGATCACTCCGGAATCGGCGGATCCGGGCGACAACCTATTATGAACTCGCGATGGCCCCTCACAGAGCCGATCGACAGCATCCGGCCTTTAATAAATTGTTTATCCAGACGGAAGCAGTTAAAGACAGCGAAACCCTGCTGGCAACCCACCGCTCCCGTCAGGAGAGTGATCCCCCCATCTATACTGTCCACAGCCTGGACCTGCTGGGAGAGTCGGTGCCGCCGGGAATGCCTGAGTACGAAACGGACCGGCGTGTGTTTATCGGCCGCGGCCATACCCTGCAAAACCCGATGGGAATTGAAACCACTTTGAACAATACAGAAGGTTACGTGCTGGACCCGGTCCTCTGTATAAGTCGTGAGGTGAATCTGCCTCCGGGCCAGAGCGCTCAACTCGTTTCTCTGCTCGGGGTTGCCGAGACTCGCAATAAAGTCCTGGGACTGGTTGATAAATACCACGATCCTGCTGTCATCGAACGCGCTTTCGAAATCGCCTGGGCTTCCGCTCAGCTGGAGCTGCGATCACTGCGTATCCTTCCAGATGAAGCCCGGCGATTCCAGAAGCTTGCCGGGTATATGCTGTATCCCTCAGCCTATCTGCGCGCTCCATCTGACCGCATCGAAGCCAATCACAAAGGGCAATCCGGCCTATGGCCTTACGGTATATCCGGGGACCTGCCGATCCTTCTGATTACTATCGCCGATGTGGGTGATCTGGGCCTTGTAAGGCAAATGCTCCCTGCGCAGGCATATTGGCGGCAGCATGGCCTCCTTACCGATCTCGTGATCCTCAATGAGGAATCAAGCAGTTATGATCAGCCGCTCATGGAACGATTGGAACGCTTGATTCAATCCTACAGTATGTACACAGGAAAGGATCAACCCGGTGGTGTATTCCTGCGTGCGGTTGACCAGATCGCTGAGGAGGATCTTACTTTACTTCACGCAGTAGCACGTGTCTCCCTGGTGGCTGCACGTGGTCCATTAGCCCAGCAAATCAGTGTATCCTATGAAACAGTCGAAGAACCGGAGCTACTTAAAATCAAGCGTATCGAGGATGAGCCTTCCCGTAAGCTGCCCTTTATGGAATTACCCTATTTCAACAGCCTGGGCGGATTCAGCAAAAACGGCCGGGAGTATGTCATCTACCTTGGACCTGATTCCAACACTCCGGCCCCCTGGGTCAATGTGATCGCCAACCCGCAGTTCGGAACGCTGATCAGTGAGACCGGCGCCGGATTCACCTGGTATGGAAACAGCCAGCGCAACCGGTTGACGCAGTGGTCAAACGACCCGGTACTGGACCCGCACTCGGAGGTGATCTATATCCGGGATGAAGAGAGCGGGTGTTTCTGGAATCCGACCGCCGGGCCCATCCGCGAACGCAGTGCGTACCGCGTCTTCCACGGCGCTGGTTATTCCCGATTCGAGCACAACAGCCACGCGATCGAGCAGCTCCTGACTACTTTTGTCCCTGTGGATGAAAATGGGGGAGAAGCTGTTAAAATCAGCAAACTCACACTGAGCAACGACTCGAAAAAAGTTCGCAAGCTCAGCGTCACTTATTATGTCGAATGGACCCTCGGTGAGCAGCGCGAAGACTCACAGCAGCATGTGGTCACGCAGTGGGACCCCGAACTGAAAACAATCCTTGCCCATAACGGGTATCACCCTGATTACAGCAATCGGGTGTCATTTGCTTCCATCAGCCCTCCAGCCAATTCCTACACCGGTGATCGTAGTGTCTTCCTCGGGCGGAATCGCTCCAGTGATAATCCTCTTGCCATGAAGCGCAACAGGCTTTCGGGGCACGTCGGTGCCGAACTCGATCCCTGCGCCGCGCTGCAAGTTAAGATAGAACTCCCCCCTGGTGAATCCACCGAAGTGATTTGTGTGCTTGGCCAGGCTGAGACGGATATCGAAGCCGGATTGCTGTCACGTAAATACCGCGGAACCACTGCTGTGAATGAAGTATTTGAAAAAACCCAACAGTACTGGGACCGTATCCTCGATACAGTCCAGGTGAACACGCCAGAGCTGTCTGTAAACCTGCTGCTGAACCGTTGGCTGCTCTATCAGAGTTTGAGCTGCCGTATCTGGGGTCGGTCCGCCTTCTACCAGTCCGGTGGAGCAATCGGATTCCGCGATCAACTGCAGGATGTCGCCGCTCTGCTGCTCACAACTCCAGATCTGGTGCGTGAACATATTCTGCTGGCCGCAAGCCGCCAGTATGCAGAGGGCGACGTCCAGCACTGGTGGCATCCTCCCGGCGGAGCAGGGATACGCTCACGCATATCCGACGATCTGCTCTGGCTGCCTTTCATCACCGCCCAATACGTTCAGGTGACAGGTGACGAAAATATCCTGCACGAGCGCATCCCCTTCCTGCTCGCTCCCGAGCTTGAACCTGACCAGCATGAGATTTTCCTCCAGCCACAGACCACCCTCACCAAGGAAACGTTGTTTGAGCACTGCCGGCGAGCACTGGAAAAGGGATTAACCAAAGGGCCGCATGGTCTTCCTCTGATTGGCACCGGCGATTGGAATGACGGTTTGAATCAGGTGGGAGAACATGGCCGCGGCGAGAGTGTCTGGCTGGCATGGTTCCTGATCGATGTCCTGCGCAGGATGGAACAGCTGGCCGGGATTATGGGCGAAAGCGAGCTTGCCTCAAACTATCGAGAGGAAGCGGAAACACTCGAGCTCCGGATTGAGCAATCGGCCTGGGATGGCGAATGGTATCTGCGGGCGACATTTGATGATGGCAGCCCACTCGGATCAGCTTCCAATGCCGAGGCTCGCATCGACTCGCTTCCCCAATCATGGCCCTGGATCAGCAATGCCGGCGAGCCCGACCATAAGGAACAGGCACTCAAATCTGCCTGGAAGTTCCTTGTGCAAAAAGACGAAAAGCTTGTCCTGCTGTTCACCCCGCCATTTGACACCAGCGCCCCCTCCCCTGGCTACATCCGTGGCTACCCACCGGGTGTCCGGGAAAATGGGGGCCAATATACCCACGCCGCGCTATGGTTGGCGATGGCCTATGCCCGTAAAGGTGATGGCAACCGTGCCGGCGAACTGCTGCGCATTCTCAATCCTGTCGAACATGCCCGTGAAGTCCCCGATGTCTGGCGCTATACCATAGAACCGTATGTCGTCGCTGCCGATGTATACAGCCTGCCCGGGCGAGTCGGCCAGGGCGGTTGGAGCTGGTATACCGGTTCAGCAGCCTGGATGTATCGTGTGTGGACCGAGGAAGTGCTTGGTTTGAAGAAGCACGGGGATCAGCTGGAGATTACCCCCGTGATCCCGGACTGGTGGGATGGTTATTCAATCCAGCTGCGCCATGGACAGGCAATCTACTCCATCGAGGTCCAGAATCCGGATCACGTCCAACACGGGGTTGCCTGGATGGAGCTGGACGGGCAGCGATTGGATCAGCCGTATGTCCCGCTCGATCCCGAGCCAGTGAAACATATTGTAGTGGTCAGGATGGGATAGGTAGTTCGTTACTCGTTACGATCGACGGCCGGCAGAAGCTCAACTGACAAAACAGAAATCCCGATCCAATACTTGCCGTCTGCCCTGATCCCGATTATCCCGCGGGGTTTTCTCTGACTGCTCGAATATTCTGCATCAATGAACAGTATTGTGGCCGCTGGAAAACCCGCAACCCGGGCAGCAGATCCAAAATCAGGATACAACCCCCGCCTCACAATCGAAAGATTTTTTGGCCATCAGGATAAATCCTGCCGGACACATTAACCCAAATACCCAGCGTCCCGATTTTCAGTATGGAAGAAGCTGAAAAATATCCTCCTGTCTCCAGACAGATATCGTTCCTGATACAGGGCATGATTCCTGTATTTTCATTCTTCCAGGAATTCACGGTAAGAAACATGGGTTTTTCATTCCAGTCATGGAAGGAACTGCGGACAAAGATGTGTATTGAGTCTATTATTGTTGAATACAGAGGTTTCCAATCATACTCACTCCGAAATTATCCCATACCATCAGCTAATACTGCTTAAAAAGGTTCTTCTCAGTACAAGATGCGATTCAGATTGCGGCTATGATGTTAGCTGCGTGAATGGCTAATTTCGCTGTTTTAGAGGCAGCCACACATTGGGAAAGGTGTTGAATTGGTAAAGGGTTGGTATTTTTATCTGCAAGGAAGCCCATCGACGGGTCTCTGAATAATCCAGATGCAGTAGTATCGCAACCGGACGCTTTCGAAATGATCATGCACGGCTCGCGCGCCTGGGAGATGCTGTTGATGGTCGGATTGCTTTCTTCACTTTACCTGACCGTCATCACCTACTTCATAGACCGGCGTGAACGAATCCTCACACTGCAGGAAAATCGTATGCTGCACTCACTGTTTAAAACTTTCCTGATCATTGCCTGTATATTCGCGCTGGTTCTGATCCAGCCGGCATGGTTGGGAGTCAACAACATCAACGATCCAAATGCCTGGGCAAATCCTTTAGGGGTGATGGACTACAAATATGTCGCCCTGTTCACTCTGGTAGTAATCGGTGCCTTGCTCCTGATGCTTGACACCATCATGTTGGGTGATTCCCGGGAGGCGGAGTGGGGCAATCTTTCAGGTGTTTCGCGTCCTGCGGCGGTTATGGCCGGTATCCTGGGGATGTGGATCGTGATAGTGATGGGATACGTGCGTGAGTCAGCCCGCTCACCCTGGACGATATACAAGGTTAATCCGGTGCCAGGCGGGCAAGCTTACCCCACACCGGTTCCAATCTCGCGGATATTCATCGTATGGGCTATTGTCAGCGCAGCTGCACTGCTGGTCTTCTGGTTTACCTCCAAGGTTACGGCGCACCATCCGGAAAAAGCGGAAGAGGTGTGATCAATGGAAAAAACCCCATTGGTACAGATAACAGCCGATCACATACAGATCGATCTTCCGGAAAAGGATCGACTGACCTTACCTCGACTCCATCTGCCAGAAACCTTTATGCAATGGCAGTCCGAGGCACGCCTTCACATGTTTGACGCGCTGAAAAGCCAGGGGGCGGAAGCAATGAAGAGACAACCGGCTCACCTGCCGGTGCTGGCCACTTCAAACAAAGGTTTATTTCCTGTCAATCTGGCCACGCGCGGCCTGGGTGTTTTACCCAGGCCGGAACAACTGGAGAGCCTCACCCACCTGTTCGAAGAAACCAGGCGCAGCACCGAAGGACGACCCTGGCCGGAAACCCTTTCCCAACGCGTTGAAGTCGTACAGGATTTTTACAGCAACCCGAACAATTTTGATCCCCGGGTCCTCGGCGGGCTGGAGATATTCGAAGGGCAGACGCCACAGAACCTCCAACGTTATCCTATGGCCTCCCTCCTGTTCACCGGTGAGGCACCACGATTTCCCAGCTATCAATTCAACGGTGTGGTCGTTTTCGTCGAGCCGGAAAACCCTGCCTATCGCTTCCTGCGAGCCGCCCGGGAGTTGTTTGCCTTTGACGCCTTCCACATCCACCAGATCCGCTACCCCTGCGGGTACCTCTTCCACGTAGTCGAGGTGCGGGATAAAACCCCCTATCCAGGGAGATAAACATGTACGAACGTATCATGGTTGCCCTGGACGGTTCACCGTGTTCCAATCTGGCGATAAAACCAGCGCTGGCCCTGGCAGGGTCAGATGAGCGAACCTCGCTCGTGGGCTGCCACGTCTACGCCGCCCGTATGCATCGGGTGCGCTTCGAGGAGATGGAGCTTCGGCTGCCGGAGCAATACCAGGAAGAAGAACGCCTGGATTACCTGCGCCAGACGCACGACTGCCTCATTACCGACGGCATGCAGCTCATTTCCGATGCATACCTGGCTCCCCTGGCCCGGCAGGCCGAGGAGCTGGGTATCTCTCTGTCCGGGCTGGCCCTTGAAGGCCGGAACTATGTGGAGCTCTTGAAGGCGGTTCGAGAGCAGAAAACAAACCTGCTGATGATGGGGGCATGGGGCCACGGGCATGTACCGGAGGGTGATCTGGGAAGTCTGACGGAACGGATGCTGCTCTATACCCGGGAAAGCGATCTTATGATCATGCGGCGGTCGTGGAACTGTAAGAATCGGCCCATCGTGGTTGGCGTGGACGGTAGTGCAGAAAGCTTCCGCGCGCTTCAGCGTGGAGTCGACATCGCCCGTATTTTCGACGCCCGGGTGGAGGCGGTAGCGGTCTATGACCCCTTCTTTCACTCGGGGGTGTTTCGCACCATCGCTGATGCACTGCCTGAAGAAGACAAAGAGAGATTCGACTTCGTCGCGCAGGAAAAGCTCCACGATGAAATCATCGACCGGGGATTGGAGAAGTTGTACCAGGAGGAATTGGAACGGGGTTTGCTGCTGGCCCGTTCAATGGGGATGGAGGTGCATACTGAGATTTTGGCCGGCAAAGTGTATCCACAAATCCACCACTATGCGGCTTTTAAAGAAGCGGCACTGGTGGTTGTAGGCCGGCGCGGGCTGCATCAAGAGGCCGAATCCCTGGTTGACTCGAACACCCTCAACCTGGCTCGCCTGAGCAGCACCAACCTGCTGGTTGTTGCACCGTCCAAGGAGCCATTGGACGTCCCCAGTGTCTCCCGGCAGGAAGAAGAGACAGCACTTCCCTGGACGCCGGAAGCGGAAGCCCGTTTGAAGCGAATTCCGCCTTTCATCCGCAAGATGGCCCGTCGAGCCATTGAGTCCCACGCCCGCGAGAACGGAATCTCACAGATCACACCCGAAACCGTACAGGAAGTCTCCCATCGTATGGGAATGGGAAAATCTGGAGGATAGAACAGCATGCTGGCTGCAGAGGCAGGCAAATACTGTTCTTTTGAGGCCAAAAACAACTTGAAGGCAGTATCCCGGCAGTCTGATCATGGTTAGCTTTTCCCGGCATTCAGGAAACGAACACAGCGTTGAATTATGAAACTGGCAGGTAAAGCTGGTTGTTTGATGGAATTTGTTATCAATTTCAAGATGTCCAGTTCTGTTGTTTCGCTTGAGCCTGGCTGAACGTCAATACTTTTCCAAGCCCAGTCCACCCGTTTTCACTTTCGAACATCCAACGGCTGCAAGAACAAGTCTGGTATCACCTGTGCAGATTGTGGGTCGTGATAGGCGTTTGAGCGGATAGCTGCATTCCCTCGGAGGGTTTCCATGCAAGAGATAGGACGATACCTAAAGAATACTCACTGGCGTGCGGCTGCACGTCGTTTTGGCGTGTGGGGTGTGTCTGATTACTATACACTTCTTGAGCAGATGGCGGGAGAAGGAGCGCAGCTTAATTCCGGATATTTCCTGGTTATCCTGGCAGCTGCCCTGCTCGCTACTGCCGGCCTTTTACTGGACAACGCTTCAATTATCATCGGTGCAATGTGTATTGCGCCTTTCCTTGCCCCCTCTCGTGCAGTGTGCATCGGAGGGTTGTACCGGAACAGCAAGGTTTTCCGGGGCGGCTTGTTTAACAGATCCTCGGCTTGCTTGTAGTCGGATCCGCAACAGCCTACATCATCACTACCTTGTTCATAGACAGCGTGCCCGGTGTGGAGGTCACCCGGGAAATCCTGATGCGCGCCATGCCAAACGAGAAGGACTTCGTGCTCACCGTGCTTACAGCAATCGGCGCCGGCGCAGCAGCATCGCTTGCCCTGTCTGCCGACCCCCGTATCGTTGCAAAACCCTGGGGCCAGATCATTGATGCCATGATCGTTGTCGAAATTGCCATTTCGCTGCTCCCTCCGGCATGTGTTATCGGCATGGGTTTTGCCTTCGACCGTCCGGAGATCAGCAGTAACGCTTTCCTGCTGCTCGCGGTTAATGTGATCGGCCTGGATTTTGCTGGCAGCACTCTCATGCTTGCAGTACGAGGCGTCCGCAAACGTTATCTGGAGCGAGAAAAGCAGGTGCGGGACATTGTGCAGACAACGGCGATGAATTCACATCCGGAAAATATTCTGACCATGGAGACAAACGTGGTCCTGTTGGGAGAGGAGATCGCCGAGGTTGTTGCCACTATCCGTGCAAAACCTGCCAGTCACCCAAATCAGGATCTTGCAGAGGGAATTGCGCATGCGCTTTCTGAGCAGGCATACTGCCTCAGTCGGGTAACCCTGGATTGGATCCCCAGTTTGCAGGCAACAATGTTCGAGATAGATTCTCATACAGATTGCCCCGGGACAGGCCCTCTCTTATGTAAAACTCATCCTCGTTTTCCAGGAAGAGCTGACTTTTCCAGCCCAAAACAACCTTAGCCGGCTGCTGATACGATAAACACACCTTCCCCATATAACCTTGCTCTTTCTGGGCTTCCAACCCATTTTTACCGCGAGACTGTTCTCGCGCCGGGGATCCTGCCCGATAAAAACCGGGCATGAAGAAGCGTCCAGTTCCGGTGTCGCAGCCAGCTGCCGGTTTCCTGCAGTGTATTAATGCTTGAGCCACGCTCCGGCTTTGCAGCACTTCAACTCCTGAAGGATCGCCAATGATGCTGTGAGCCAGCTGCGGGGAACTTCATTGCCAGCAGGCTCCCGCCTTGGCGCAGATAAAAAACAGGATCCCGGAAAACATTTACTGCGGGCTGCGGGTAAAAAAACGAACCGGGTGTTTTGCTGTACAATTGTGAGTGAGACAATGAAAAATTCTGCCGCTTTACAAGCCGAGCAACTTTACCGTGACATCTTTGAAACCGCCAATGATGGTATTCTGGTCACTGACCTTGAGACCGGGGGCATATTGGCTGCTAATCCTACTGCGGCAGCCATGCACGGTTACACTCCACAAGCTTTTCTCAACCTGCAACTGTTAGCGTGCGTCCATGCCAGCAGCCAACCCGATTTCGATCGGTATACCGAACTTATCAAACAGGGCAAGTGGTTTGACACCCTGGCAGAGCATGTGCGGCAAGATGGGTCACATTTCAGCGTCGAATGGAGAGCGGTACCCTTCACGCACCAGGGGCGAACTTGCTCGCTGGCGCTTCTGCGCGATGTGAGCAAACGGGTGCAGGCTGAGAGCCGCCTGCAGCACCAGGCAGAGCTGCAGGCAAGCGAACAGGCCTCCTTGCTCGTGATCTCGCAGACTCTGGCCTCCGAACTGGATTTGCATCCAGAGCTAATCCTCGATCAGCTGGGGGTTCTCATAAAATATACCTGCGCCAGCCTCTTCACGATCGAAGATTCAACCCTTGTTGCACTGGCGGTACGCGGGTCAGAACCACTGCAGAATTCCATGCCATTCAGCATCCGTCTGGACGGGGAAGAATCGCTGCAGGCACTGTTTAACGGACAGCACCCTATCCGTATTGCCGATGTGTGGAATGACGAGCCTGCGGCGGAATTCCTGCGCACTCTCCTGGAGAACGGCGCCGCAGTCATGCTGGAAGGTGTGCATTCGTGGATGTGGGTGCCGCTGATCTTCAAGGGGCGCCTGTTCGGCGGCATCGGCGTTGCTCACATTGAGTGTAATTACTTCACCCCACACCTAGCCGACCTGGCGATGACCATCGCCAACCAGGCGGTGGTGGCGTTGGTCAACGCCGAGCTTTACGAACACGCCCAGGAACTGGCCGCGCTGCAGGAACGCCAGCGCCTGGCGCGCAATCTGCACGACGCGGTCAACCAATCATTGTTTTCTGCCGGTTTGATTGCCGAGGTACTGCCGAACCTATGGGAAAAAAACCCTGTACAGGCGCGTCGTTCGTTGAAGGACCTGCGCCGCCTGACACGCGGCGCATTGGCCGAGATGCGCTCGATGCTGGCCGAATTACGCCCATCCACACTGATAGACACCGAATTGGGCGAACTGCTGCACCAACTGAGCAATGCCTTTACCGGACGCACCAGCATCCCGATCGAGGTGACGGTGCACGGTGAAGGCAGTTTGCCCGCTGAAGTACAGGTTGCGGTCTACCGCATCTGCCAGGAAGGACTGAGCAACATTACCAAACATGCCCGGGCCAGCCAGGTGCGCCTCAACTTACGCCTTTCACCCGAAGGCCTGGAACTGCAACTCGACGATAACGGCCGCGGGTTCGTCTCACCCGAGCTGACACCCTCCGGTCACTATGGGCTGAGCATGATGCGGGAGCGCGCTGCTGCAGTGGGCGCTGTGCTGACGGTCAACAGCAAGCCGGGGCAGGGAACGGAAATTCTTCTTCACTGGGACAGACAGGAGGAGGTATGAAAAAAGAACCCGCCAATTCCATTCGGGTCATGCTGGTCGATGACCATACCATGGTTCGTCTCGGCCTGGCGACCTTCTTGATGGCCTTCGACGACCTGGAATTGTCGGGTGAGGCCGAAAGCGGTCAGCAGGCACTTGAAGTCTGCGCCGAGGCCAACCCCGATGTTATCCTGATGGACATGATGATGCCGGACATGGATGGGGCAACCGCCACCCGCGCCTTGCGCCAACTGCACCCGCAGGTCCAGATCATTGCACTGACAAGTTTCAAAGAGATCGACCTGATAAAGAACGCGCTTGATGCTGGTGCGATTGGCTACCTGCTTAAAGATGTCTCAGCCGAGGAGCTTGCCCAGGCTATCCGCTCGGCGCATGCCGGGCGCGGTTCGCTCTCTCCCGAGATTGGACAGGCCCTCGTCCAGGCTGCCAACCAACCGCCCAAGCCCGGCCAAAACCTGACGCCCCGTGAGCGCGAAGTGCTGATCTTGATGGTTGAAGGTTTGAATAACCGGCAAATTGCCGGGCAATTAAGCGTAAGTCCATCCACGATCAAATCCCACGTCAGCAACATCCTGACAAAGTTCGGCGTAACCAGCCGTACCGAAGCGGTGACCCTGGCCTTGCGCCACGGCCTCGTCAGCTGAATCCAAACTACACCTCCCCCAACTAGCGGAGACAAAAACTGCCCGGTCGATGGATGTTCCCGGGCATCTGTTGCTATATGCTAATACTATGACACGGGTCTATGTTGCGAATGCGAACGCTGATGAACGCTCCGCTCTGCATATCCTGCTGGAGGATCTGCAGATGGAAATTGCAGGGGAGGCGGATGATTGGCCGACCACCCTGGCTGAGGCACCAGTCAGCAATGCTGATATGTTGTTGGTGGATTGGGCAGTAATCCCTGGCGTTTCAACAACGGCGCTCGAAGAACTGCGCCAGGCCTGCCCTGCTGCGCTGGTCATTATCCTCATCAGCAATCTCGATGCACGTCAGCAGGCCGCACTCTCTGCCGGCGCCGATGCCTTTATCAGCAAATATGAGTCGCCCGACCGTGTGGCTGACCGCTTGCGGAGTGTAGCTGCAGGTGTCCGGAGCGGGTGACGTTCCTTCGCTGGCGCGCCAGACCGGAACAAGAAAACCAGGATCAATAAGCAGGACGAAGCAAAAATTCGAAAAAAGAGGTGTTATATGAATCTACTTATCTACATTATCGTTGCGGCCATCATTGGCTACGTAGCAACCCAATTGATGCACGACCGCTCGAACCTGTTGATCAACATTATTGTGGCCGTTGTTGGTGCCTTCCTGGCAGGCTACTTCCTGAGCCCCATCTTCAAAGTGGGGACGATCAACGATGGATTCACCATTCCAACCATGCTGGTAACACTACTGGGAGCCATTATCCTGCTGGCGATTGTCCATTTCATCCGGCGCAGGTAATAGCCACTGCCCTCTCTACTCAAGATTTTCAACTCCAGTATATAAGCCGGGGTGCACCCTGCGTACCCCGGCTAACCAGTGTAAAAACAATTCCAACTCTCAACAGGGGATCCTGGCGTAGAAGGTCAAAACGCCAGATATCGAGCTGACTACGGTAAAGATCGACAGCGTAAATTACCAGAGCTTCCTTCTCCAGCGAGGAAAACCACGGTCCAGAGAGAGATCCCCTCCAATTTCCGGAAGGGGCCTGGTTTTGGCAGAATGTAAAACGAACAGCTGTGTATCTGAATGCCGGACAACCAAACGTGAACCGGGACAACGGACTCCATCAATCAGAACACTCCCAAATAAGAGGTAGCAAATGGAAATATCGACTGATCATTCTAAATCAGACGGGGATCAGACAAGTTCAAATGCATCCGCCATACTTCGAGCCTTGCTGGGAATTGTCGTCCGGGTGACAGAATTTTTCACCATGAACGAATCCGATCGCATAAGGGCCGGCATCTACTACGGCGGCGGGAAACGAGACAGATAGACTCGGCCACATATCATCTTTCCACCCCACCCCCATAAATAAACTGAATGAACATTCATCGGGTTCATCCACTAAGGAGATGTCGCATGGAAGATCCAATCAAGGAATATGCCTGCGAAGCAAGGAACACGAAGAATTTTGTGTTCAGCCTGATGATCGGCAGCCTGGCCGGCGCAGTATCAATGTTGCTCCTGGCACCCCAATCAGGGAAGAAGACGCGATCCCGGATTCAGCAGACAGGCATCCAAATGCGTGAACGGACCAGCGAAATCATGGACAATACACTTGCGAAAGTTCGTTTCGAGGTGCAAAAGATCACGGAAAGCGTTTGGGAGAAGGCCGGGCAGCTGAAACAACTCGGCAAGGATATGCTTGTTGAGCAGATGGATCGCGTATCCTTTGCCCTCGGCGCCAAAAAACCTTCCGATAAAGATGTTTGAGTAATTGATCCGCAGCTTGCGCAGCAGCAGGCATAGTCCGCCTGGCCTGACAACCGATGCTTTTTTTCATTCGAAGGGATTACATTCATGAAATTCACCCGGAAAATCGGAATGCTCTTGTTGTCCATCTTTCTTATCGCCTGGGGTCTGGTACAGCTGCTCGGGATTGGCGGCCTCGGCGTAATCCTGGCAATCCTCGCTATAGCCGCGGGCATTTTCATCATCCTGGAGCGATAGATCGACGCTACTCCAACAAGGGAAGTATATCCATCCTAAATGAGGATCCCTTCATGGGAAAACAGAAAAATACGGCCTTTCAAGCCCATTCGAACAGGCAATCTACACCGCCTGAATCGCAATGAATGTAAATAGCAGGAACGACCGAGTTATTCTGGAGCGTATCGCCCATCAAGCGATGATTGAGCGCGGGCTGCTGCCCGAGTTTTCCCCGGAGGCGCTGGCCGAGATAGAACAGCTCAAGATTCTTGCGGAAGGCGAAACCAGGCCAGCCGATGGCCCTGCCCCTGTTCGAGACCTGCTGGACCTGCCCTGGGCCTCGATTGACAATGACGATTCACTTGACATCGATCAACTCACCGCTGTTGAGCATATGCCTGACGGCAATGTCAGGCTTTATATTGCCGTGGCGGACGTTGTCTCATTGGTAGCAAAGGGAACGGCTATCGACGAACATGCCCGTCACAATACCACCTCAGTCTACACTGCCGCCCGCATCTTTCCCATGCTGCCCGAGCAGCTCTCAACAGGTCTGACCTCGCTCAATTCCGGCCAGGAACGGCGGGCTTTTGTTGTTGAGATGGTGATTGCCCCGGATGGAAGCCTTCAGGATTCCGACATCCACCAGGCGCTGGTTATCAATCATGCCAAGTTGGCCTATAACAGCGTGGCGGCCTGGCTGGACGGGAGCGGGAAACCGCCGCAGGCCATCCTGGCAGAAACCAGGCTGGACGAGAACCTGCGCCTGCAGGATCAGATCGCCCAGAGCATGAAGAATCTGCGCCATCTGCATGGGGCGCTCACCCTGGAAACGATTGAGTCCAAACCACTGTTCGATGGTAACCGCCTGCGCACACTGCAGGTGGAAGAAAAGGACCGGGCCAAAGAGATCATTGAGAATTTCATGGTAGCCGCAAACGGTGTGACGGCCCGTTTCCTCTCAGCCAGGAAATACCCTTCGATCCGCCGTGTCGTACGCACACCCAGACGCTGGGAGCGCATTGTAGCTATCGCTGCAGAACATAACTACAGGATTCCGGATTCTCCCGATTCAAGGGCGTTGGAAGAGTTCCTCGTCGAGCAAAAAGCTGCTGACCCGCTGCGCTTCCCTGACCTGTCACTGGCTGTGATCAAACTACTGGGTGCGGGCGAATACATTGCCGAGCTCCCGGACGGGCAAAACCCGGGCCACTTTGGACTCGCGGTCAAGGACTATGCTCACTCTACGGCTCCCAACCGCCGCTATCCTGACCTGCTCACCCAACGCTTGTTAAAAGCTGCCATCAACGGCCAACCTGTGCCCTACCGCAAGGACGAGCTGGATGCCCTGGCCGCCCACTGTACTGAAGCTGAAGACGCAGCCACCAAGGTTGAACGTCGGGTTGAAAAATCCGCCAATGCCCTCCTGCTTCAATCAAGGATCGGGGAAAAGTTTGATTCTATTGTCACCGGCGCTTCCGGGAAAGGAACCTGGGTCCGGCTGCTCGATGTCCCGGTTGAAGGCAAACTTGTTCTTGGGTTTGAAGGAGCAGATGTCGGCGACCGCATCTGTGTAGAGTTGACAGCGATCGACGTACAGCGCGGGTATATCGATTTCACGAAGGTCGCTGCAGCAAAGTGCCGGCGCTGATGTTCCTAACGTCGTTTCCCAAGAGGTAAAGGGGAATTCCTGGAAATATGCATAGAGGTGTGCGGATTTTGATGGACACATGAGGTCAAGATGAATGATGAACGCAAGATCACATCGGAAGAAGCACGTACAATCGGCGACCAGCTGGGACTCGACTGGGTGCAGATCGATCTGGAACAGTTCCGGCGGGGCCTCGAGGTAGAGCTCGAACACGGCACCTGCGATCCGGAGACTGACGTGACAAAGGATAACCTGATGCTCACGGGGAAGATTGCATGGGCGCACTTGAAAGAGATTCGCGATTACTACACCCGGCTGGATCAACTCGAGGCTGAGGCTGAAAGCCAGGCCTGAATAGCCGGGGTTTTCTGACCGGCAGCAAACGCAGGTGTATAAAACCTTGCCCGCAGACCTTCCGACTCTGCTGTACCCGGACCGAATGTCGGATCCCGTTCAAAAATATATCAACAATAAAGGAGTTACTATGAGTAACCTTTCTGCTCCAAAAGTTATAACGTGGTGGATCTCAATTGGCCTTGGCGTGCTCGGAGTGCTTGGATACCTCGGTACAATCGCCGCGTTGAGCGAATTCGCGTTCTGGCTTGTCGTTGCCGGGTTCGTACTACTGGCAGCGGGAACTTTCTTCAAGGACCTTTAATCGCTCGAATGAGTGGACTCCGGGGTCTGGAGATGGTCCGGGCCGCCCCGGGGTCCACGCTGCTTTTTCCCGGCTCACCATCTTTGCATGAACGGCCTTTGAAGAGCTTACCAGGCCGATTCTTAACGCTTTGAGTTGGAGGCATGCCCCCCCCGCAAGGCTGCTGCTGCGTCGATCACGCTCCTTGTGGGTTTACACTGGTGCTTCCGCTCGGGGCAGCTGCGCAGATAGTCTTCCCGGGGCAAACGGATTGTGTACCCTCTGATTAAGGTGCACTCATATGCATCGGGGATCTCGACACTTCCTCGAGGCATCCAGACAGACCACAGTGCCTGGCAGACCGGGTTCATTGGATTCTGCTGATGTGAGTGATTCAACCGCCCCGCTTCTCACCGACTATTCAACCCCCTTTCGAACCCACCTCTACAGCCCCCTCCGGAACCGGACTCCGTTTTAGTCCGCCCGGAAACGGCAGCTGCCATTCGGCAGGGTGAAGGTTAAAAAGCCGTTCTGGCCGCTGATGCCAGGCAGCCTGTGCAGCAGTTGCCTTCGAGTGCATATACCGGCGAGTTTGGAGACGGCTCCCCACCGCTGGGCTGCGCCGTCGCTGTCAGCGGGACCGTCACAGTAACAGAAGCATCCGTACAACCCGGTAGTTTGCAGTGATTGAAGATATCCGACCAGAACTGCGTACCGTTGAGGCCTGAACGGAAGCTACAGGTATTTACGTGCAGATTGATACTTAATGTTGTTCAATTGATTCCACCGATATTAGACTCCCCCTCTCGGACCGGTATACAGGCTGTGTGCTGCAGGTATACAGGCAGGGGTTAAGGACATCGACGGATAGGAGAATGGATATATCGATCCCTTCAATGGAAAGAAAAGAGACGAACAATTAGGTGATGAAACATAACGTTGGGAGTATAATACTGTGCCATGTAAAATATGGAATAATTTTCCCGAATAAAACAGGAATTAGGAGAAAAATGTGAAGAACATCAAACATAGACAATGGATTTGTGCCCTGATTGTCAGCACATTGGTATTGGCCGGGTGTGGGAGCCAATCGCTGGCCCAACCACCACAGCACGTTTTCAGCTGTGATATCGATACAGAAAGTTATGGCTTTGAAATCACAGGTGAAGAGGGAATGGTCACAACCACCTCCAACAATGAAACCACCTTTTTTGAGTACGATGATTCTGGTCAAATGTCGGGAATATCAGTCCAGGTGGATAGAGATATGCTATTCGAGGATAGTCAAAATAACTATCATATTGAAGGAACCATCAATATCGACCTGAGTACCGATGAAGTCTCCTATGATATTACAGCAACCGGTGATTCTTTTGACGATTCACCGCAGACCTGTAAGTATCCCTGATTGGTAATGGCATTTTAATTACAGGATTTGTATGAGTAGAAGATACGCGATCGTCTATGAGCAGTATCTCAGTTTTCCCACGATGTTTTTGCGTAGATCGCTGGGAAACCTTTCCATTGGCAAAAGTACTGTGACTCACTTTGAGTAGTCACGCCAGTTAACAACATTTTCTGCAACTCTGACTATAAGCAGGTCATGGTTTTCCTTTTAAAGTACACTTTATCCAGAGAAAGGGACAACTGTGACCTGCGAAAACTCTTATAACAGCTCCAGAATAATTGTTGGAACAGTTCGTACTGCAGGGAATGGACTTCACCCCCATCCCGATAAAGATGATTGTTTACAAAGCGAAAAAAGCATCGCGCTGCCAGTATCCTTGCGCTGCTGTTCAAAAGCGTTCGCAGGAGAAACGCGGTGAGCCATCTGTTTCAAACCTGAAACAGCCCAGCCTCGATTGGGGTGAATCCCCCTGGATGCCCCTCAAGTGCGGGATGGGGAATTCTATTCTGGAGTACTGGAAAAAGGATAACCCGGGGAGCGGGCTTTAAAACCGGCATTTGCACAGACATATGTTCAGGGTGTATCCGCCAAGATAGTCACCAGGATTGTGGAGAAAATGTGCAATGTATCGCCGGTGCCTCAAATCGTCACTGTCACCTTCCTAAAGCTATAACCGATATCCTCCAGGCAGCCGGGCTAATTGTTATGATTCGTTCAGGCAAGACCAGGCAAGAAAATAATAATTATTTCACCCACTTATCCTGGCTCATTAATCTGGATAATCCCTCCACAAATTCCGGTTTCGTCATGGATAAACGATCCGGGTGGATGTAATTTTTCAGCTGCCCCAAAGAATACGCTGTCTGCCATAACGGGATCATATACAACACAGGTGTGATCGCCTCCGGGAAATCAGCCGGCATTTCAATAAAAATATCCGCTTCCGCCTTGTCCTGTGCTTCTTTCGGACCCAACAGTACTGTTTTCGCACCGATGGTGTTAATCGTATGCGTTAAACGCAGCATACGATCCTGCGGAACCCCATCAGGGGCTAACAGGAAAACCCCTTCATCAGCAGTGAGTGCCTGCATGGGGCCATGGATAAAGTTCTCCATTTCATATCCCATGGAAGGGATACCGGTAGACTGGTTCAACGCCATGGCGAATTCCTCAGCATTGGCGTAATTTGGCCCATACGCCAGAACATAGAACGCCCGGCAATCCTGTACTTGTTCTGCCACGGCTGGTGCCTGCGTTTCATATACATTCATTAATGTTCGTGCATATTGGGGAAGTTTTTTGAGAGACAGAGAATATTCCGCTATCTCTGCCTTCTTTTCAGGCTTGTTTCCCAGTTCAATTGCCAGCAAGGTCATGCGGAATAATGCAGTTGCGTAAGAGCGGGTTGCTGGGAGTTCGCGCTTGGCTCCCCCGGGACCCAAAAGGACATCATCAACAACAGCCGTCAATGGAGAGTCCTCGACATCGGTGACAGCAATAGTGTATGCCCCTCTGCCGTTTGCAAAATCCATCACAGCCAGATCCCCCTCAGATTTTCCCGAAGCCGACATGATAAAAACTGCGCTGTTCACATCCAGATTATTGGGTGGGTATTCCATAAAAATACTGCTCACCATACATTGCGTGGCAAAAGTTGTATGCTGATTGAAAACATACTGCAGTGCCAAAGAGAGAAAATAGGAAGAGCCTCGCCCAATTAAAAATATCTTTTCTATTCCCCTGGCAGAGATTTTCCTACAGATTTCCTGAACCTTATCCCGTACTTCTTCTTCAATACAAATAGATAACAGATCAGGAATTGCGTTTAGTGATTCCCAGACCCAGTAAGGATGTTTTTCTCTTGCTTCTTGTTTGTTCTCGTCAGAATAGATCTGCAGTGTACGCACAGGGGATCTCCTTGTATAAATATATAAATTTGCAGATTTGAACTATTGTTGTAAGGAAAATACTTTACGCGATGATCAGGCGTGTATTCATATCGGTAAACGCATCCATACATTCTTGTGGAATCATATCGTCAGTAACCAGAGTGTCCACCTGGCTTAAATCTGCAACTCGTGTCAGAGCAACTTTACCGAATTTGGATGAATCTGCCACAATGATCAAATCCTTACTTACCGAAATCATTTTTCGTTTATTTTGTGCTATTGAAGGTTCAGTAGTCGTCAACCCTTGTGTCAATGAGATCCCATCAGCGCCCATGATCGTGTGGTCAGGACTGAATCGGTTTAAACCATCTGTAGCTATCTCACCGATCATATCTTCAAATTCCCGGTGCAGCAGCCCACCAATCAGATATATACGCGCATCCGGTATCTGTATTAGAGTTGAGACAATATAGTAAGAAGATGTGATCAGGGTTAATCCGCGTTTTTGCTTCAGTGCCTCTGCCACATAGTGGGTAGTACTACCCCCATCAATCATCACAGAATCGCCATCATGGATAAGTTCCAGGGTAGCTTTGCTGATGCGTTTTTTCTCTTCCGCATACAGCTCTTCTCTGAGTTTGAGAATGTTTTTATCAAAGATGAACTGCCTGTTTTCGCTTCTTTCAGGGAGAATTGCCCCTCCATGCGTGCGAATGATAAGCCCGCGTTCTTCCAACTCAATCATATCAGTACGAATCGTGGTCTCGCTGAGATTAAAGCGCTCTGCCAGATCATTTACAAATACCTTTTTCTGATCTACAAGCAAATTCATGATCATTTGGAGCCGTTCTTCGCGAAATATTGTCGTCCTCATAAAAATCTCATCCCCGAATTCTGTTATATACGAACGCCTAATCTTACTGCATTTTCCTTATTAATTGCTTTATTTTATTCTTGTTATTGTGATTTTTCCCATTATTGCTTGCACATCCTTCTTTCTAAACACACCGGTCCCCGGAACAGTTACTTTTATTGAACCGGCAGCAACTGCCCATTTACCGATTTCTTCCATAGAATATCCTTTCTGGAGAGCAAAGAGAAAGGCAGAAACCATCGCATCTCCCGCTCCAGTTGTTGAAACAACCTGCACACCCGGTGCAGCGATACTATAGATTTCGCTTTCACAGGCAAGCAGTGCTCCATCTTCTCCAAGACTGCATAACAGCGCCTTAATGGAAAATCTGCGTATCAATTCCTGCACTGCATCGACCAAAGATTTCCGGTCCAGCAATTTCCGCCCATGTATTTCTGCAACCTCATCCAAATTAGCATGGATGTACTCCGGCCGGGCATTAACCGCTTCTTTCAGAGCCATACCGCTGGTGTCTACCATCACCAGGGCTTTCTTGCGATGAAGGGCCTCGATTAACTCAGAATAAAAATTATCTTTAATCCCGGGTGGTAAACTTCCGGCCAGGACCCATATATCACCTTCACAAGCCAGTGTCTGGACTCTCGAATAGAGCTTTTCGATCTCGTCTGAAGATATCGTTGGTCCGTATTCGTTGAGCTTGTAGATCTTGCTGTTTTCTGTGTTAAAAAGGGTGATATTCTCCCGTGTGCTGCCGTCTGCCCTGAAATCCTCCACAGAAAAGCCGGATGAACGCAATGCGGCAACAATGGACTGGCCTGCATACCCGCCTGTAAAAGTGAGAACAACTGAGTTAATCCCAAAAATCTTAAGGTAACGAGAAACATTGATCCCCTTCCCTCCCGCAATCACTTCACTGACAGATCCTCTGTTGATCATTTCAGATCGCAGGTGATCGACAACAAAGTACTTATCGAGAGAGGGGTTCATCGTAACAGTGTAGATCACTCTTGCTACTCCAGATCCTCTGGTTTCATATGCTCGATCCCGTTTTTTATCGCCTGCAGGAATCGCGCAGCCGGAGCACCATCTACCAGACGGTGATCAAATGTAAGCGAAAGTGTCATCATTTTCCGGATCCGGATCCCGTCCCCCGACGGGACAACCCGATCCTCGATTTTTCCTAACCCCAGGATAGCGGATTCCGGAAGGTTGATGATCGGCGTGAAAGCGCGCACATCATAAGCTCCCAGATTCGTAATGGTGAATGTTCCTCCAATCAGATCATCTGGTGTGCTTTTTGCGCTGCGGATACCATTTAGCAAGCGTATGAATTCCTTAAAAATCGCATCGACGCCCAAACGATTTGCGTTCTTCACAACCGGCACAACCAGGCCCCGTTCGGTGTCGACCGCTATCCCAATATGAATATCCTGCAACCACTGAATGCGATCGCCCGTTATACGAGCATTCATATAGGGGTATGTTTCCATTGTTTTCGCCACAATCCTAGCAATGATCTCATTAAATCCAGCTGCTTTACCGTCCTCGGCAGAAGCTTTTTTAGTCTCCCGGAGTTTTACCATCACACCGGCATCTGCATCCATAAAAAGGGTCACCGGGGCTGTTTGCCGGCTGCTTGCGAGCATCTTTTCTGCGATGATTCTGCGGATTCCGGTCATTTCTTTATCATGCGTTACCTGCTGCGGTTCCTCATCCCTGCCCCCACTCAGATGTGCTGCCAGATATTCTTCAACATCCTGTTTACTGATTTTCCCCCCTGGCTGAGCAGGAGATATTTGCGAGAGATCGATATTTCTGGTTTGCGCAATCCTTTTTGCTACCGGAGTGGCATCGGGCAACTGCTCAAGATAACGGAGAACATCCTTTTCCTGGATACGCTGTCCACCGGCTCCGGTAGCTGTTATTAAGGAAAGGTCTAAACCATGCTTTTCTGCCAGTTTTTTTGCGCGCGGAGATATGAACTGCCGCCTGCTATTTTCTTTCAGCATTTCAGGTTGAGCCGGTTCTTTCACAGGTTCCGAGGTGGACTTCTCTTTTTTCTGAGGAGCGGTGATTGAAACATCACTTTTCCCGGCTGCAGAAAAAACATCATCTTCTTTGCCGATTACTGCGACAACCGTCAAAATGGGCACTACATCATGCAGCTTGAATGGGCCGAAGTGGACAAATCCATCAACCTCAGCTTCAATGCCGAAGACCGCCTTATCCGTCTCCACTTCCAGAATCTCGTCCCCTTCTGAGACGCGGGTTCCATCTTCCACAAGAAAACTGACGATGGTAACTTCCTCAACGGTTTGACCCATCTTGGGAATATATACTTCTTTTGTCATTATTTCAAAATCTCCCGGCAGGCTGTAATAATCCGCTTCGCATTCGGGATAGCCAGGTCCTCCAAAACCTCCGCCCTGGGTACCGGAACATTCCGGGCCGCGATGCGCTTGATTGGTGCGTCCAGCCAGTCAAATGCTTCTTCATTCACGACAGCAATGATCTCATTGATAAAACTGGTGTTCTCATATGCCTCTGTAACACCGATCAATCTGCCGGTCTTTTTCACTGAATTTATGATGGTCTCCTTATCAAGCGGCTTTAAGCTGCGCAGGTCCACCACTTCTACTGAAATTCCTTCTTCCGCCAGGACTTCAGCGGCTTCGAGTGCACGCAGCACCATATGGGAATAGGTCACGATCGTGATATCGCTGCCTTCCCGTTTCACATCCGCCGTCCCCAGAGGTATGATGTATTCCTCTTCCGGGACTCGCCCCCTGGTTTTGTACAGCATCTTGTGTTCGATAAACATAATCGGGTTATCATCACGAATAGCCGCTTTCAACAAACCCTTTACATCATAAGGTGTTGATGGCAAAACAACATAGATCCCCGGGAAATGAGTCCAGAGTGATTCAAGGCTCTGTGAATGATGGGCTGCAATGGCACGTCCCGCTCCGCCTTCGGTTCGCACTACCACAGGCACCTTTGTCTTCCCCCCGAACATATATCTATTCTTGGCGCCCTGATTGGCGATCTGGTCCATAGCCAGCGGAGTGAAATCGACATACATAATTTCCGCTACCGGACGCATGCCGACCATGGCTGCGCCTACTGCCGCACCGCCGATAGTTGCTTCCGAGATGGGTGTATCCAGCACACGCTTTTCCCCAAATTCATCCAGCAAACCACGCGTGGCTCCATACGCACCACCATATAAACCAACATCCTCACCCATAACAAAAACATTCTCATCACGCAGCATTTCTTCTCGTAAAGCTTCCTGCATTGCCTGGGCATAGGTTATCTCACGAATCGAGTCGTCTGTTCGAACTCTTTGCCGCAGCTGCGCTTCTTTTTCGATATCAGCAGCATTCGTTTTGAGCGGGACATATACATCGGTCTCCAGTTCGTTTATTTCGGCCTCAGGAGAAAATTGGGTATACTCCCAGGCTTTCTCTAGTTTTTCTTCCGTGAAAGTTGTCAACGTTTTTTGTTCATTTTCGCTTATCACACGCAATTTTAAAAGGCCATCGCTGAACGTTCGGATGGCATCACGGTTCCTCCATGCTTTTTCCTCCGCTTTGGTGCGGTATGCACGGGGATCAGAGTGAGAATGGCCAAAGTAACGATATGTCTTCGCTTCAATAAGTGAAGGCCCCTCACCGGCCCGGGCTCGCGAGACAGCTTCAGCAACTGCACCGCGTACATCCAGTACATCCATCCCATCCACAACGATCCCCGGCATATTGTAGGCACATGCGCGCGATGCAATGTCTATCTGTTTGCTTACTTTTTCAAACGGGACAGACATTCCATAAAGATTGTTTTCAGCGATAAAAATGACCGGCAGATCCCAGGCACTTGCCATATTCAGGGCTTCATGAAAATTCCCCGTATTCGAAGCGCCGTCACCAAAGAAACACAAGACCACACGATCTGTACCTTTGATTTTCTGCACAAGGGCTGCCCCCACCGCGACCGGCAGGTTCCCGCCCACGATCCCTGTTGCCCCCAGATTACCGTGGACCACATCAGCGATATGCATGGACCCACCCTTGCCCTTACAATATCCGCCTGATTTTCCCAGCACTTCAGCCAACATCCTGTTGTAATGATCCTGTTTATCTGTTTCCGTTTCTGCAGCACGATCACCATGCGCATGCGCATGACCATGACCACGATGAGTGCTGGTTATAAAATCATCATCTTCAATTGCGCTGATAGCGCCGACTGCTACTGCTTCCTCGCCGGCATAAAGGTGAGATGCTCCCTTCAAAACATCCCTGCCCAGGAGATCCGATATCTTGTTCTCGAAAATTCGAATCTCCTTCATCTGCCGCAGGCAGGTTATCAGTTCTTCTTTAGTCAATTCCTGCTCTTCGATCTGGGCAGATAATTTTATGGAACCTTCAATTTCCTTCCTTCCACTCATTTCTTATCCTTTAGAACAAATTTATAAAAAAACAAATAATTGCGGTCTTTCCTCAACCTTCAATTTCCAGATCTGATTAATATACTTTCACACGATAGTGTATGGGGTGCGGCTGGGGTTACCAAGCCGCACCCCCGTCCTGCTGTTCCAATTATCTATACTGAAAAACCGATCTTCTTTATGCTTCTTCTTTCAAAGTGGGTTTGAGCAGAACAAGCATAGCTGCACCCGCAACGCCACCGAGGATAATGCTCAAGATCCACAACAGCGGTTTATTTGATAATGCAAACACGAAAAGACCACCGTGGGGAGCCTGCAATGTAACGCCGAGAAGCATGCTGATAACCGAACCGACTGCAGAGCCGACCATGATGGAGGGAATAACACGCAGCGGGTCAGCAGCAGCATATGGAATGGCGAATTCCGTGATGAAGGTGGCAGCACCGATGAAACAACCTGCCAGGCCGCCATGTTCGTCTTCGTTGAATTTGTTTTTTGCAACCAGCATGGCAAATGCGATCGCTAATGGGGGTACCATACCACCGACCATTACCGCAGCCAATGGCATCCAGTTGCCGGTGTCAGCCACCGCCATTGCGAACAGGTAGGCAGCCTTGTTGACAGGGCCACCCATGTCGAATGCCATCATGGCCCCCAGTACAATTCCAAGCGCTACTGTACTGGCAGTGCCGAGATTGTTAAGCAGGGTTGTGAAGGTCGCATTCAACCAGGCAGCAGGGGGTCCAACAACATAGAACATTAATAAACCAACTACGGTTGTACCGATAAGAGGGATGAAAAGAACAGATTTCAGTGAACTGATCGAGTCGGGCAGTTTGACCTTTTTCAGCGCGTCCACCAGGTATCCGGCGATCAGACCAGCCAGGATCCCGCCCAGGAAGCCGGCGCCGATGCGGTCTGCAACCAAACCGCCAACGAAACCAGGAGCAATTGCCGGGCGGTCAGCTTGAGAGTAAGCGATATAGGCAGCCAGAACGCCGACCATGACACCAAATGCGTCTTTGCCGATCCAGAACAACTGAGCGGCAAAATTACTATCTTCGTACACATAGATGCCACCGAACAAGAAGCCCAGAGCGATCAGAATACCTCCTGCCACAACAAAGGGGATGAAGTATGAGACGCCTGTAAGCAGGTGACGTTGAATATCTTTTGCTTTCATCTATAAACTCCTTTATTTAATGAAGATCAGATTATCATACAACCGTACAATCGATCCTTTCGATAGGCCCTCCCTTCAAGCGTATCCCCTTGCTTTATCATTCTCTTGACTCTTTTGCTTTCGCCAATGCTTTCTCACCATCAACCACAAATTCATGGGGATCCATAAGAACGGGATTCTTGTTTTCAAACCTGTCGCGCTGTTCAACACTGATATTGACCGCGAATATGATAAGTTCGGCTTCATCGATCTCTTCAGGGGTCAGTTTGTGTTCAATACCCATGGAACCCTGAATCTCGATCCTGATGTCATCTCCTGCCAGGCGTGCACTTTTCTTTAAAGCCTCCGCCGCCATATAGGAATGAGCTATTCCACCCGCACAAGCTGTTATTGCAACAATCTTCATCGCAATGCCTCCCTTATGATTTGCTTCTTTATAGATCTTCTAACAAACGCTCTCCGTCGATAATGGCGTTTATTACGTCCTGATGAGTTTCTGCAAGGTGCAGATTATTACGAAAGTCTTCATGGACTAAAAGGCGTGCCAATCGTGCAAGTACCGCCATATAGGCGTCACCAGACATGCGATCAGGAATGGCCAGCAGGAAAATGAGCTTTGCTAATCCGCCACCTGATGAGGTTTGATATTCAAAACCTGCGCTGCTGCGTCCGAACGCTATGCCTGCCTCTTTTACGCCTGCACTCTTCCCGTGTGGAATGGCGATGAAGTGGTCCATATAGGTCGGTCCCATTTCTTCTCGTTCATATACGGAGTTGATATAGGTTTCCTTATCAGCGAGGAAACCTGCCTTATCGAGCAAATTAGCCAGATACTCGATAGCCTGGTTTTTATCCTCCACCCCTTTAAGTTCCAGATCGACGGTATCCGGGCGAATTACCTCACTGATTTTTAGATAATTGGTTTCCATAGTACCTTTATCCATCATTTCTTTTCTGGATTTTTCAGAATTTGATCCGCCAATATCTCAACTGTCCATTTTGCTGCTTTCGCTACTACCTGCGTGCAGCCAGAATCGCCATGCCCACCGTTTTCTTCAAATAAGGTCTGCTCGTTTTTATCACTCAGGTCATACGCTATTCCATACTTCTTTGTATGGATATCACGACAGGTAATCGAACCGTATTCTTCGATAAATCTTTCACGCAGTGCCTGGACCAATTCAAAATTTAAATACTTCTCTTCTCTGTCCCCATCGAAATGATCCCTGCGACGCCCGAAGCACAGCCCGATCGCCATGGCTCCTCCGATCAAAGCTGAACAGGTCGAATCATTCTTCAGCCCAATGCCGCCGCACAAACCAGTAGCCGCTTTGAACACTTCTGGATCGAAAATATCCAGGGCCTCTGTAACAGCTGCCACGGAACATTGCCCACAACCGTGATAAACCTTCTCATAATGAAAACCGAGTTCGTATGCTTTTTCAGCCTTCTTCTTCCATGCATATTCAAGAGGAAGGGAATCATATGCTTCTTCAATCCTGTCGACCAAGTTTTTCTCCTCCCGGGACAAGCCGCTGTAGAAAAAGATAGATTCGCGTATCCCATGTTTACGGATGTACTCCTGTAATTGTAAAGAAGCCGCATCGGATTCAACATCAAAATGAAACGCTGCAGCAATTGCTCGTAATAAATGAGGGGTTTCTACGCCATTCTTCTTACACAGCATCAAGGGACCGATTAATCGATCATCTTGTTTAAGCTTTCGAATGGGATCAGCTGCTGAACGGAACACAGTATCACCTATCGTAGGATTATTAGTCTGTGTCAGCACCCCATCGATCCAGCCATCCATTTCAGATACGGTGAAACCATATTCATTCTGCAGAGCCCGGCTTACTTCTTTCAGTGCTCCCAAAGCTTCAGCTCGTATCGATTCATCCTTCAGGCACTCCACCAGCAGGTCATACCCCATAAACTGCCCGTGATAGGATAGAACCGCATGACACATGTTGTAGGTGTATATCTTGCGGATCTCTTCCGCGCGCATATCCTGCACCAACCGCATGGATGGCAGGAAATCCATTTCACCTTTAACGCTGTTTTTTTCGATGGGTAATTCGGCATAACCATTGGTCCAGACCACCAACGGATACTGCTCTTTAATTTCTGCCGGGGGTTCCGGGCAAATGCGTATCACAAGCGTTTCGATGATCCCTACCTTGTCCTCAAAATACTGAATTTCATTTTCTGTGATCCCCGCGAGCAGATATTCTTTAAATTTCGGGCCGGCATGGATCAAATTCGTACAAAGTAAAATATTGAACGTTTTGTCACCAACAATATTGCGACGTTCCAGCAAGTGAGCCTGTATACGCCCGGCAACCGCTTCAAAATCCCGAGGGAAAACAGAGACCGCCAGAACTTCACATTCATTGAAGGCAGCCTGGATTTTTTCCTCCTGTGAAGTATGCAGAGCTGTGAAATTGCTTATTTCGACTCTTTGCTTGCTCTCACCTGAAGCACGATAAACAGAAAATTTTCCCTGATTTTTCAGTTGATCAACCAGTGCCTGGGCCTTTTCGATCAACACAAGATGGTATCCTGCTTCATTGTACAGGTCACCAATAAAGCCGCGTCCGATTCTTCCGGCACCCCAAATACACAGTGTTTTCTCGTGCATTAATCCGACAGCTCCTTGTTTAGAAAGTACTCTTCTGCCGCCTGGCTCCAGCATTTTTCTTTCTGAATCAGACGGTAGAGGTCAGGATCCTTTTTTGCAAATTCATGCAGCGCTGTCAGCGGGAAATCCAACACATGAGGATAGATCACTATCTTTCCCGGATACACCCAATCCTCCATGGCTTTGATACCATCGGCAATCTGGCACAGACCTCCGATTGCAGCCACAGACAATTGGGGCTTCAACTGCTTTCGGATAAATCGCTGGACGATGGCTTTCTGGTCATCCAGGCCTGACCCGCTGTGCCCGATGAGGCGTACTTGCTTTTCGCCATAGATCAGCGAAGCATCCATTTCGATTCCCTCGCCGCGTTTGAGACCTGCAAAGAGATTCATCACACCCCTTGGAGCAAGATATAAAGCGGCATCGGCGATCACAGGTTTGATCGTTATCATGATCTCGATATCATTGAAACCGCCGGAATCCTTGATTTTTTGCATGGTTTTTGCATATTCTTCCGGTTCTGCCACGGCATTAAGAAAGACCAGTTCTTTATTATGGTTTTGCGCCAGTTCAGTGAAATCGTTTTTCAGGGATTCATACCGTTCAGGAGTAACTTCACTGGCGACAATCAGTGCCGGGCCGGTATGACTCTCGATCGCCCGCTGCAGGTGCATCCGGCCCATTGGCCCGCCTGCACCAAGGATCCAGGCTTTTCCCTCAGGCTTGAGTTCAACACGTGGTTTTTTCTGCGTATAGGCTTTGTTTACATCCAACCCGACATCGCCCACAAAATAGATATCATCATAGTGGAGTCTGCCCAGGTTGATGAAGATATTTTCATCGCCTGCCTTCTCCCTCAGAATTGCCAGCACGCCGCCTTTGGCTAGTTTGGGGGAAACCCGGTCAATTACCTCGCGGCCGCAATCCAGTACAACAATGTCATCGAACTGCGTTTCACAGTCTATACACTTGTCTATCTTTTCTTCAACCACAGTGAAAGAATAAACCTGTGACAGCCGGTCAAATGCAGATTTTATTTCCTCACCCACATTTGAAAGAATAACCATCGCTGGTTTCCGGCTTTCACAAAATAGAGAATCGAATTTGTAACCCGATCGTATTCTTTCACCGGCGACGATCCACATCACGCCGTCGCTTTTGATGTGATCCCGATACTCCATCCGGTAAGCCGCTTCAACACAAGCCCATGGTTCGGTAATTGCTGCCGCCGCATAAGACATATCTTCAGGGACCGGGATCAGATAATTTCCCGCGTCCCCGTTGAGGATTTCCTGCCCGATGACTGCATACTGACGATATCCCCCATCCATACCGAAACAAAAAGGAATACTTACGCCATCCACCCATACGTCCGGCTGCAGCGACAATCGCTGTCCAACATGATATTCGCCTTGAAGATCCTTCCCCACACCCACAACGGTCATACACACCTCATGACCGGGGATAATGGGATTTTTTGCCATATCTCGCCCGCTTAAACGGGGATGTTTTGATCCCAGGTTGATCTCCTTGACATCGGTATAGCATAAGCTGACTGTATCGATCCGCATGAGCAGCTGATTTTCCCCATATTCTCCTACAGGTAAAACAACCGGTTTTCCATCTTTCCCCAGGCTCTCAAGTCCATCGCCATAAAGCGGCCAACCTTTCTGTTCACCCGGGATCTTGCCCTTTCCCTCCTTGAAATCAACGATTCTTGTCATATCCTTCATATATCTCCTATTACCGTTGTTTACTTGTGTTTTATAAGTTTTCATAATTATAGCACAGGTTCTTAGTAATTATTCACAAGGTTTCAACGGTATTAATGATTATTCACCATACTATATTGACATAATATTCGCCCGCTGCGCTCAACTAAAAACACTGGCGAATCGAATTCACATAACGTGAACTGATCTATACTTTAAGAAATTGGGGCAGTAACCTGGAAGGGAATAAGGCGCGTTCACAGACCATATACAATAAACAGAACCCTTAAATCTATGTTTTACAGGGTGAGTGCGTACGCTGTATGAAAAAGAAAGGGGAAATAATCCGGAATGTATGTGTACTTATATTGAATAATGCGTACACATCAGCATCGAGGTGGGTCATGGTTCAAATCAGTATTCGTGATTTGAGAGCAAACCTGAGCAAGTCTCTCCGCCCGCAAATCTCCACCCAAATGAGTGGCCCGCTTATATATAGAAACGAAATAACAGTGCCCTACTCCACCGCCACCAGCACCGCTCGCACCACTGTCCTGTTGCGGTATGTATTGCTGTGCACATCGTAATCCCGGCAAGTCAGCAGAGTTATCCAGTCATACTCTTCATGTTGGGTCACAACCCCGGTATCAAATGGGGCGGCCCTGTTCCGGATGAATCGGACTTCATATGTATAGACATACCCATTAGCATGAATGGTTATCTGGTCTCCCCACTGCAGGGATCCGAGGTTCGCAAACGGGCCAGGAAAACCCTGTGCAAAAGTGACCTGGAAGATCAGTGTATTTGCATTGGTGGGACTCGAGGGTGGCGCCCCTGGGTAAAAGAAGTCAACACCGGCGGACTGTTATCCACCGTGTAGGTTTCATCGGTGGAGGGTTCGCTGCCGGAGAGAGCATTGCCAGCCAGATCCAGACCGACCGTGCCGTTGAAGGAGGCCAGATCGCTGCCGGAAACTGTCAGGTCATATACCGAATCGAATCCTGCTGTGACATTTGTTACAGAGGCGGAGCTGCCGCCGCCAACGAAGTCCGCTGTACTGACATTTGCCACCTCTCAATCGGAGATCGCCTGGAAGACAAGTGTGTCTTCATAGGTGTGGCTCGCGGCGGGTGTCAGGCGAGCGAAAGAGTAGAGCACCGGTGCAATGTTGTCGAGGGCGCAGGTTTCATCCGTGGCGGGTTCACCCACGGGCATTACCTGTCAGATCGTCGATAGCAGGCGAGTCTGAAAGATCAAGACCGACATCCCCGATAAAACCCGCCAGGTTATCCACCCTTATAGATCCATTTGAACACCGAGTTCATCAGCCAGATCACGCAGTGATTCCATCACCTTCGGTCCGATGGGGATACCATTTTCCCTGCGTTCCCGTTCCCGCTCCCATTCCGGCTCGCCGGGCGTATAGATGCGGCTCACTCCATCCGCCCGCTCTGATGCCCGAAGATTTTCTGTGAGTGCATCCACCCGTTCATAGAATAATTCCGGATCACAGAAGGCTGAAAGATCGATGGCCTGAAGGAAGAATCCGACTGGTGATGGATTCTTCAAATCATGAACCGATCGTACCTCCACGCTGGAGGGTGATCCCGTAAGGATGCCGGATAGAATATCATTTACCAATGCAATGCCGTACCCTTTTGGGCCGCCGATCGGCAGCAGGGTTCCTGCAATCGCTTCATCCGGATCTTGTGTGGGTACTCCGGACGCATCCAGTGCCCAGCCCTCGGGAATGGATTTTCCCTCCCGCTGAGCAAGGCGGATTTTTCCGCGCGCAACCACACTCGAGGCCATATCAAGAAGGATGGCCGGTTCTTTCCCGGTTGGAATACCCACACAAATGGGATTTGTCCCCAGCATGGGCTGGACTCCGCCAAAGGGTGCCATACTGGCCGCTGCATTGGAGATGACCACTCCGATCAACCCTTCCTCCACGGCCAGCCGGGCGTAGTATGCTGCAATGCCGAAGTGGCTGGCATTCCTGACAGCCGCAGAACCCATGCCCAGCTCTTTTGCTTTTCCTATCGCCCGCAGCATGGCTTCTGCGGCAGCAACCGGACCAAAACCGCCACCAGCATCGAGTAATACAGTCGCTTTTCTCTCCTCGATTACCGTCAGCCGTGTATCGGTTTCCAGCAGCCCACACTGCACCTTATGGACATAAGCCGGCAGCCTTAACACACCATGCGAACCAATGCCCCGCAGATCCGCCTGCACCAGCACAGATGCAATTGTTCTGGCTTGATCCACAGGGACGCCGATCTTTCCTAGAATAGCTACAGCAGTCTCAAGCAGCTCTTCTGCTTGAATCAATATTGTGTCCATGAATTCAGTTCCTGTCTTGTTAAATTGGATTTTTCCTGTGAACGTGCAGCCCGATATAAATCCTGTTATGCCTTTCCTGACCCCAGACCTGATCATTCGCCTGGTTCGGGCTCATCGTTTGCGTATGATTCCGGTAATACCATGCAGTTTTTCCGTCAGCAGTGCCGTTTTTTCACAAAGAACCGCACCCATTTTGTCCAGTCGTTCCATCGGCATGCGGTAGGAAGGGCCCGCAATTGCGATGACCGCCTCAACATCATTGTTGTGGTTATAGACGGGAGCGGCAACAGCATGAATGCCAATCTCATACTCCTCCATGCTGATTGCATACCCGCGCATCCGGCTGGCATCCAGGTCCTTGTTCAAGGTTTCCACATCCAGGATGGTTAACTCTGTAAATGGTTGAAACTCACGGGGAAAGAGCCGGGTTCTTATCTCTTCGGAAGAAAACGCCAGAAATGCCTTGCCGGTGGCGGTACAGTATGCCGGCAGCCTGCGCCCGGGTCGAGCAGCAATCTTCACAGGCTGCGGGCTTTCCAGGACTTCGACATACAGGATGGCCTCTTCCTGCATCACTGCCAGGTCCACCGTTTCCTGGTATTCATCCAGGATCTCTTCCATCAGATCGATCGCCTGTCCGCGCAGGCTGAAATGTTCCAGCGCCAGCGTTCCCAGCGAAATCAACCGCCAACCGAGATAGTATTTGCCGTTCGAATGGTTCTGCTGAATCAATCCTTCCAGTTCAAGCGTCTTCAGGATCCTGTGAACTGTTGCCTTATGCAGATTCAGTTTTTCAGCAAGTTCGGTTACCCCAAATTCACCGTTATTTTCCTCATAGCTGAGCAGCAGACTCATCGCTCGCTCCAGAACCTGAACAGTATCACCCATACGCACCACCTCTATGCTTTATAATAATTCCCAGGATATCAGAAATCTCTCGCAGAATATTTTCCGAGGATCCGTTACTGCAAGCATACCATTCGTTGCTGTTTGCCTGATTCTAATATACAGATCGTCCTCCGGAAATATCGTAGCATTGTCCGGTGATGAACGCGGCTTCCTCTGATACCAGGTAGCGAATCAAACCAGCCACTTCCTGAGGTTGGGCCATGCGGCGCATGGGGATCTTGGGCATCAGTTGTTCGATGGTCTCCTTGGGTACCGTCTGAATAAACTCCGTTGCGGTGATCGTAGGAGAAATGCAGTTAATGGTGACCCCCTTGGTGGCCACCTCCTTTGCAAGCACCATTGTGAAACCGATAATGCCGATTTTGGAGACTGCATAGGGTGCCATACCGGCATTCCCTTCCCGGCCAGCAACCGAGGAAAGGCTGACAATCCTTCCCCAGCCCCTTTCCACCATCACCGGTATTACAGCCTGCGAACAAAGGAAGACGCTTTTCAGATTGATATCCATGGTTCGGTCCCAATCCGCTTCCTCGATTTCAACCACCGGGCAATTGGGGCCGGCCACACCGGCATTATTGATCAGGATATCGATCCGGTTGAAAGCATTTATTGTCTTCTCCACCATGCTTTCGACCCGGGCCTTATCCGACACATCCACTTCAACGGCCAGAGCCTGCCCGCCTTCTTCCCGAATCCGGGCAGCGACCTTTTCAGCCGCCTCCAGATTGACGTCGGCAACAACAGGAATGGCTCCGTCGCGAGAAAAACGCTGGACAACCGCTCTGCCAATCCCGCTTCCACCGCCTGTGACAATAGCTACTCGACCTTTAATATCACCCATTGTTCTCTCCTGATTTTATTCTACATTCCATCTAATCTGCTGCTCTGAGTTCAGGATCAATTCCAGAAAACCGGCGGATTTTTCTCAGACGGCTTTCAGGGTTTCACAGCGCGTGTCTTCATGCGTTGTTCCTTGGCTTCATCCCGGCGTTTTCTCCAGGGGATCACCAACTTCTCCGTCCACTGGAGTCCATAGGTCAGGATTATCCCCAGGATCATGATGACAATCAGTCCGGCGTACATCTTCGGCGGCTTGAGGATTTCCCAATAGTACCATGTGATGTAGCCGACACCGGATTTGGCCCGTACAAATTCAATTGCCACAATAACGATCAGCGCCGTACCGAGTGCCAGCCGCAGACCGCCAAATATCACAGGCATGGCTCCCGGAACAATCACATGCTTGAAAAGCTGAACCCCCCGGGCACCATAATTCCTGCCTGCTTCGATCAGTATCGGCTCAACTTCCCGGACACCAACCATAGAGTTGATCAGCACTACAAAGAACACCGAAATCGCCACCGTGACAATCTTGTAGGTCTCACCAAAGGGCGAAAAAATCAGCATCATAAGCGGTAGAATGGTGATTTTCGGTATAACGTACATGGCTGAGATAACCGGATCGAGCATCGCCCGGATGGTCCGGCTCATACCCATTGTCACACCAATAATCAAACCGGGAATAGAACCAAAGATAAAGCCCAGAAAAATTCGCGTCAGTGTGGCTATGAGATGGCTCTCTTCTACGAGAATCTTTATACCTTCCCAGCCGTACTCACGGTACATTTCCGGAATAAGCCACGGCCGCCCCAGAAGGCTGGTTTCGTTAAACTTGTCATATTCCGTTGACAGCTCCCATAACGCTTTAGCTACTTCTGAGGGTGGCGGGAACCACATCGGATTCAGAATACCAACTCGCACCAGCATTTCCCATGAGAACAACATTACAAGTGGAAAACCGATGGATAAAAACCGCTCATAACGATGCAGTTTTCCTCCAGCAACAAATGCTGTCCCCCACTGGGATATTACACCAATGGAAATTAAATTAATAAGAATCGCATACAGCCAGAACCGTTTCCACAACCCGGCTGCTGCAAGAACAATATCCAGCAGCAAGACCACTGCGAATAAGATCAGAATTTTCCTGCCAGCTTCTTTTCTGTCCGTACCGTTCATTCCAGTCGCCTCCTTCTCTAAACGCACTCGTCCGGACTCTGGCTGCCTACCAGCAGTGTCCGCTGCACTTCGACCTGGAGTGATTCCCAGATGGTATAACTCAGTTTTGCAAATTCCGGTGTGCTGGTCAGGCTTAAATTGCGCGGCCGGTCAAAGGGAACCTGGAAGCTGTCCTTCTTTCTGCCTGGACGTGCGGTCATCAGGACAATCCGGTCTCCCAGCAGCAGTGATTCCTCAATACTGTGTGTGATATAGATTACTGTCTTCTGATCCGACTCCCAGATGCGCACCAGTTCTTCCTGCATGATAGCCCTTGTCTGCGCATCCAGCGCTGCAAGCGGTTCATCCATCAACAGCACTTCCGGATCATTGGCAAAAGCCCTGGCTATACTTACACGCTGTTTCATACCACCGGATAGCTCATGCGGATAACAATCTTCAAAACCAGTCAGGCCAACCCTGCGGATCCAGTCCAGGGATATCTCATACCGCTCTTCTTTGGGGACATTGCGCATTTCCAAACCGAAGGCGACATTATCCTTCACGGTTTTCCAGGGAAAGATGGCATATTCCTGGAACACAATGTTGTTCAGTGGTTTCCCTTCCTCTGAATCCGGGTCAAGAACAATCCGGATATTTCCGGAAGTGGCGGGGATCAGACCGGCAACAATTCGCAGGAAGGTGGATTTTCCACAACCGGAAGGCCCAACAATACATACAAACTCACCGTCCTCCACCTCAAGACTGAAATCCTCCACGGCGGTAAGCTGGCCTCTTGGGGTTGGAAAGATCTTTGTCACCTTATCGGCAATAATTTTTTTTGGCATACTTCTCTCCAGAAAAGGAAAAATGAGCCCGCGAACATTCGCGGGCTCTTAAAACCTTACTCCTCGTATCCACCAAGAATCATCAACGCATACTGCTGCCAGCTGAGATCCACAATGGTGTTTATATCAACAGGCGTTTCATAGTCGAAGCGCCCATTGGTCATATGGACGCGCTGGACATCCTCCAGGCTTTCTGTCCTCACTACCAGATCAGGATCATAAAGCATGGCAGGTGTATTCCGGATAGTATCTTCCTCAGAGCTGACATACCCGAGGTACGCAGCAATATTGGTGTCATTCAGGTAGTCATCACCCTGCATGGCGCGGGTACCCTGCATGAGGCCCAGCATAAAGCGTCGGGCTGCTTCCGGTCGCTCTTCCATAAACTGAGCTGAGTATACAAAAACAACCGTCATCGAACCAGGAACCATGTCCTGTACCAGTGGTACAGCTGTGCCGGCTTCAAGCATTGTGGTCACGTATGGTGAGCCGGTGAGAGCGGCATCGATCTGGCCGGCTTCGATTGCGGCCGGCATGTCGGGATTACCGATATTTTCGAGCTCCACGTCAAAAATGGTCAGCCCGAAAGGCTCAAGTGCCTTGGCTACCAGATATTCACCACCACTGCCGGGACCGCCCGCAACAGCGATCCTGAGGCCTGCCAGATCGGCACCCGATGTTACCTCGCCGCTGTCAAAGAGATCCGTACGGACAACCAGCATGGTGGGATCACCCTCCATCAGTTTGAGTGCGGCAGGCGCCACAATCCGCAGGTCCAGGCCCTGAGCAAAAGCTGACCAGGTTGAGGCAACAACAGCTATAGCACCGACATCCACCTGGCCTTCAGACAGGAATGCTACAGCTTCCGTGCCCGAGCTTACCTTCTCAAATTCCACATCCAGGCCAAGGGCATCAAAGTAGCCATTTCCTTCAGCAGCATAAGCCGATGCAAAGTGCATCACCGGTACATATGCAACCCTGATGAGTTCAGCCGGATCGAGAGCTTCCGGCATCCAGCGGCCAAGTTTTTCGAGGGCTGCTTCTTGCCAGCTCAGATCAACAATGGTGCTGAGATCAAGCGGGGTATCATATTCAAGGCGCCCGTTGGCCATATGGACACTCTCGACGTCCTCGAGGCTGTCCAGGCGTACGCCAAGGTTTGGATCATACAGCATGGGTGGTGTGTTGCGCAGGGTCTCTTCATCAGAGTTTACACAGGAGAGGTATCCCTCAATATTGGTATCACTCAAGTAGTTCTCACCCTGCATGGCACGGGCACCCATCATCAGGCCTTCCATGAATCGCTGTGCAACATCGGGGCGTTCGCTCATAAACTGACCGGAGTATACGAATACAACGGTCATCGAACCGGGAACCATATCCTCGACCAGCGGTACGGCTGTGCCGGCTTCAAGCATGGTGGTCACATAAGGAGAACCGGTGAGGGCTGCATCTATCTGGCCTGCTTCCATTGCGGCCGGCATATCTGCATTACCGAGGTTCTCCAGCTCAACATCAAAGATTGTCAGGCCAGCAGATTCAAGTGCCTTGGCAACAAGATACTCGCCACCGCTTCCCGGGCCACCGGCCGCGGCAACTCTCCGCCCAACCAGGTCGGCGGCAGAGGTCACCTCGCCGCTGTCGTACAGTTCCTTGCGGACAACCAGCATGGTGGGATCGCCCGACATCAGCTTGAGTGCAGCGGGTGCTACAATGCGCAGATCAAGCCCTTCACTGAAGGCATTCCATGTTGATGCGACAACAGCAATTGCACCAACATCGACCTGCCCTTCCGAGAGGAAAGCAACTGCTTCTGTACCCGATGTAACCCTTTCGAACTGCACATCAAGGTTCAGGTTTTCAAAATATCCGTTGCTCTCGGCAGCATATGCAGCAGCAAAATGCATGACCGGCACATAGGCGACCTTGACAACATCCATTTCGCTCTCTTCAGCCGACGCTGCCTCGTCCTCAGTGGTTGTCTCTCCGGTGGTGTCCTCGACTTCCGCAGGCGCTGATTCTTCTGTTGGAGTGGATGGGGCACATCCCGCCAGAAGAAGCATCGATGCCACAACCAGCAGAGTGGTCAGCTTCCATAGCCATTCTTTCCTAAGCATTACATCTCCTCCTCATTGTCATTGATTATCAATCGGATGGCAATATGCTGTGTACAATAACTTACCTCAATCGCAGACCTCCTTTCTCCTTTTCCTTATTTGCAACCTTGTCTTCTCAACCTGATTGTGTATTCCGCGTTTTTCTCATACCGCCTAATTCCTGACCCTCAACATCAGCGCCAAGCTCCACCTGCACTCACATTCCCATGTCTCTTCTCCATACCTTGCGGAACACACCTGGCTTCAGGATTTAATTCTCTCTTGAGAGCCACTCAGAATACCGCTCCTCCTGTTTTCAGGCATACCAGCCATCAATTTCCACAGCCTTCTTCAACATGCGAAGATTTTCCTGCGGAGCGCGCGGGGGAACACCACATCCCGGTGCCAGAATAAAACCTCCATCCTTCCCTGCATCACGAATACAGGCTCGGGCTTCCTCGAGCACGGTTTCCGGTGTTCCCAGCAGAAGTGTAGCAACAGGATCGACATTACCGATCAGGCATACCCGATCACCTACGGCCTCTTTCGCCAGTTCCAGCGATACCAGCTGGTCCACACTGAACGCATCCACACCAGTCTCCGCCATCAGATCCAGCCTGTCTTCCACATGGCCGCAGATATGGAGGTAAATCGGGACATCTTTATAAGCCTTGATTTCGTTCACCATCCACTTCAACACAGGCAGCGCAAACCGTTCAAAATAACGGGTTGAGATCATACTGCCGCCTGCTGCCGGATCCGTCAGGCCGAGTACCTGCGCACCGGCATCAAGCGAAGCGCGTGCAATCTCCAGCGTCCATTCAGCCGTTCGCTTGATGACCAGATCTGCCAGTTCGGGTTTGCGGATAAACCAGCGCATCAGGTTATCCACCCCAACCAGATCACAGGCTCTTCCCAGAGCAGATCCACCATAGGCAGAAATCACCACCCGATCCCCAGCCTGTTCACAGGCCGCTTCCACAAGGCGGATCTGGTTGTGCAGCAGGGAGGAGGGATCCCGGGGGTCTGGCAGCGGTTTTGTTACAATTTCCTCCAGAGTCTCAAAATACGGCTTTGCCACTGAATCGTAGCCATCTTCAGGAAGCTGCATCTCGATATCCAGATCTCCATACAGCCAGTATTTACAGCCAAAGCTGGGTGTTATCAGATCGACTTTATAGTGTTCGTACAGAGCCATCAGGGATGCCAGTGCATTTTCGAGGTTACGCAAATCCCCCACTTTTTTTCCAATCAGATGAGCGCCGTGAGAATAGGCAATCAACATCACCGGAACCCTGTCCGGCACCTGCCTGTTGAACGCAGCAAAAACGCGCTCCTTTGCCGACATGCTCTCCTTCGTCATCACGCTCACGACGGCTCTATCCGCAGATCCAGGCCCATAGCCTGCATATCTTCTATAAAACCAGGATAGGATATGGAGGCAACCTCAGCTTCATCAATTACGGTCTCTCCATCTGCCATCAACCCCGCCACCACCCAGCCCATGGCAAGACGGTGGTCATGAACAGTTTCCATGAATGCACCCTTCAACCGCTCCACCCCCTCGAAGCTCAGCCCATCATGGAACTCGGTCACCCGGGCTCCCATCTTGTTTAGCTGCAGCATCTGGGTGATTCGATCGCTTTCCTTGTACCGGACCTGCTCGATGTTATAAAGCCGGCTTTTTCCTTCAGCGAGAGCACACAGCACAGCCATCAGGGGCACCATGTCCGGGCTGTCGTTGGCATCCCATTCCACACCCCGCAGCCGGCCTTCACCCTTCAGGCTGATCACCTTCTTTTGCTCATCTACTTCAAATTTCGCCCCCATGGCTTTCAAAAAGTCAATAAAACCCTTTTCGGGCTGAACGGAATTGATATCGAGATGGGTATAGGTGAATTCAGATTCGGTAAGGGCGGCTATAGCAAAACCATAGGCAGCCAGTGCAAAATCACCCGGAACCTCAAAGTCGATTGGTTTGAAGGACTGGCCGGCCGGGATAAAGAAACTGTTGTCCTCCGGGTTAAAATGAACATCCACTCCGAACATACCCATTGCATGGGCGGTTAACAGCACATAGCCGGGCTCATTAAAAGTACCGCTTACCCGGATGGTGATATCCTTCCCGGCAAAAGGCGCCAGCAGGATCGGGCTGGAGACATACTGTGAGATGAATCCGTCCACCTCGACTTCCGGTGCAAGGTTCTCAAAGTGACGGACTACTATCGGCGCAAGTCCATTGCCGCGTGTGCTCCAGCAAGGCACTCCCCAATTGTTCAGGCAGTCCACCAGCGGTCCGAACGGCCGTTTACACAGAGTATGATCACCTGTAAAGACCACCGTTCCCGGGACCCGGGCTGCCAGGCCCATCAGAAAGGTGATGGTCGAACCTGAGTTACCCACATAGATCACATCATCCGGTGTCCGGTACTCTCCGCCGATCACCTCATAGCCATTTTCGATGCGGTTTATCTCGATACCAAGTGCTCTCAGGGCCCGCACGGTCGACATATTGTCACCGGCATCGCTGGTATTCAACACACGGGTCTTTCCTTCTGCGAGTGAACCATATATAAAACCCCTGTGCGTGTAATACTTGGCCGGAGGTGCTTTCTGTACAGCAGAAAACTGCCTGTCTGTTCCCCTGACAATCAATCTATTCATACCTGATCCTTACTCCTTTATATTGTTTTGTGCTCAGCCGCCCGGTTGGCAAAATTGTCATAACCGTGCACTGCCATCAACTTGTCTATCAACGTCAGAGCCATCATCGCTTCCGCCTCCAGCGGTATGCGCAGCACGATGCTCAGATCAATACGGTCTGTGGAAGAACCTCCTTCATTTCAAACATATAACCTGTATGCCGCTCAATAGAAATTTGTGAAGCAGGTTTGACGACAACCCGCAGGACGATATCATCCCTGTTGCTGATTCCACCCGGCAGGCCACCCGCATGATTGGCCCTGAATCGGATTCGGTCCCCATCCAGGCAGGGTGTATCCTTGCTCTCGCTGCCGCGAAACTCATCCGGTTCCAGCCCGGCCGATATACCATCAACAATTACCTGTAAAACATCTCCATGCGCTTCTCCACTCGTCGTTACCCGAAAGTACCGTCCAGAAGTGTTCCCTAACATGGTTTTGTTCTCCTGTTTGTTCAGCAGTTCAACAACAATCACGTTAAGAATTCCAGTATCTCATACCGACAGATTTGAAATCGGCTCCATTTTCTACAGGTTATCCAGCTTCAGAGACTTCAAACGTTTTTCTGAAGGTTTTCCATCGCCGCGATCCCAGTCCCGGGTCAGGTAGTACTCAATCAGCATCGGTTCCAGGGGAACAACTTTTCCTGCCGATGCGCCTTCCGTCAGCGGTTCTTCCAGAAAACGGACCGGAAGATCATCATCGGTTGCTTTCATTCCCTGGCGCAGATTGATCAGTCGCTCCAGATTGGTAATTCGCTCACCGACATCATAGAATTCCTGGACCGTAACCTCTCTCCCCGTTACAGCCATATACAGATCGACAATGTTCTCGGGGAAGGCCAGTTCGTTGCGGCCGACAAAACGGCAGATGGTGAGGCAGTCTCCCAGGGAGCGAAGGTCCTCGAACACAGCTACGGAACGGCCCTTTCCCTTCCATCCAAGACGCTCATTAACTTCCATGCTCACGCCCATCCGTTCAGCCTGGACTTCATTCACACCGCCGAACTCAACCACGGAGTAAGCCCGCATGTGGCAGCCACCACGGCTTGAGGTTGCATACCCAAGCGCCCAGGAGGGGTACGCCCGCGGGTCCGTTGCCGGGGGTTCAAGGCCCTTGCTGTCTGAGAGGAATCGTTCGCTGCCCTTGCCCCATGTACGGGCACAGTGCCGCGAACCATGCATCAGATCTTTACCCAGGCCTTCACCATACGCCGCTCTGCGCAGCATCTCCAGCACCACATGGCCGTTGCCCCAGGTCAGGGGAACGCCGCCTGTATCACGATCCGTGATCACACCGTTCTCGTAGGCCTCCATGGCAAACGCCACCGTGGCCGGAGCTGAGATCAGATCGATGCCATAGCGATCAATTGCAGCATGCGAACGGAGCACAAGGTTCATGTCGCTGACACCACAGCGAGCACCCGGCTCCTTTAATGTTGAAGCCGACACCGACTCGCCGAAGATGGCGGGGCCCAGCTTCTCAGTGCCTTCGACTGTGTAATAGCTGGAGCATGGAATCGGGCAGGCAAAACACGCGGTCTGCTTGATCCGGTACCGGCCGAGATAGACATTGCCGTCAATCTGACGCCAGTTATCGAAGATCCCTTTCTGGGCATTGCGGGTCATCAAACCGCCGTGTTCGGTGTAGCGCTCGAGGAAGCGGGTAGTGCCCCAGTAGCTGTAGGTTTTGTAATGCGGCTCATCCATCAGACGGGCCGTCAGGTCAATGGTCAGATCGATCACGCCCTGCGGATCAGCCACTTTCACACCCTGGGTTCCATAAGCAACAACGGCTTTCAGCAGCTTGCTGCCCATGACTGCTCCCAAACCGCCGCGGCCGGCGGAACGGGTGCGATCCACAATCACTGTCGCCATATGGCTGAGATTCTCACCGGCCGGTCCGATTCCGGCAACATGGTAATCGGGATTGCCGAGATCGCGGCGGATCGCACTTTCAAGCTGGTTATTATCCAGACCCCAGTACTTGTCGGCTGGATGTATTTCAATCTTATTATTCTCAACCAGGAGGAAGACCGGCGCATCCGCTTTTCCTTTAATGATGATGGCATCGAAGCCCGCCCACTTCATGTGTGCTCCCCACTGGCCGCCGCCGATTCCGATCGAATGGATCCCTGTCTGAGGTGCCAGGCCGCCCACGATCCAGCGGCCTGAAGAGGGAGCCATCGTTCCGGTCCACGGCCCAACCGCAAAAATCAGGGGGTTTTCAGATGAGAGGGGATCGGTCTTTTTATCCAGCATATCGTACAGCCAGCGAATGATGAATCCCCTTCCACCGACATAATCGCGGATCAGGGATTCCTCCAGTTTTTTTATCGTCACCTCTTTTTTCGTGAGGTCTACGATGGCATATTTACCCATGTATCCAAACATCGCTCAGTTCACCTCACTCTCAGGCTGCCTGCGCAAGCTGTCTGCAACCGGAACCGGTATCCAACCTTCCTGGAGAAGTTCCCGCCATCCTGCTTCCTCCGCAAACTGGATAGCCTCCAGATTGCAGGATTTCACACACACCTGGCATCGGGTGCAATCGAAAAAGGTAACCAGTGAGGGTGTACCAAGCCTTGGATGAAGGAGGACGCGGATATTTGCCAGAGCCGGGTTGCTGACACCGGCATTCTGTATCGCACAGGCCATCTCACAGCGCCTGCACCCTGAGCATTTTTCCGGATGGTAGAACAGTACCTGTTCGGTCATGCTCCCTCCATATTGATAAAGACCTTCGTCGCCCGCCGGGAGACCATCTCATCAAATCCTTTTTCAGCTTCATCGAGTGTGATGCGGTGCGTGATCAATCGTGATGGAAGTACTTTTCCACTCTCAATCCAGTGAATAGCCTTTTCCACATGCCTTCCCACACCGCCCAGCACATACTGCACATTGAAGCAGTTGCGGACTGCAGCCAGGTGGTCGTACTGGGCTGATTTAGCAAATCCCATGAAGACCAGTGTGGCTCCACTGCGGCCAATCCGGAAGGCTGTACCGACCGCCCGGGGTGTATTGGCCGTTTCGATTACAACATCAGCACCGAGTCCGCCGGTGAAATCACGGACAGCGCCAACTTCATCGAGTTCACTCTCATTTAGAACAAGGTCTGCACCCAGTTTTTTAGCCAGTTCGAGCCGCTGATCATCGCCATCTGTGCCGATCACAATAACCTGCCAGGCGCCGGCTGATTTTGCGATCATCAGATGCAGAATTCCCAGCGGTCCCGGACCAATAATCACAACCCGATCTCCAGCCTGGATGGTGATCCTTTCCATGGTGTGAGCCGCACATGCAGCAAGCTCCAGGAAGGCGGTATCTTCCCATGCCAGTCCATCCGGGAGGGTGCGTACACCTGTTCCGGGCTGCGCGACATACTCCGCAAAGGTACCATCATAGCTGATACCGAGGTGCGCCCAATCCGGGCAGTTGAAGGCCCGCCCGCGGCGGCAGTAATAGCACTGCCCACAACCGATCAAAGCATCCAGCGCAACACGGTCCCCCACTTTTACGTTCTTCACAGCCGCGCCGATTTCTGCGATCTCCCCGGCAGCTTCGTGTCCGAGTATGATTGGAGTGGGCACAGGCGCTTTTCCACGATAGGTCCAGTTGTAAATCAGTGCATCTGTTCCACAAAGGCCGGTTCCCCGGATTTTGACCAGCACCTCATGGGGCTTAATCTCAGGTACCGGAACATCCAACAATGCCAGGTTTCCGGGTCCTTCCTTCACCTTGACAACCGCCTTCATTGACTCCTCCTTCGATTGCGTATCACCCTTCAATCCCCGAAATGATGGTTTCCTGCCAGCCTGCTGGTCAACCAACAGCCTGGTTCAAAAGATACTTTTGAAAGATCCAATGGTATTGACCGGGTTGTTGTATATCCCGTGATCCCAAACCACATGCTTTTTTTAGCCGGTCAGACCGGCCAAAACCGCCGCTTCCCCACTCATTTTCTGAGTGTTGTTACAGGTCCTTTAATGTAGAAGCCATTTCTTCATCGGTTACATCAAATACACCCTCTGTCGGCGGCAGCGGCTCGCGATAAAAGATCTCAGGCAGACGGTCATGGGCAGGTGTAAACCCTGCCATAACGTTGAATTCCCGCTCCATTCGAAGAAGCTCATCCTCTGCCTCAACAAGATCTTCCACCGTCCAGCCCCAACCGTAGCGCCCGTTGAGAAGCTGGACCATCAAATCAGGGTCTGCAACAATCGGCGGTCTGGCAAAGAGGCAAAGGCCGGTCATATCGAGCATGGCTGCCACTCGCTGCAGACCGCGCGACAGATCACCTGTTCCTTCCGGATCAAGCGGATCCTTGGTATTACGTGTGCCGATTGCATTCCCGGCTGTATGATCTGCCCCCATGGCTGAGGTGGCATAGGTTACGCCGTTTCCCTTCAAAGCACGGGGATCGTAGCCGGGAAAAGCCTGGCCGCGGGCAACCGGCGTACGTTCCATGCCCAGGATCCTGCCGGTGGTTTCTGCGCCGTTTCCAAGCATCCGGCCCAGAACAGAGCCCTTGCCGATTTCTTCAAGCAGTTTTCTGGCACCTTCGCCATCGCCAAACTCTGCCAGTCCTGCTTCCATCGCCACTCCGAGAGCAGCACCCATCTCGATGGAATCCACACCAAAATCGTTGCACATGCGGTTCAACATCGCGATTTCATCGAGATTATCAATTTCAAGATTGGAACCCATCAGAGCCAGCGTTTCATACTGCAGCGTGGAAACGATCGGCACACCCTGCTCATCGACATAAATATTCGAACACTGGATCACACATCCCGGCATGCAGCGCTGGCCGATCTTGCCTCCCCGCTCGAGGATAGTCTCGCGCAGCTTTTCGGCATTGATATTGGCAACGCCTTCAAACTGTCCGCGGCTGAAATTGCGGGTCGGAAGAGCTCCGATATCATTCACCGGTCCCATGATGGCCACCGTACCAAAACGATGCATGGAACCTTCCTTGCCGGTTTTCGGGCTTTCGATCAATTCTTTTGCGAACCGCCGGGAGGCCTGCCTGAAAAGTTCCTCATCACAAACCGCTGGAGCGGAGGTGCCGGCATCATCAACAACAACAGCCTTCAGGCCCTTGCTGCCCATTACAGCTCCCAGGCCGCCGCGGGCTGCCATCCTGCCAGGCACATTTTCCAGATCTTCTGTAGCACTGATGCCCGCTCCGCGTAATCCCATCTCACCTGCCGGGCCGATGACCAGGACACCGCAGTGGCCGCCATATTTCTCCAAAAGGCGGGCAGTTGTCTCATACGTACCCAGTTTTGCCATCTCTCCAGAATCAACCAGCTCTGCTCCATCTTTTGAAAGATGCAGGATATAGATCCCTTCAGGAGCTTTTCCGGATACTACGATTGCTTTAATACCGAGCCGGCCCAGTTTGTCTCCCGGAGTTCCGCCGACATTGGCTTCCTTGATACCACCGGTGAGCGGACTCTTGGCACCGATGCTCAACCGGCCAGTGCTTGAAAGCGGCAGACCTGCCAGTAAACCAGGGGCCAAAATGAGTATATTTTTTGGTCCCAGAGCATTACAGCGGGGATCGATATGATCGAGAAGATAACGTGCGATAAAGGATCGCCCACCGTGTTTTTCCAAGCGGGAATCCACATCCAACTGTTGTACGCTTCTCTCTGTCATATGGACATGCAGTATGGTACTCAAATTGGCCTCCTGCGTTAGAACGGCACTCTCAACAATAAAGGAGTGATCACCAATGCTGTCAGAATAGACAATGAAATAATCTGCCCGGCAAAGTCTGTGTTCAGTTTTTCGCGTGCCGAATAGATCAATACGACCATGCCTATCGGCATGGCTGGTGCCATAAAAACAATCCTTTGTTCCATTCCTCCTAATCCCAGTACCCAGCCGACCAGAAATCCTATTGACAGACCAGCCAGCACCCTTACAGCCAACCCGGCAGTCAGGGCTGGAATTTTCTCGAGGCGTAAATTTAAAAACACCCCCAGAGCTGTCATGGCCAGAAAGGAATTGGCCTTTGCCAGCGGCTCAAGACAGTCTGTCATCCATACCGGCAGCTGCCATCCCATCAGGCTGATTACCAGACCGAGCAGGCTTGCCCACAAACCTGGTAAGCGAACCAGCTTTTGCAGACTATCCCTGATCGAGACCGCCCCTTCCTTCTTTCCGGAGGCAGCCACATAATACGTCAGACTGTATGCATAGAATGCATTACCGATGTCATAAACTGCCAGTCGACCCAGGGCTTCGAGACCAAAGGTCGCTTCAAAATAAGGGAATAAGAAAAAACCAAGATTTGTAGCTGTTACACTCGCCAAAAGTACACTTTTTGTGTCCGGCGTTAGAGCCAGATTCCTGCTGAAAATACTCAACACAAACAAAACCAGAAGCGGAACCAGCAGAGCACAGCCGATCAGGGTTAGAGCACTCCTGGCTGTGATCGCCGTTCGCGAAATGGACAGAAGGCATGTTGCCGGAAGAGTTGCATACAAAATCAGATCTACCATTGCTTCGCCACTGTTCTGTTTTAAAATTCCAGCCTTCTTAAGGCAATACCCGAGCAATACAAGGAAAAACATCGTAATAAAAGTATTATTCATATCTTGTAGATACCTGCACAACCTCTTTTTATGATTCGTTCCTGTACCTCTTCATACCAGCATCAATCGCTCACAGTACCAGATATTCGGCTGCATAATAATCTGGAACGCTGCCCGGGATGGATATTAAGTGTGAATGGGCAGCGTCCCAAACTTCAAACAGCAAGCGGTTTACGGTGGATAATTTGCAGTATAGATATGCTTGCCGCCTTTTATTGGTCCTTTTACCAGGGCTTCAATTTCTTCTGGTGAGCGCTGGGTGACCTTGTCAACAGGTGGCAGCACGCCGGCCGGAAATGCCGTCATGATGTCATTAACCAGCCGTGTGCAGTAATCCAGAAAGGCTTCCACACCAGGACGAGCTTTTTCAGCATCCGCCATGGAAGGCTTGCCCACCACACCTTCCGGATAGGAGGCTACTGAAATCCCGCCAAATCCAACCTGTTCATGACCTCTGAGGGGGCTGTGGTATACGTCCCCACCCTTATCAACGTGATCGCCGGCGATAAAACCGGATGGGTTGTTATCTTCAACAACCTCCATATTACACATTTCGGGGAAGAGAGCCAGTGAATAAGAGCATTCAGCTTCATCCGCATGGCGGAAGGGAGTCTCAAATGGCCCGCCGTGTTCTTTATCAAAGAGATGCGTATGGATCGGCGTCCACCAGTGTAGAGACGCCAGCACACAGGGAACCTGATACCGCTTCTGGAAACCGTGCAGGGCAAGAGGGATAACTTCCTCCTGGCCGTGACCGTTTATCAGGATTTGCTTTCGGAATCCGGCATTCCAGAATCCGGCAATAATTGCCCGTAGATAGGCCACAAAGGTCTCTTCAGGAATGATGATATTCCCCGGCATACCGAGCTGGTTCTGTGGATGAGAGCCGTACCAGACGGGTTGAGCTACTGTACAGCCTGTCTCCCTGGCAACTATCTCAGCCAGGCGGCTGACGAGCAGTACATCCTCTCCAAATGGTTGTGCCAGACCGTGTGCTTCAGTACTGCCGATCGGTATGATAATCAGGTCGTTTGTCTTCAAACGTTCCTGTATATCCTTACCGGTCATATTCTGGAAAAACACACCGTCGGTTCGATCAAAATGTTTGCCCTCGACGGGGAATTCCCATTTGCCCATAATATTTCTCCTCTGCTATACCGTTTCTACTCGCGTGGACCCGATTGAGTTGCTTCCGGCATATAGCGCTTCACAAATTCAATAACCAGGCTTGCCTGCTCGGCCATTCGTCTTCCATTTTCTGCAGTGGTGAGCTGACCATGGCCACTGACCGCCGAGTTACCAGCTTTCAGGTGAACGGGTGCGGCAAGGCGTACGATTTCAGGGGCTTCGTAATTACGGATAAAACCACCTGATGCCGGCGGGTTATCAGTATGGCAGTCAATCGGTGTGGGAACCGCAGCTCGCAGGGCTGCAATCATCGGCAGCTGCAGATCGCGGACGGGGTTGATGCTGTCAGCTCCCATGTCCGCCCAGAGTTTGAACGATGCCGGGTTGCAGTGACCGCAGTGTGCGGAAACTTTGAACGCCACATCTGCCGGCAGCTCTCCGTCTTTTCTCATCTGGGTCACCACATACAGCATTCCCTCATCATAGATCAGGAATGTGCGTACACCAAGTTCAATACCACGCTTGACATCTTCAATGGCTCGCACAAGCTGTTCAACACCGCGCAGGCGGTAACCAATCCGGATACCCTGTCCGGTCTGAACCGTGGCACCTGTGTCATAGGTCGCTCTCGGTCCGGTGGACATGATCAGTTCAGCACCATGACCCTTTGCGATGGCAACAAATTCCTTGATTTCATCTCGTGTATGCCGAAACATACCAAAGGTCTCAGTAATACGATTAATTTGAATACCCAGCTCTTCAGCTCGCTTTACCAGGGAAGCAGCGGCTTCTGAGGTGTTGATGGTCGGTACCTCGACACGAAAATCCGCACCATCATCGAATTTTGCGCCCGATGTAGGTAGATCATACAGATCACCACCCGGCAAACCCAGTTTCTCTAAATATCGACGTGTGTTTTCAAACATATTCTCCATTTCTCCTATGATTAGTCTTCCTCTGCTCGATGAGCCGGCAGAGGCGGGGAGTACACCCATACTAGCTTGAGTTCAGTGTCTCCAATGTTTTCCAGACGATGTTTTACCCCCAGAGGTGTATAGATGGCTGTATCAGGCCCGATCTCATAGACCTCTTCACCATCTTCAATAACCAGCCTGGCCTTTCCGCTGACGATGTACATGAGTTCTTCCGAGTCTGTGTGCGTGTGGTCGGGAATCATGCTTCCGACTTCTGTCACATTCAGACCCATGGACGCATTGCGTGCTCCTACATTTTTTCCTGATAACAATAATCTTGAAACCCGCGGAGGGTCTTTCCTTACACCCTCTACATCAGCCACCCGTATGATGATTGGTTTTTCCATGCGGTTTTCTCCCTGATAGAGTTTTAAAAAAGAAAAAGAAAAAAAGCAGGCCATCCCGAATTGGTTGGCCTGAATCAATTCTCAACAAATTAAAGACGAATTCTGGTTTATTCGTCCTGGGCGATAACACTCTTTTATCTGGCAAGTCTCTTCTATCGGCATAGCTCTTCAGCTTTTCCCTCACTGTTTTCGGGTTCCGGTATCATTTGGTGCAGAGTTTTCCTGCCAGTACGGCTGTATCATATTGTGATACATAGGCCACTATGTGAGACAACTATAGCAAAATTTTTGGATAATGTAAAGTAGCAATTCTGCCGGCTGTCCCATTTCCATCCGCTCGCCTGCCTGTATACAGCTTGAACGGAACCGGTTTCCGGCTATCCGGTGCGGTGTAATCAGGAAAACACATAGTTCGTACCCTCCCGGTTTATACTTTTTGTCTGGATTCATGATCCCTGTCGCAGCCCGGTGCATGGCCGGAGCTGCAAATCGCAGGCAATGGGTTTTTCTCTGGCCAAGAATCACCCCATTATTGATGAGGATTTACGGATGGGTCATGCTGCTGTGGAAATCTTTCTTGTGTTCAATGGCTGGGAAATCGAAACATTCATCGAAAAGCAGGAGCAGGTAATTCTTCGAATTGCATCAGGAGAATCCGGCAGGCAAAAATTTAAGACCCGGCTTCGAGATCATCTTGTTGAGAAATAACTTCCAGACCGGGTGAATGGGTCTGCCCTCTATTGCAAGAGCACTGCAGGGGTCTTGATTCTCCCAGACGCAATGAAAAAAAAAGGGGGAAGAATTCTTTCCCTTTTGTAGTTATTCCACAGGGGTGAATGATGAGTCTTACAAC
>JAFGNH010000178.1 GCA_016927115.1 Anaerolineales bacterium | reverse complement strand
TATCCGGTAATGACGCTGAGCATGTTGTTGAAATCATGCGCCACGCCGCCGGCCAGCCGCCCGATGGATTCCATTTTCTGGGCCTGCAGCAGCTGCTCCTGGAGTCTCTTCTGTTCTTCCTCCGCATGTTTGATCCCGGACAGGTCGGCGAAGCACTCGATCAGCTTCTCCTGCCCATTCAACATGATCCGGAGAACCGATTTCAGAACCGGTAACAGGCTGCCGTCTGCATGGATCATCACACTTTCTGAATTTTCCAGGTCCAGATCCTCATCCAGGATGGGGCAGGAATCCCCGCTGGCGGTGCAGAAATTCACGTGAGAATTGCATGGGTGACCGATTAAGCTGCTGGATTGACCTTGTCCCAGGAGAGCCAGTGCGGTATCGTTCACAAGCTCGATCTCTCGTGTCGCGGCATCGATAACAATCACACCGATCGGCATCTTCTCCAGCAGTGTCCGCTGCACCTGATCGCGCTCCCGCAGTTCCTGAGCCAGGAGGACGCTCATCAGTGAATTTGAGGTGAAATGTGCGTAATGTTTCAGGAACCCGGTAATAACCGGATCAGGTTCTTCTCTGAGTATGGCTAATGTTGTGCCATATACTTCTCCGTCCACTATGTAGGAAAGGACCAGACAGCTCCCTATTTTCAGGGCTTTTTCCAATCGATCTGAAACAGCGAGCGGGATGGCTCCGCCGGAAATAACGTGCAAATTGTGCCTGACCGCAAGTCTGTCGGAAACTATTTCAGCGTACATGTCGTCGGTGACCCGGGTTTCTGTTGACAGGATCTTTTTTCCGGCGATTTTCATTACCAGATCCAGGATGCCGCGGCTGGCCTTGATGTTTTTGATTCTCAATATCCTGGCCTGCCGGTCGAATTCGTTGAATATGATGACAGACGGGCTCAGCAGCTGATCCAGCTGGGAAACGATTGTTTCAACCAGCTCCCCATAGTTGTGGACTTCAGACTGCTCCAGCATGAAGGCGTTCAGGCTCTGCAGCATGGATGACACTTTCAGGGAATGTTCTTCAGCCTGTTTGTGCTCGGAGATGTCGCGCACAACGCCTTCGGTGCCGGTGACCTGGCCCGTTTCGTCGTGCAGAAACCGGACGTTCATGGATACCCGGAATTCGGTGCCATCTTTTCGCAGCCCCTTGCCGATCCAGTCATGCATGCTGCCCGTTTCCCGCAGGGTGTTGATCAGCTTTTCCCTCTCACCGGGATCTGCATACAGCGATGCTGCGGGCAGGCCTGTAATCTCCCCCAGTGAATAGCCGTACATGCTCTCGGCGCTGGGGCTCGCAGCGAAAAGGCGGCCGGAGAGGTCGGCCCGAAAGAACGCATCCTGCATGTTCTCAAAGTAAATGTGCGGTGCATCTGTATTTTCGCCCTGGTTCATCTGTTCCGTGAAGTCCTGTGTGTGCGCTTTTTTCTTCCGCAGGCTGCGGCTGGCGGTTTTAACCCCGGCCATGGTCCGGATGAGGGCAGCAAGTTCCACCGTTTCCAGGGGCAGGTTCAGGAAAGCTGCAGCACCAGCCTCCAGGGCTTCTGAGCGGCTGGCGGTATTGGCTCCGTTCCCGTTCCCGGGCTGGGATTCGGGGGCGGGGGCGCTGAGGAACACCACCGGAATATCTCCCAGGTGGTCACTGGCCTTGAGTGTGCGGCACAGGCCCGCGCTTTCTTCGCTGAGATCAAGCAGGATCATGTCGGGGTCTTCACTGGCGGCCAGCTCGATCCCGGCAGGTCCGTTCGCAGCCTTTAGGAGCCTGACCCGGGGGGCAGCAGGCAGTCCGGCGCACAAAGTTGCCAGGTCCTGCCTGCTGGCGATGATCAACAGCCGGAATTTTTCATTTGTTTCCAAGTTGTACCTCGTCCACCATCGTCTTTAGCATTCCCGCGTCTTTGTCACCGGACTGCGGCTGCCAGGAGCCCTTCCCGGGCCAACTTTCTGCTGTTCGCGGGGCTTGTGATGGCGTCGGGTGCCAGGATGGTGCTGGAGGCTTCCTTATGGAGATGCAAGCGGAAAACTCTTGCAGCCTTATCCAGTGCCTTAGCCAACACTATGTCCTAAAGTATTACACAGGTGCATGTATAAAGACTGTAAATTGTTTGTGATTTTATCCTGACGTATTTCCATGCCGCGAGGTAGCCATGTTCCCATTCCAGCTGTTCGTGTTGTTTTGATGAACGGAAAGGGAAATGGAAGAATTTTGCTGGACAGCGCGTGAGGCAGTTCGTTCTTGGCTTTGAACCAGATTTGTGCTATGCTGTTTTCTAGTGGGACATACAGCAAGACTATCCGGGGGGATGAAACATAGCGGATTCACGGAAGGGTAACCAGCCTTCCGCAGCCTTTCACGCAGCAGGCAAATAAATCCCATCTGCTTCTATCGGGGCCTTTTTTCTGTTCCCGGAGAGGCTTTCACAAGGGGGGGCTGTGAAACATCGCCGTATTCTTTATTTATTGCTGCCGCTGCTTCTGCTGGCCGGAATGGTCTGGCACGTCTATGCGGACTATATCGGCCCGCAGCGCACCACTACAAAGCGAGTGCGCGATCCGGCAAACGATACCTGGACCTGCACAAAAGCCGGGGAACCTCCCTGCCGCCTGCACCATCCCGACAACCCCTGCCCGGACTGCGGCGGAAGCCATCCCTCCGTCGAGCAGCAGCTGTACTGGTGCGGCTGGGTGGCGGACAACTGCGGCTGTTCCCCTTCGTATAAAAAGAAGACCACCAGCCTCGACCCGGCGACAGTGAGCGGTTCGTTTACGTGCGATCAGCCAGGGAACAACGGCTGGTGCCTGGGCGGCGCCGGGCTGGGCCTCTCCGCACACGAACCCCTCAGCGGTCACACAATCACGATTATCGAAGGCGGTCCCGGCCTGCTGTGCGACCCGGACGATGCCCGGGATGTGGCCTGCTCGTGGAGCGGTGATATCGAGGGCCGGCACGAGCTGGCATTCTGGGCGCACTCCTCTTACGGAGACACAAGCGAAAAAGCAAGCGTTACCTGGTTGTTGGACACGGTCCCGCCCGAACCGGCCCTGTCTGTTTCCGGCGGCCTGCCAACCGCCGGATGGTATAACGCCGGCCCGCTTGCGGTAACGGTAACGGGGAGCGACACCGGCTCCGGCTTTGCGTCCGGCGAGCTCCGGCTCGAGGGAGGTGAGTGGGCGCAGGCAGTAACGATCGAAGCGGACGGCATATACAGCTTTACCCTCCTGTGCGCAGACACGGCTGGAAATCCGGGAATCGGGACCGGTGTTGTGCGGCTGGACAGCGCGCCTCCCTCGCTGTCCGCCGCTTTTTCCGGGCTGCCCGGAGACAACGGCTGGTACCGTTCGGGCGGCACCGCCTCGGCTGCAGCGGTAGACGCGCTCTCGGGTGTGGCCGGGGCCGGCTGCCGGGTGGACGGCGGGGAGTGGGTTAGCGGCACAGAGGCGCCTGTAAACGGTGAGGGCGCCCACACGGTCGACTGGCGGGCGGTGGATGCGGCAGGCAATGAGACCGGGATCACACAGGAACTGCGCCTGGACTCGGTCGCGCCGGAAACCGCCATCCTCTCTCCCCCGGCAGGAGAGGAGAAGTACTACGGCGGGCTGGTGCATATTTGCGGCACCTGCACAGACGCCGGTTCCGGACTGGCCCGCTGCGAAGTCTCGCTCAACGACGGGGGCTGGGAGCCTCTGGCCGTTACCGGTGGTTCGTGGGGCCTGGATGTGGATACGGCCGGTATGGACCGGGGCGAGCTGGTGGTGCGGGCCCGGGCGGCCGATCTGGCCGGAAACACCGGCGAAGCGGTTCCGCTGACCCTGCAGCTCGACAACACCGGACCGAAAGTGGACCTGCCGGACCGCTGGCAGTTCACCGATACCGTGCCGCTAAAGATCCGCGACGGCGGTTCGGGCGTACGCCGGGCCGAACTCCGCATCGACTGCGGCGGGTACGGCACCCGCAGCTACACCTGGCGCACCGGGCAGATTCCCGACACGTTCACCTGGGACCGCCGGGTCGGGAGTGTGGTCGCGCCGCCGGGGGAGTATGCGGTAAGGCTTGAGGCGTGGGATCGCCTGGGCAACCATATGCAGGATGCCGGTGTTGTGATCGTACCGCTGCCTCCCACCGCCACACCAACCATCCTTCCATCGGCTACTTCGACACCAATGAGTGAGTCGGTTGTGTTATTAACCCGAGCGCCAGAGGTGAATCCATCACCTGAACCGGAGGCGAGGATCCCGGTAACGGGGGGTGGAGAACCAGCATCTGTGGTTTCCCCTGAAGCCGATAAAGAGCTATCTTCATTGGTTCTGATTTCCCTGCTGACTTTTGGTTCGTTTATTGCGGGATTGGGAATATCAGCAATTTTGGACCGGCGGTATTCAGCGCTGCGGGGGATCGGGGAGGTGTTTGACATGATGTGCAGTGTGGATTCTGAATGGAAGTGAAGGAGGGGAAGACTACATGATCGGCAGTTTTTAGTATTTTGAAGATAAATAATATTTCACCTCAGGAGGGGGAAATGCTTGACATGATACTTTCAATTATTGTTGTGGTTTCGGTTCTAGTGGTTGGACTGCTGATTTCAATAGGAAACGAGCGCCAGCGGAAGGCGATGGAAGGAGTACGTGAATCATTGCGTGCCTGGGCAATGAATGATCTGAAGATTAAACGCGCCCGGGAGGAACGCAGCATCTCCATTAACCATCCGATCGAATGGCTGGAAGAGAAGGCGGGTATTGTGTTGGGGTATAAACCGAAGATTCGTGATTCGATTAAAGTTGTAGAACTTCCTTCCGCTATTGAAGCTGAAACAGGAGATGGAGACCTGCTGGTTTTTTCACCAATTGAGCCAAAAACGATGAGGAAATTATGCAGGAACAATCGGGGGCAGAAAAGTCTGTTGAATGAAAACTTTGAACTGCTTGGAAAGAATCCGGGTAAAGCTGCTGTATATGAACTCTCGACACTGAATGCCGGTGTATTCTTTGATATTGAGATGACCCAGGTGTGGATGATATTGACAGGTGCTGCACTTTCGGCAGACCGGATCTGGGTGTACGTCGTGGAAGGATAACTATCGCCGGAATGAATCTCCAGGCAGAAGTCTGTCCCCCTTCATCATAAACGGGGTTTTCAGCCAGGATGTTATTGGGCGATATACACCTACCTTGACTGGTACATGCAGAAAACAAAAGGCCTTCACTTCGGCGGAAAGGAAAACATGTGAGCTTATTCAGAGGAGATTAAATTGCCGGCCGGGGCCAGGTTCCAAGGTGACCTGAAACATAATCAGGCAGGCAATAAAGGTGTCGATTGATTTCACAGTTGATAATTGGAAAGTTGGGGGATTAACGTTGTGTCGGTTTTTAGGTGTTGAAAAATCAGCCAGTCCAGAGGTTTAATAGCAGCAAAAAAATGGCCTGGTTCTGCAGGTGATTGCCTCCGAACGTCGCGTCCGGGAAGGGGGAAATCATATAAACCAATATAAAGTAGCGGGGTTAGAAAACAAAACATCTATCTCAACAGGAGGGGGCATGAAAATCCGACTGGAATTAATTCTGGGTATTGTACTCTTTCTAGCAGCATTTGCGGTGTTGTACCTTGTTGCTAATGTGATCAACCCGCCGATGACCGGCGCCCTTGTCGCTGTGCAGGATATCGCTGCTGGTGATTCACTCACAGCGAAAGTGGCGCAACTGGTGGAGGTCTCGATACCGGATCCTTCCCTTGTTATTACGGAAGATGAAGCAACACGATTCAGCGGTGCGATAGCTGTAGAAGCCATACACAGAGGAGAGCTGCTGCAGCAGGCTTCATTCGTCCTCCTGGATAATCCGGCTGCACGCACACATACTGCGCTGGGGCTGGAAAATCCTGACATGGCGGCTTTTGTTGTACCGGTAGACACCAGTACTGCACCTTCGGGTATTCAACGGGGCGATTTTGTTGATGTAATTCTGGGTATAGGAGGAGATAATCAGATGATGGGGGAAAGACTTACTGTGATAAATACTGCTGATCAATCCACCCGGATCGGGGAGGATGCTTTACCCCCATTATCTATGGATACACCGATGGAAGAGGCGGATAGTCAGCAAGAGGTTGAAGATGATAGGGAGTGGATCTCACAGGATGATCCAGCCGAATTACTGATGCTAGACAGCATACCTCAAACTGATGAACAATCCAGCACGGCAGAAGTGCTTTTACCTATTGCCAAGGTGCTCGTTCGATCTGCCAGAGTACTGGAGGTTGTATATGAGGAATCTGCAGGCTCCTCCTATAATGCGGCGGGTGAGGAAGAAGCAGCATATGGAGAAGCAGTGGCGCTCGTTCTCGAGGTCCCTGTGGAAACACAGGAATTGCTAACCTTTGCACTGGCGAATGGACAGATCAGAGTTGGCTTGCGATCTCCCCTGGCGCAATCAGATCGCAGCCCGACCCTGGGGATGAGTTGGAGTGACCTGGCAGGTTACTTCATGTTCGAGCGCGAATTGAGTCTTCTTGAGTGGTTTTCGGATTCAGGTGGGTCGATAGATGGGGGAAATCTTATTGAATCCATATGGGAAGCCTATTACCGCAATGACTCTGACGAGAGTTCATCTGTTCAAGAATCGGATCTGCCCAGGGAACCGGAGCCCGAACAACCATAGCGGGCAGTATTAAAAACGGGGGAGGTGGATGATGCTGGAACAATCTGATGAGAGTGGTAGTGGGAGTGGTGTAGGAACGATTATTGTAGCGCCGCCGACAGAAGCACGGTTGATAGCCGATTTTTTGGAGGACCAGCATGATATAGATGGCAAGCCGGTTTTTGAGATTATTGCCAGGGAACAGGAAATCAGTTCGAGTTTGATCGAAAACCTGGCTGACTCACTGGCTGAAGTGGTGGTACTGCATTCGGCTGCCAACGGGTTCCGGGCAAAAGTTGTGAAGAGTATTGTGGAGCAGCATGGTGAACGTGCCAGGTTGGTGATCGCGTTTGTACCTAAAATCGGTGATTGGTTTGATGTAGTGGAAGATCTTGGCGTTCTGACATATCGTCTCCCATTACGGGCAGAGCCGTTTGATGAGATGGCGAGGGAACTACCCGGGCTTCTGGCGGAAGCACGCGGCAAGTTTGCCAGGCGGGCGCTTTCCACCGCTGTTGAAGCTGCGGAGGAAATCAATAAAAGCATGGCCCCTGAGGCAGCGGCCGTTGGAGGGTCTCCTGCAGCCGGTGTAAGGATGCCGACACAGGTTATCACCTCGTGGTCCAGCAAAGGGGGGGACGGCAAATCATTGGTGGCACAGGAGTTAGCCTGGCAGTTGGCTAACGTTGGAGGTCACAGGGTCCTGCTGGTTGACGCAGATATGAGCCGCGGCTACCTGGCTCAGGCACTCAATCAGGATGCGCGAAAATTTGCCGAGCGCCACAATGTCACCACGCTGGCCCAGGAATTCCTGGTAAGCGGCGAGATTTCACGCGAATCTTTCGAAGAACACCTGTATACCGTACCGGATGTACACAATCAGGGGAAGGGTAATCTGCGAATTGTATTCGGGATTGCCTCTCCGGAGGCTGCCACACAGCCGGCTTACGCAGCAGATCACGGTACCCAGGGAGCACGTTTCATCCATGCGCTTGTTGAAAAGGCTTATGGTGTATACGAGTTCATCATTTTTGATATCGGAACTGCAATCACTATTCCGGTGCACTTTGCTGCTATCAAGGAGGCCGGGCACCTGCTTGTTCTGGCCACACCGTTCCGCCCGTCGGTAGCGCCTACTCGCGAGGGTATCCGCCAGCTTGAAGCTCACCAGGCTGTCCGCCGGGACCAGCTGCGGTTGGTTCTCAACCGCTGGTCGCCAGAGGCGCTGGTAAAACGCGATGAGCTTCCGGATTTCCTCGGAGTACCGCTGTTTGCCGTGATCCCGCTTGTGGAAGAAGGCCAGTTGATGGGTGTGATCAACCAGGGCTTTTTTGTCTCCGAACTGGTATGGCGCAGGGAAAAGAAACACCGGGCGCTACAGCCGTTTGTAACCGGGACAGCCTCACTGGCTGAGAACTTTGTGCCAGGAATAGTGGCTGCTTTTAAGAAACACCTCAACCAGTTATCGAACCAGAAGACACGCTTCTGGAACCGAAGATAATCAAGGAGGGGAATTTTGAAAGAAGAACTGCCGTTGGGAACAGTGTTGTTTTCCAGGCAAAATAGTGAGCCAGATTCACCTGAACACGGGGAAAGCAGCCTGCAGCAGATACTGACAAGTCTGGCACTCACGCAGATACGGGAACGCCTCAACGCCAGCGAGCTGAACCGGGTGAAGAAGGAACCGGCTTTAAAAGTGTTGGTTCACCAGTTAATCGCGGAAACAGTGGAAGAAGAAAATACACGCCGGGTCAGTCGAGGCCAGATCCCCGTACTTGACCGGGGTGTCTATACTGTCGAACGCTGGACGGAACGCATCTTCAGGGACCTTTACGGGCTCGGTGCACTAGAGCCGCTTCTCGAAGATGAGAAGATTGAGGATATTGCCGTCAATGGCCCCAATGAGGTTATGGTGCGAACCTTTGAAGGCTGGCGCAGGCTCGATGTGGATCTGTGTGCGGATGACGATCAGCTGCTGTGGAGGGTGAACCAGGTGATTGCTTTCTCCGGCAAGCAGGCTGGCCCTCTCATGCCAATTGTCGATGTCCAGCTTCCCGCTGGCCACCGGCTGAATGTGGTCACCGAACCGCTGACCGACCCGTGGCCTGTGTTAGTGATCCGCCGCCATCGCCAGACAAGCTGGACGATTGATGAGTTTCTGCATACGCCGGTATGCACAGCCGGCCCTCAACAGGCGGCAGCACTGCCGGACTACCAGGGTATTGCGGTGCCGGGTGCCCTGCTGACCGCTGAAGCCGCTGCCTACCTGCATATGGCAGTGTTGTCCGGGCTGAATATTCTCGTGATCGGCCGCACCGGTGTCGGCAAGACGACCTTCCTTTCGGCGCTGGGACGACTCATTCCAACAGACCGGCGGGTGGTGGTGATTGAGGATACCCGGGAACTCAAACTCCGTGAGGGGAATCAGCCGCAGAACTGTGTTTACTTCTACACCAGGCAGAAACTGCTCGAAGGAGGGATCGATGTGGACATGCGCCAGCTGATCCTTGCTGCGCTGCGCCAGCGGCCGGACCACCTGGTGCTGGGCGAAGCGCGCGGGGCGGAGATCTACGATCTGCTCAACGCCATGCAGACCGGGCACGGCGGCAACCTGACTTCGATCCACGCCAACTCGCTGGCGGATCTCGGCCAGCGGGTGAACGCCATGCTCTACCAGGCCGGTGTGGATATGAGCGCGGACCGGTCCGCCCGCCTTATCAGCACATCGTTCCATGTGGGGGTTACCCTGCTGCAGGATTTCGACGGGCGCAGGTATGTGGCGGAAATCGGGGAATTCACCGGCGGTGTGCGGGGCTTTCTGCCCGAAATGAAGCTGGTGTTCCGCGGAGGCAGGTCGGCCGGGTTTGGATTGGAGCGGCTGGTAGAGGAATCGGTTTTTGAAAACATTCTTCAGCGAACAGGCCTTTCCTTTAACATGGTGAAATCACAGAAAGGAGGTGGGCTGTGATCCTGAACACTCTTGCTGCCCTGACTGCGGCGGCCGGGCTTTATATCTTTTTTCTTGGATTGTATTCCTATATTGCGGTATCTATCTCCGGGAGAAAAGGAAACCTGCTCTCAGATGCGGGGCAAGGTATTCTTATGGGGCGAGGTGCTCCGGGTCCGGTGGAACGGTTGGAGCAGCTTCTCTACCGGGCGCGGCTGGATGTTTCCGCACAGGAGTTTCTTGCGGTAGCCGCAGTGTGCGGACTGCTTGCAGGCGGGTTCATGTTCTTTGCAACAGGCAGCCTGCTTGCATCGGGCGCTGGATTCCTCAGCGGCTTGCTGCTGTACTGGATGGTTCTGCTTCACCGCCAGGAGAAAAACCTCGAAGCGTATGAAACTGCGATGCCGAACGCACTGAGGGACCTGCGAAGTGCGTTTCGCCTGCGAGGGCTTTCACTGGTGAAGGCGCTGGAGATGGTGGCGGAATTCGGACCGGAGGGGGTGCGCCCGGATTTCCAGGAGCTGGCTGCCGCGTTTTCCGGCGCACGTTTCGATCTCTCCCGCCTGCAGAACCTGATGGGTCTGCGCGGCAGCTATACGCTGGACAGGGTGGCAGAAGCGCTGCTTCAGTTCCATACCACACCGCAGCGCATCCCGGAAATCATCGACCTGCTCATCCCGCGGCTGCGCAAGGAAGTGGCCATCCGGCGAGAGATGCGGGCCAACATTTCCGGCCCGAGGCGCGAGCTGCTGGTTGTGGTGCTGATGCCGTTTGCCATCGTGTTTTTCTTCCGCTTCGCTGCGCCGGACTATGCTGCTTTCTACAGTTCCTTTTTCGGGCAGATGCTCATCCTGGCTGCCTGGGTGATGGACGTGCTGCTGTTTGTGCTGGCAACCACTGTGGTCAAACGGATCGTGAATCCCATGCCGTATGACCGTGCTGTACCGGAGCGCAGACGTGTGCTTCCGGCGGTTTCTACCGCGGCCTCTGTCAGAGCTGCCGGAGCGGTCGGAGAACAGCGTATGCGAGAAGCGAAGGAGAAGACGGAATGACGACAACAGCGTTGAATTTCCTTGTCGCAGGTCTGGCGGCGGTGGGATTGTTCTTTATCGTCGGATCTTTCAGCGGATGGTTCGCCCGTTTCCATCACATCGGCCGGAAGGCGGTGCTGGGTGGAGAGGATCCTTCTTCAAGTGCACCGCTGGCTGCCCGACTGGCACAGGCCCTGAGCCAGGTGCTTCCGTTTCAACGCCGGCAGGATCCGGTCGGGCGGCTGCTCTCAAGAGCGGGGAATCCGTATGAGGGTGTTACCGGGTATTACCAGCGTAAATGGAAAATGCTGCTGCTGTTCGCTGCAGCAGGTCTGGCGGTTTCTCTCCTTGTCGGGGCCGGCCCTTTGCTGAGTTTGCTGCTCTCAGCCGGATTTGCACTTATGGGATTTTTTGCACCGGATTCAGAGGTGAAGGAACGGATCAAAAAGCGCAGGCAGCAGCTGCGCCGTGAGATGGCGTTCATGCTCGACCGGGTTGCCTTCGCAGTCATGGCGTATGGCACTTTCCAGGAGGCGCTGGCGCGCTTTAACCAGATGGAAGCAGGGGGTGAGGAAAACCAGCAGGAGCCGGTTTCGAAACCCTGGCGGAGTATCGGCAGCCTGCTGCCGGGCGAGAACCCGGAGACTGTCAAACGCAGGATGCGTATGGTTACGATAGGCAGTACGGTCAGCGGTATGGGCGGCGGCCTGTTTGCCGAATACCTCAACCGGATGGCTTCTCTCCTGCTGGGTTCTGCCGGGGTACAGTTTGAAACCATCCGGTGGCAGCTCGACATGCACTATCCCACTTCTCCGGAGCTGCAGAATTTTCTCGACATAGTCGAGGCCGGCTTGCGTGGCACACCGATGGCGGACCGCCTGCTTGAGCTGACAGATGCGCTGATCCTCGATCTCGAGCAGGAACAGCGGGAGGCGGGAATGAAGGCGACTTCCGTGGTGGTCCTGGCGGCCGGCGCGGTGCTGGTACCGCTGCTGCTGGTGGTGGGCGGACCGGCGTTCTTCCTGGCGATCAGTGTGTTTGGGGGTTGAAGCCTCTTTAAAAGAGAGACAGGGGCCGGCGGGCTGATGGGCAGCTGTGTGGAATGATGGAAGATTAAAAAAAAGGCGAGAGATTTCAGTATTCGTTATTTAAAAGGAAAGAAAACTTCATACCGAGGGAGGAGATCATGTTTGAAGATATCAGGGCGTTTATTATGGATGAGGAAGGTGCAACGATTATGGAATACGCCGCAGTGATCGGCGCCGGGATTGTAGCAGTCGTGGCGCTAATTGCGCTTTTCAAAATTGCTGCCGCAAAGATCGAGGAAGGGGCGCAATGGTTCGGAGGCTAAACGTTCCCGGGAGATCCCCCTGCTTCCATCTGCCTTGTGAAGATGGGGGTGCCGTGCTTGAGACTGCGGCGGCATTCCCCTTTTTTGTGGTGATGTTCCTCGCCATAATGTCAGTTGCGTGGATATCCTGGGTGCAGGGAGCGACAGTGATTGCCAGCCTGGAGGCGGCGCGGGCTTCTGCCTATCACCAGGGTGAGAGTATCAACCCTGGCAGCGCGCACGGCAGGTTCTATGAAGCTATGAGCGGTATCGCCAGTTCGTCCTCAGCGGGGTGGATCGGCGCGCCGCAGGTGTCTGTGGATTGGACCACGCGAACCGTCTCAGTCCGGGTGGAGAAGGGGATATCCTTCTCAGTGGGTACGATCTCGGCCAGTCACCAGCTTCGCAGCGGCACGTTCACCCGCATCCAGGATTTCTTCGGGGGTGCACCGGAAGGAACCTGGGAGTGAGGTGCAGCGGTGAAAAACGGATGGATGGGGCAAAACAGTAACGGGCAGGCGGTGCTGGAAATGGCGGTGGTTATCCCCATCCTGGCGCTGCTGCTTGCAGCTTCGTTTGCATTCGCCCCGCTGATATATATCAAACTGGCTGTGCAGCAGGCAGCCTATGACTGTGCGCTGTCGGCGGCGCAGTCGCTGGATGCAGAAACCGGGCGTTTTCAGGGGACTGCCTCTGCAAAGGAGAGCATCTCTTCCTTTAACCTGCAGTCTGCAAGGGCCGAAATCCATGTGAACGGTACCTGGGGGCGAAGCGGGCGGGTGACCTGTGAAGTGCAGTACAGGATAGCAGCGTCTGCATTTCCCTTCCATGGTTTGATCCCACTGCCGGACTCACTGGTGCACACGATTATCCTGCCGGCACAGGTGAATAAATCCGAGTGGAGGTGAGTATGAGGGTGCGAAGATCAAACCGCCTGTCGTCGGGGAGGAATCAGGCAGGCCAGGTCCTGCTGTTGTTTGCGGCAGCACTGCCGGTGCTGCTGGCCGTATTCGGCCTGGCTGTGGATCTGGGGGGGGCGGCCATCACGTACCACAGGGCTCAGGTGGCGCTGGATTCGGCTACCTTTACCGGTGCGCAGGCGCTGGATCTGCGCGTGTATCAGAATGGGCAGCGTGTTGTCGTGAACCAGCGGCAGGCGTACCGGGCTGCATTTGATACCCTGGCGGGGAACATGGCCGGCATTCCGATAGAGGCGGCATTCTCAGCGGATGGTGGGGTGATGATGGGAAGCGGTACCGCTCTATACCACACCTTCTTTCTGGGTGTACTTGGAATTGATGTGATCCCTTGCAGTGTGTATTCATCATCAACACCGGGATGGGGGATCAACGACGAGGATCAATAACGGTGCAGGGGTTCAGCAAACAGGGCGGCAGGGTACGAATGTGGAAAAGCAGCGCGTTGTTGGGGTTTGCCGAAGGGGCGGGTTCCAGAGGCTCACCTGCATGTATCAGATCTTCGGATACAAACGTTCGGGCACTTCGGGAGATCCCGTGGAACCCGCCCGTACGAATCCGGGAACAGCAGAAATAGGCACCTTCCAATACCGGGTGGAATCTCACTGGAAATGAACAGGACCGGTGGAGAGGCACAGGTGGAGCGGCAGGGATTTGAAAGAAGAGGAAGGCGAAAACCAGGAGGGGAACGATGGGACGCGTATGGAAGCCGGTGAGGTTGTTTGAGGAGAAGGACGGGAAGAGGAGGCCGGGAGCGATCCTGTGGATGTTTGTCGGGCTTGCAGTGATCGGAGCCTGGGCCGGGGGCACGCTGGTGGTGCGGGATGTGCGGCAGAGTAGAGCAGCAGCGGCGTACCTGACGAAAACGGTTACACCGACGGCGAGCGAGACGCCTGAACCGGGCATTACACCGACAGCGAGTGAAACGCCGGTACCGAGTCCGACCCCCATCCCGCCGACGGAGGCGCCGTATGTGTACGACGATCCGGGTACTTGGGAGCTGGTGCAGGCGACGGATATCGCCGGGAATGAGTACCTGGATATGCAGGACTGGCAGAAAGAGCAGGTGCTGCATGCGTTCACGGAGTACTACAACCTTGCCTGGCGGTCGATGGATGGGGCGCCAGGGATGGATGAAGTATTGAAGTATTTTACCGAGATAGAGTATCAAGTTTATCGGGATGAATTTTATCCAGAAGCAATACGAAGAAATCAGTATTTAACATTTCCTGCACTTTCAGATCTCTTCCTTACCATCTCATATTGTGAGGATGAAAGCCGATCGAAAGGAGGATTTCGATTGATTCTATTATTAACTGATCTAGAGAATTGGGTTTCTCATTATCGGAATTTCAAGACAGGAAAAATTGAATCAGAATCCAATATGGGACCGAGGACTTTTGAATATCGTATTGTATACAAAGACGGTGGGTGGAAGGTGTATCTAGAAGATATTCATAAGATCGCTGGAAATGTCTATTGAAACGATAGGGGATAATTGCTATGCAAAGAGAAGAAAGGATCATAAGTTGTCACTTATACATAACCATTGTTCTTCTTGGCTTAGTATGTTCATCATTTTCCAATATTAAGAAGTCTCAAGGAGACAAGTGGGGTGAAACCGATGAATGCCAGCCAACGTGCCTGGGAAACCAGGAAGAGGAAGTAGTCAATAGAGAATGGGAGGAGACTTCAGCAAACCCTCCAGAAGCGGGAGATACGTTTTGCATAGAATGCAACGATGACTTCCGCTGTTACTTGTTCGAGTTCGGGAGGTGGAGGCGCACCTACTGGGCCAGACGGGGACGGGATGATTTTGTGAATGGGGTGTGTGTGGATGATCTGCCGACCACCTACCCCTGCGAAACCCTTTCCATCTCACGCTACGGCACACTGACGTGCGGGGGAGCGTATGCGGTGAGCGCGAGCGCACAGGTGCCGTGCGTGCAGGTGAAACGCTGGCCGTACCCGCGGGGGTTGGTGAACCTGGAGAACACGTTCGAGGTGGCGAGGCCGTATGTGTCGCAGCGGGGAGTCGGGCAGTCGGCGGGGTGGTGCAGCCCGGGCATCCGGAACTATACACTGGAGGTGGAGTGGCGGATGGTGGGGGACGTGCAGCCGGTGTGGAGTTTCGACGAACGGGAGTGGGCGGAGGAGCCGGAGTACCAGCGAGGGTTTGTTGTGACCCATACCTACCAGACATCGAGCTGGGCGAAACCGGAGAACGGGCCGTCGCTGGAGGGAAAGCTGGAACTGCCTGCGTACCAGGTGGAACTGGGCACGGCATGGCAGCCGTATTTGAGGCGCAGCTGGGAGGAACGGGTGCGGGAGAGGAAGGAACTGGACTGCAGCGGGTGTGGAAGCAGCGGGGAGTGTGAAGAGCTGTGTTCGAAGTGCGGATCGGACGGGACGGACCGGGAAGCGGATGCGTGTTACGAGGAGCGGTGGGAGGCGAGAACGACCGGGTGGCAGGCGGTGGACCTGAGGGCGTACGGGTATACGGAGTCGTACTACCGGAGCTGGTTGGCGGGGGATATCAGCGAACCGCCGGAGGATATTCCGTCGGTGCCTGTGGAAGATCGGGTATGCGGGAGTGTTCCAGTACCAGTGATCGAGGTGCAGGTGTACCTTAACGCACCGTAGGATTTCTGTTTGCAGAATCTTTACTGAACCCCGGGATGCCCCGGACTGACATGTAACAGAATTGTTTCCGGAAAGTGATTAAAGAAAACCCGTGTTTTCGTTATAATCATGCTGACATTCATGGAGGTGAACATGATCGTATCAACGGACTCCGAACAGGTTAATCCAGGCGTATTTAAAAAATGGGTTGTCTTCAACCCGGAAGAAACCTGTGTGGCATGGTTCAGCAAGGGTTTTATCTCGTATAAGAAAGGCTATCTTTTTACCAGCGAGCGTTTGCTGGAATTCGAAAAAAAGAACACGATCAGAGATATTAAGCTGGCAGAAATAACCGGCGCAGTATTCCATACAAAGGAAGTTATCGAAGGGCTGGGTCTGAAAACCGTAGAAGGGGAACTGACCCTCAGTATAGCCGGCAGCGAGGACGTAACAATCCGGGTTGACGAACAATTCGATCCGGTTCGTAAGGCACTCACAGCTGTCTCACAATTAATAACAGAGCCTGTCAGTTTCAGCGGCGAGGATGTGTTTAACATCAAGGCCGACGGGACCATGGGCAGCCTGCTGCAGATGCGGCAGAGAGAAAGCACAGTTTTTGTTAAGGTGAATAAGGACACGTTTGAATCGATCGAGGAAAAGTCAGAAACCCAACAAGGGTTGATCATGGATAAGGAGTACATATCCCTTACGTACACGCAGCCTGTTTTTCATTTCCCGGCAGTCTGCGCATGGTCCGGCAAACCTGCTGATGTGAAGACTGCGCCATTTGTGCTCGAAGCGGGCGAATACCATCTGCAGGACATCAACCCGATCCTTAACATGGGAAAAACTATTTCGAACTTTATAAAAACCGCCGGCAAGCGTGTCGACAGCCTGGTGAGTTTCACGTTCGAACTGGACCTTCCAATCGCGGAGGGAATCGAGCCTGACGGTGTGGCGCAGATACGATTTGATTTTTCCGGGCGGGATGGGGAACTGGCGTTCCATTTCCCTGACGAGGCCCAGGCAGCTGCATTTCTGCGACTGAATGAGTGAGCTTGAAGGGCAGATCAGCTTCCCTATTTGTGAGTAAAAAAAACGAAGCCACCCACCCACAGGGTGGCTTCCTGGCATGGACGGGTGGCGAAAGCAGAAAAGATTGTTCCGAAAGTCGAGGGGTACAGGCCCCAGCTTCCGGGTTGCTGGATGAATTGGGGAAGGAAACCAATACCTGATTACCGGTAGAATTTGCAGAGTATAAACAGCGGCTGCCCGATACTTATTTGGGACAACCGCTGTGTTTTTTGTCCTGTTTTGAGATATGACATTTATTCTTATTATGGAATGAAGTGACGGAATGTGAAGGAATTGTTGTACTATTATCACGTATTCGATCTGCAATTTCCATATTCGTTCAAAAGATTGGGGAGAAAGGAGGTCGCCGGGTTTCGTTAATCTGTCTTCGCAGCTTCTCAGTGTAGCAATTTATTCTTTATAAACAGGAGAAAGAAAGATGGAGAAGACTGAACTAACTGCTGAAAAGATCTGGACTGTGGAAGAAGGGGAAAAGCGATCGGTTGGCGTTATTCATATTGTTATTCTGGCGCTGCTGATCGGTATCGGATTTGTGGTGGGCGCGTTTGGAAGCATCAGCTTCCCACTGGGATTCGGTGTGAACTTCTTCTGGACAGGGATTGCTGTCCAGCAGGTAGGATCGATCTGGTTCGGCGGCTGGGGCGTTCTGGCTGCTGCTATTTTCCCGTTCTTTTCGAATGCCATTGCAGGCACACCTTTTTATGTGTCGCTGGCTTATATTCCCGCGAATGCCATTCAGGCACTTCTGCCGGCATGGGCGTTCCGCCGATTCAAACTGGATCCCCGCATGACGTCCGGGCGCGATTATCTGTACCTGTTCCTGACGATGGTGGTTTCCAGCATTCTGGGCGCCCTCTGGTCCGTGCTGGTCGTTCTGAAGGGATTCGGGCTGCTCACAACCGACTCGACACCGCTGTTTATCTGGGGTTGGTTCGGCGGTAATGTTGTCGCAGGTGTGGTTTTCAACTTCATTCTGCTGAAAGCCCTCTCCGGGGTTGTAATCCGGACACCGGCATTTGTAAAGCGCTGGTTCTCCTAATCCGGATCCAATCTACCATATTGACTCCGTGGGGACCTGATCCTCACGGAGTTATTTTTGGAAAGCGTTCATATGAATAAGACTCTTCTGGGCTATGTCCCAAATGAATCGCCGATCTATGCAGTTCATCCATTTGTAAAGCTATTTTTTTTGTTGATTGTCAGCTTGTTTCCCATGTTTGTATCGGCGCCTGAGTGGAATATTCTGCTGATGGTTGTGACCATTTTACTGATGTGGCTGAGTAAAGTGGACATGCGTACGTTGAAGATCTATGTTCCGGTCGCTATTTCAATGGGATCGATTATTTTTCTGTCATATACCGTAATGGGGGGCACGCACCCTGAATTTGAGCTGCTGGCAAAAGTCGGACCCGTCAATTTATACTGGGAACGGATCCGTGATGCTATTGTGGTTTATGTTCGGGTCCTGCCAATGATATTCACCATGGTTTTCTTCCTCAGTACATCGAGGGAGCGCGATATTATCGTAGCAATGCGCAGCATCAAGGTGCCGTTTGTGATCACCTATATCTTTGCCATGGCACTGCGTGCAGCCGGGATGGTACTGGAAGATTTTCAGATTGTGCGTCAGGCGGAGAAAGCGCGCGGCTACGATCCTGCGGGAAAATCGATTCCTTATAAGATACGCCAGTATGTGATGTACATGGTTCCCCTTTTCGCACTTTCACTGCGGCGTTCAGAGGAATTTACCAATGCGCTTGTAGCACGGGGGTACGCTTTCACGGGGAGTGCAAGCAAGGTGAAACGTGCTGATTATATTCTCACGCACTATTCCTATAAGTATTTTGATTACCTGTTTATTGCCGTGATCGGCCTGTCGTTCATCGCTTTATTGGTGTTACGGTATGGGTTCGGGTATTTTGTAACCGAACGATCTGTTCTTTTAACAATGCTGCATCAGGTACTGCATTAGATGGAGTTGACTGTGTCCAATGTAATTGAAATCAAGGATTATTCCTGGAAATACCTGAATACCAGTACTCCAGCTCTCGAAAATATCAACCTCACGATTGAGGAAGGATCGTTTGTTGGGGTTATCGGTCCGAATGGTTCAGGGAAGACTACGCTGGCCTATTCCATAGATGGCCTGATTCCGGGTCAATACAATGGTATTAAGAAGGGTACGGTAAATGTCTTCGGTAAAGAAGTAGAAGATTATGGGCGAGGGGAACTGCAGCATCTGGTTGGTGTGGTGTTTTCTGATCCGGAAGCACAGTTCACAGCTATGACTGTGGAAGATGAGCTTGTTTTCGGCATGGAAAATATCGGGCTGTCCATCCCGGAAATTCAGGAACGGCTTGACTGGGTTACTGAATTGACGGATCTGGGGCCTCTGCTTGAAAAACCCCCTTATGAAATTTCCGGCGGGCAAAAACAACGGGTTGCGCTGGCCGCGGTGCTGGCCATGCGCCCCAAAGTTCTTATTCTGGACGAACCAACATCGATGCTCGACCCTATGAGCCGGCAGCGGATTTTTGACGTGCTTGTCAGGCTCAAGGCTGAAGAGAACAGCACCATCATTGTCATCGAACACAGCCTGGAACACCTGGTTCGGCTGGCTGAGCGTATGATCCTGATGAGCGATGGATCTCTGGTTCTGGATGATTCCACCCGCAATTTCTTCAGGCAAACAGATTTTCTGCTTGAGAAGAATGTATCTCCACCAGGCGTCATCGGCTTTTTTCATGAATTATCACGGATTGCCGATTATCAAAAGGACCCTCCGCTGGATGTAGAAGAAGCGCATGCTCGCCTGCAGGAAATCCTGCAGCGGGGAAATGAAGGATAAATACATGGAAGAAGCATACATTCAGGTAAAGAATCTGGACTATGAATACCAGGATGGTACCCGTGCTCTGATCGGGATCAATATGGAAGTCCGTAAGGGCGAATTTATCGCATTGATCGGGCAGAATGGGTCCGGGAAAACCACGCTTTCGAAGTGTCTGAACGGTTTGTATAAGCCGACCTCAGGCGATATCATCGTTGACGGTTTGAACTCAAAGCAGGGGTCCATCATACAGATGGTGCGACGAGTGGGGTATGTTTTTCAGAATCCTGACCACCAGCTTTTCAACAGCAACTGCTGGGATGAAATTGCTTACGGCCCCCGTAATATTCAGCTTCCCGAAGATGAGGTGAAGGAGAGGGTTGAGGAGGCCATTCAGGTTGTCGGCCTTGAAAAACGCTTTTTTGATGAGCATCCATTCTTCCTCTCAAAAGGGCTCAGACAGCGTGTCGCGATTGCATCGATCCTGGCTCTCCGCCCCCAGGTCATTATTGTTGATGAGCCCACGACCGGGCAGGATGCAAAGCAGTCGCTTGAGATCATGGATTTCCTCAAAATGCTGAATGAGGAACACGGCCACACAATTATCATTATTACCCATGACATGCCCATTGTCGGGCGTTATGCACGCCGCATTATTGCCATGGCGGAGGCGCGCATTATGGCTGATGGCCCGGCAAAGGAAGTTTTCGCCCGGACGGATATTCTGGAGAAAACTTTCCTTATGCCGCCGCAGATCACCCAGCTGGCGCAGGCGAGCATCTCACTGGGTTTTGACCCCGGCATTCTGACAGTGGAAGAGATGGTGGAGAAGTTCAAGCAGCTGGCAGGAGTGTCGTAAAATCGATTCAAGCTTTTTAAATGTTTAGGGGCTGTCCTTTGAGGGCAGCTCCTTTGTTTTAAAGCGTTTCAGAACCCATCGCCGTCCCTCTGTATAATCCAGCGAGGCATCTTGCTTTGAATGAATCCATCAGATCAGTACAGCTAACTGAAGATTGCTTCGCAAGCTCGCAGTAACTGTGTTATTTGTCCAGAGTAAAATGACAGTAAAGTCGTTTTATGAATAAGCCCAGGCTTTTCCATCTCTGGCCATG
>JAFGNH010000177.1 GCA_016927115.1 Anaerolineales bacterium | reverse complement strand
TACACTACCTGGAATGGCCATTCCCATATCAGTATTTCCAATGGACCACTGGCGTTGTGGCGCTGCAGTGAAAAGATGCTCCAGGAAACCCACTCGCTGGCGCTGGAACGGGGAACCTTCACCCATTTTCATGTTTCTGAAAGCAGCCACGAAGTGCAGCTTTCGTTGGAGGAATATAATCTCAGACCGGTTGAATGGCTGGAGCAGATCGGTGTGCTCGATCAAAGTACACAGCTCGTGCACGCTGTCTGGCTGGAGTCCCATGAAATCACTCAAATCGCCAGATCGGGTGCAGTTGTCATACACTGCCCGGTCAGCAACGCGGTGCTGGGATCCGGAATTGCACCTGTGGCCCGCATGGCAGAGTCTGGTATCCCCATTTTCCTGGGGACCGATGGTCCTGCCAGCAACGATACACAGGATACCTGGGAAACGCTCAAGGCAGCTGTCTCCCTGGCGCGCATCACCAATCTCGACCCAACCATCCTGCCCCCCTCTCAAGCACTCTCTATGGCCCTGGCAGGCAAAATACTGCATGAAGGAAGCGATGCGGACTTGATCCTGGTCGATATCTCTCACAGCCGTGTCTGGCCTGTGCTTGACCCGACTTCCGCGCTTGTACTCGGAACGCACGGTTCGGATGTAGATACCGTGATCTGCGGCGGCAGGCTCCTGATGCAGAACAAAAAAATACTTATTTTCGATGAAGAAGCGCTTCTGGCTGAATGCGAAGAAGCAGTGCATATTTTACGGAAAAAGGCAGGTATAGCGTAAATGGATTCAAGAGAACTGGTGAAACGTGTGCTGAACCGCCAGCCGGTGGATCGTATCCCGATGTATGATTCCTTCTGGACCGAAGTTGTTCGCGATTTCCACAACCAGGGGATCCCAGCAGATACCCGTCCGGAGGATTATTTCCAGTTCGATCTCGACATGTTCTGGTTTGAACAGGATTTTTTACTCCCCAAAAGGATCCTGGAAAAAAAAGAAGACACCCGGATTGAGACGGATGGATGGGGAACAACAAACAAGGTTTTTGTTGATTCCCAGACCACACCGGGGCTGATTGATTTCGCGGTAAAAAGCCGGGAGACGTGGGAGCAAATTTATAAAGAAAAACTCGTTTATGGTCCGGGCAGAATCGAATGGGACATCATGCAGGCGCGCTATGAAAGCATGCGCTCTGCAGGAAAGTACATTGTGCTTTCAATGCTCGATCCCTTTGAATGCACCTGGCATATCGTCGGACCGGAGAACCAGTTTATGATGCTGGTCACCGATCCGGATTGGCTGAAGGACATGTACAACAGCCACACCACCCTGATCGAGGATGGCTGGCGCTCGCTGCAGGAGCGGGGCATCAAACCGGATGCCCTCTGGTTATACGGCGATATCGCCTACGGCAAGGGCATGTTGTTTGCGCCTGACATGTATCGGAGTCTGCTTCAGCCTTTCCACGCCCGTCTGGCCAACCTGGCACATGAATACGATGCCCATTTGATCTACCACACCGACGGAAACCCATCGGCTGTGCTCCCTGATCTGATCGATGCCGGTATTGATTGCCTGCAGCCGATGGAAGTAAAGGCAGGCATGGATGTGCTTGAACTCAAACATCTTTATGGAGATAAACTTGTACTGATGGGCAATATCGACGCCCGCCTGTATCAAAAGAACGATATGGAAGAGTTGAAAAAAGAGATAGAGCAAAAAATTCCGGCTGCCATGGAAGGTGGCGGCTATATCTATCACAGCGACCACTCCATTCCTCCTGGAACCACGCTGAAAACCTACGAGCACGCTCTAAAACTGGTGCGCGAATTAGGACAGTATTGACCAATGGTATTATTGAAATTGGATGAGCGGCTGCTGGCTGCACATCTGCATGATTCAATCGAGTACTTCCGGGAAGGAACTTCTCTGGTGCTGACGCTTTCAGAAGGAGAAAACGTACAGCATACACTGGATAAGAATCACATTATTCTGTCACAACCTGTAATCGCAATAATCAATGAACAGACAGCCGATTTCACACAGATTCTCGAGGACGGTGACCGAGTGCGGCTTCTTCCTCAGATAGCTGGAGGTTCTACCCAAACATGGAAACAATAAATTATCAAGTTGACTACTCCGAAGCCTTTAAAAAACGCAGCATTTCCTACACAGGCAAGGTGCTGCACGTAGATCTTTCTCAACCAAAAATCTGGCATGAAGAGCCCGACCCGGCGCTCTATCGCTCCCTGCTAGGTGGGCGCGGCTTTATCCTGCACTACCTGCTGACAGAAATGCCGGTCGGAGCAGATCCGCTTGGGCCGGAAAATGTCCTCGTATTTGCCGCTGGCCTGCTCACCGGAACAGTTCTGCCGGGTACCGGACGCCATGCCGTCGGTGCTAAATCACCTCTCACCGGAGCCCTGGCTTCTTCTGAAGCTGGTGGTTTCTTCGGTTATGAACTGAAAAAATCCGGGTTTGATGCAGTGGTTTTTTACGGTCAGGCCCCCCAACCTGTTTACCTCTGGATCAACAACGGCCGCGTGGAACTCCGCCCCGCAGATCACCTCTGGGGCAGGAATACAGGCGGTGTAGAGGAACAACTCAAGGACGAGCTGGAAGACGACAGGATCCGGGTAGCCCAGATTGGCCCCGGTGGTGAAAACCAGGTCCTGTTTGCTTCCATCATGCACGACATCAACCGTGCTGCCGGGCGCTCCGGGCTGGGAGCAGTGATGGGCAGCAAAATGCTAAAAGCTGTGGTAGTGCGCGGCACCAGCAGCGTGGGGCTGGCTAATAAGGCTGCCCTCAAAAATACACTGAAGTGGATTACAGACACATACAAGGATTCCATGGGCTGGGCAATGTCTTACGGCACACCCGGCTCCTTCGGAGCTAATCACGAATCCGGCGCACTCGCCCTTAAGAACTACCTGGTCAGTAATCTGGATGGTTATGAAAACCTGTCCCATGAAAAGTTTTTCGAAAAGATGGTTGTTGATCGGGATACCTGCAGCCACTGCCCTGTCCGCTGTAAACTGGTTGTAGAACACGACAGCCCCAGAATTGAGAGAAAGTATGGTGGGCCTGAGTACGAATCCCTGGGTTCCCTGGGAGCACTGCCCGCTGTAACTGATCCGGTAGCCGTATCCAAAGCAAATGAGTTGTGCGCTGCATACGGCCTCGATACGATCTCTACCGGTGCCACAATTGCTTTCACAATGGAATGTGTTGAACGCGGTATCCTCAACAGTGGAAATTTCCTGCCGGTATTCGGCAGCGGTGACGACCTTATCAAAGCTGTGCATCTGATTGCCCGGAGGGAAGGGCTGGGTGACTTGATGGCTCTGGGCAGCGCGCGTATGGCAGAGCACCTGGGCCAGGGTACCGGCGAGTTTTTAGCTGTCGCCCGCAAGCAAGAGCTGCCGCTCCATGACCCGCGAATGAAAAACGTTCTCGGCATGGGTTATGCCCTCTCACCCACCGGCGCTGATCATATGCATAACATGTTCGATAACTTTGCAAACTTCGAGGGCTCGGATGTTTGTGTCCGGCTGAATGAAATGGGACTGGAAACCCCGCTGCCCATGTTCGGTATTACAAGCGAAAAAGTACGGGCGTATTATTACGCAGTTGCTTTTAAGTTTGTGCTGGACAGCTCCGTGATCTGCCATTTTTATCCCTACCGCTACCAGAACCTGCTTGAAGCCTTCCAGGCCGCTGCAGGCTGGGAAAATCTCTCCATCGACGAAATCAATACTGTCGGCCAGCGCATTATCACCATGGCGCGCCTGTTTGTCCTTCGGGAAGGTGGCAGTCACGCAGACGACAATCTCACCGACAGGGCGCTGTACCCCTTGCCGGATGGTCCGATTGCAGGCCGCACGATCAAAAAGACAGATCTGGAAGAGGGTATCCAGCAGTATTTCAAACTGATTGGCTGGGACACTGATGGTGTGCCCACCCGTTCGTGTCTGGAAGAGCTGAGCGTGGTTGACTATGCCTGACTATCTATAGAGGAGATACCGGGTGTTACCAGGCAATGCCGGGCCGGGCAGTATATTGAAGGGCATCGCTTATAAATTCAGCCTCTGAGGACTCTTTTTATTACCTGCCCTTTCTCACATGGAAGCAGGCGCACGCTCCTGCTTTCTGCTATGGCACAGCAGGATAACAACAAATACCGAGGACCCAATTATGACCAACAAGACAAACCTGATACTTGCAATCACCGGCGCAAGCGGAGTTATCTATGGCATCCGTTTGCTGGAGCGGCTGCAGCACATCACGTCGATCAGGACACACCTGATCCTTTCTCCTCCAGCATTTACCACCATCGAACAAGAGACGGACTTGCAGGCTGAGGATGTTATTGCTCTTGCAGACGAACACCATGCGTACGAAAACATCGGCGCACCTATCGCATCAGGATCCTTCCCGTCAGCCGGCATGATCGTGAGCCCCTGCTCGATCAAATCGCTGTCTTCCATCGCATCCAGCCATGCAGACAATCTGATCACACGGGCTGCTGATGTGCAGTTGAAAGAGGGCCGTCCCCTGCTGCTGATGGTGCGAGAAACGCCATTACACATCGGCCATCTGCGCTTGATGCTGGCAGCCGCCGAGATAGGGGCGGTTATTATGCCTCCGATCCCTGCAATGTACACACGGCCTTCTTCGCTTGACGAGCTTATCGACCATACAGTCACCCGGACGCTGCAGCGGTTCGGGCTTGATCTGCCGGACGCCTATCAGTGGGAAGGTACAGTTCACCAGAATTCGAAGTAACCTTTTCACTATATACTGACTTTTGAATTTTCAGCCCCGCACAGGCGGGTTCCACTGTCCCCTCGAATCCAAAACTCCTGATAAGTGCTCAGATTCTTTCCCTCCGGGTTTTTCTTATGAACCCGCCCCTATCGAGCCCCTCCACCTGCTCGCTGATCATAGAGATAACGCCAAACCAGCAGCAGGGCCAGCATACTCGTAACAAATCCCACCAGGACAACCGCAGTCAGTCCGAAGTGAGTCCATAAATACGTGGTCAGGGTCGGTGTGACACCCGATCCAATTGTGTCTCCGAACATAATCAGGCAGAACACAGTCGCCCTCAACTCAGTGTTCTGTTCTGCATACAGGGGAATCACAGATGTGATTGTGAATTCGATCGCTGCAGCAAGCAGAACCAGCAGTATCCGGACAGCCGGGAGCGAGTACTCAAACAGAGGGAATATCAGGAACAGGATTGCACTCAGGCCCATGCCGATCATGCTGCCGCGTCGTTTTCCAATCCGGTCGATAAATATCCCCGCCAGAAGCAGCCCGGAAAATTCGGCTATCCCGATCCATGTTCCCATCAGTCCGACCTGGATCGGGCTGAAATTAAACCTGTCAGTAAGTAAAAACGCCCAGAACATCATAAACAGGAAGAAAATAAGCAGCAAAAGCGACGAAACCCCCATCGATGCAAGCACCCCCGGCTGCCTTACCAGCTCTTTCATCTGGGCGAACATGGTCTGATCCTGTGTCCGCTGCGTCGTTTTCGGCAAGCGCAGGCTGACAACAAGAACTGCTGCCAGATGAAGAATGCCGATCACAATAAGCGGTACCTGCCAGTTCCAGGTTTCGATCAACCATCCCACAACAGGCAAACCCACGATGCCGGCAGTAGAGAAGGAGGCATCCACAGCTGCCAGTGCACGGCCACGACGGTTGGAGCTGACCATATCACTGAGATAAGCCCGCAGAACAGGAATGTACCCTGCAGTGGTGAGGCTCAGCAGCACCATTGGAAAGATGCACCACCAGCCATGAAACATGGGCAGGCTTATCAATGTGAGCCCGCGTACAACAAGCATTACAGACATGACCAGGCGCCGACCATGCCGGTCTGCCAGCATGCCGATCAAAGGGCTGGCTATTCCGGCAAGCGCCCGGATTGACAACACCCAGCTGAACGCAGTGATTGTCAGGCCCAGACCAGCGGAAAACTGCGGTATAAAAGGGAAGAAGATACGGTTGCTGGTGTCCACCAGCAGCCGACTGATAAACATCAGGCTGATCAGCTCAATACCCAGGCCGAAGAAGCGGGCAGCCCTGGTCTGCAGTGCTGGCCTATTATTCTCTGAGTGCAAAAAGCTCTCCCTCCAACACAGGAAATCCATTTCCCGCCGGGTTAAACCCATCTTTCTGGATCCATAAACGTATGGGGGAATTCCAGCGATGCCTCGGATTCAGTTCTCCTGAGAAGTAGTTGGATCTCTCCTCTCCGGTGAAGCTCTTTATGTTCTAACCCCCGGTGCTCCGTCCCCGGCACATCCTTTACACGAGCTATCTCTATAGCCGCATCTGAAAGAATGCTGCCTGTATTGGAGCCGAGCTGATCCGGGTGGGTTCCAGTAGTATTTCGAGTTTAGCTCTCCTTAGAAGCAGCTGGATCCCTGCTCTCCGATATCCTCTTTTGAACCCGCCCCTATCGCGCCGCCGCGTATACCAATTCCTAGGAAAGGACCATCCCGCCATCAACCTCAATAGACTGCCCTGTAAGATAGCGGGAATCGTCAGATGCAAGGAAAGCTATTACGCCGGCAATTTCCCATGGTTCAGCCAGGCGGTTCATCGGACAGTCAGAGGCACGCATCTGCAGCCATTCTTCGCCTGTTAAGCCGTCAAGTTTGCCGACTTTTTCCGCCACACCGCGGACCATATCTGTGAGCGTGTTTCCCGGGCAAACCGCATTAGCCGTCGCACCAAACGGGGCAAGTTCCATTGCCACAGAGCGTGTGAGGCCGATTACACCGCTTTTGGAAGCCGAGTATTCTGCTGAAGCCGGGAAGCTTGTTTTCCCAGCCATCGAGGAAAGATTGATAATGCTGCCGGATTTCTGCTTCATCAACAGCGGCGCCACCGCTTGATTGGTGAGAAAAACGCCGGTCAGGTTAATATTGACAGTTCGCAACCACTGCTCCAGCGGCACCTCCTCTAGCGGAGATCCTGTGTACACACCTGCTGACGCGACCAGAATATTCACCTGCCCCCACGCTTTTAGTACAACATTCACTGCATCCTGCACACTTTCTTTACTCGTTACATCACAGAGCAGTGCAAGAGCCTCGACACCTTCGCTCCGACATTCTTCCGCTGCAGACTCATTCGCTTCAGCCGCCATATCCAGGCAGGCCACACGTGCTCCTTCCTGTGCAAACCGCAGGGCGCATGCTCTGCCGATACCGTTGGCAGCCCCGGTTATCATCACAACCTTGTCTTCAAATCTTTTCATGTCTCTATCCTCGAAGTTTTTTCTCACTGGAGTCCAGTTGACTCAGCCGCTATTGGAAATACATGACCCTGCCATATCTCAGGCTTTTCTGATATGAGTATTAACCTGCCTGCAGGATCTCCATTGCAGCATCAATGGAGACATCGTCATGGATCAAAGCTGCAACTGCAGCGGTCATAGCCTGAGGGTTGTCAGCCTGGAAGATATTGCGTCCAATCGCCACACCCCGGGCACCCACATCCAGGGCTGTGCGGATCTTTTCCAGCATCTCCCGCTCGCTTCCCTTTTTGGCACCACCCAGGATCACTACCGGCACATAGCATGTCGATGTTACCCACTCAAACCCTTCTGCATAGGGTATCTTCACCCAATCAGAGCCCAATTCCGCGCCCACCCGGGCAGCAATCGCAATACTCTCCGCCGTGCGCATATGATCCGGGCTGTCAAACCCACCCGGCACCATTTCGCCCATAACCGGGATGCCCCAACTATGAGCATCACCCACCACACTGGCAAGTGTGGCAAGTGACTCTTCCTCATTGGGGGCTCCAGGAAAAGCGGACACAGCAACTGCATCAGCACCAAGCCGCAGTGCATCCTCGATCATATAAAACTGCGAACCCGGCCCCATCTCCCCGAGTTTGGTGCCGCCGCCATCGATCCGCAGGATTAACCCGAGTGAGGCAATTTCACGTGCAAAGCGGGTGGCCGTACCATACGTGGTCAGGATCGCATCTGCTCCTCCAGCCACGATTTTTTCCAGCGTTTTACCGGGCTGTTCCATACCTTTGGCTGGTCCATCCAGCATCCCATGATCAAACGCAACAATCAGAGCCCGCCCATCCGGGCGAAAAATATGATTCAAACGTCGTACTGTCATCAGGCAATCCTTTCCAGTATCTCTTTGGTAATCTGATACACAGCCGGTTCTCCGGCAAAGAAACGGCGCATTTCTTCCACCGCCAGCTCACCCAGCTGGTTGCAGTTTTCAATACACCCGGCAATATGCGGTGTAACCACCACATTGGGCAAGGTCCGCAAGGGGCTGTCTGGAGCCGGTGGCTCCGGATCCGTCACGTCCAGGAAAGCAAAAAAGCGGTCCTTGCGAAGTTCTTTTATCAGTGCCTGCTCATCAATCAGAGTCCCGCGGGCTGTGTTGACAATCAGGGCATTATCCTTCATTAACGCCAATCGCTCAGCACTCAGCATCCGGTACGTTGCGGGGGTGGAAGGAGCATGCAGTGAAACGACATCAGCCTCCATCAGCAGTTCATCCAACTCCATCTTGACCACACCCAGCTCAGCGGCTTCCTTCTCACTGACATAAGGATCGTAGAGCAGAACCGTCGTCTCGTATGGTTCCAAAAGTTTGATCACATGCCGGCCGACATTACTGGCACCGATAATTCCGACCCTCTTCCGGAACAACTCACGTGATATCCACCTTTCCCAGACAGGAGAATCGCGCCAACCACCATCACGAACATGCTGCCCTAACGGCCAGATCCGCTTCATACCAACCAGCATCATACCCACAGAAGTCTCCGCCACAGTTTGAGCAAGGGCAATACCTGCGCTGGTCAGATGCAGCCCACGCTCCCAGAACGCGTCGGACACAAAGCGCTTCACGCTGCTGCCCATATGAGCCATGGCTTTCAGTTTTGGCGCTGCCTCCAGAACTTCCGCGTCGAGCTGCGCCACACCCCAGCTGGTGATCACCGCGTCCGCATCCTTCAGAAGGTGAATAAGCTCATCCTTCTCTGCAGGTTCCTGCGCCGGGTGGTGAATCACCTCAGCAAAGGATTCGAGTGTATCCCACGCCTGCTGGCTGAACATTCGCGGATAATGTTCCTTCCCGATTGCTACTGCTACAACAGGTTTTTTCATGAACTACCTTCCTTCTGCCTGAACCAACAGGCTTTTCTCTTATTCAAGCTGCCCCCTTTTTGCCAACCCATATCCTGCAGGTCAGGTTCCTTCCGATTGCCCTCTTGCTCGCAGGCAGGCTTCCCGATAACCTGCAGAAGCACCAGCATAGAAAGATAACAATGCTCTCTCCGGATTGACTTTTTCGGTTTCTTTACGGAACAGCGTCAGTGCATGTTCTATATCCGGATATAATCCCAGGCCTGATCCGGCAAGCACGGCGGCACCAAGCGCAGGCCAGATTTCGAATACCGGTTTTTCAATCGGAACGCCGGTGATATTCGTCAGGATCCCCGGCCAGTAGGGGCTGCTCGCAGCCCCCCCAACCATCGACAGGCTGTCCACCGGCATACCTGCATCCACAACAGCCTCCAGCGCCCAGGCCAACTCGTATCCGGCGCTTTCCATAATCGCCCTTGCCATTGCGGCTCGATTGTGACTCAACTGCAGCCCAAGGAATCCGCCGGCGCGGGATGTAGACGGATCATCATGTCCACCGGTAAGTGGTACGAAATACAGACGGTCGTTTGGCTCTGCAGAAGCCATTTCCATATCCAGCGCTCGATACCGGACAGAACGCTCCCCCTCCCAGGCCTGTTTCAGCCACCATTCCAGCGAAACACCAAGGCCTCCCAGAGATTGTGAAATCGTCCAACGGTCGGGAAGGACGTGGAAATTGATATCCAGCGTATCCGGTATGCGCGCCCGGTCCGGCGAAAGGACCACGCCTGTAAAAACCCATGCGGTACCACAGGCTAGCAGCAGCATACCCGGATTGATAATTCCCATGCCAAGTGCGGTACAACCCTGGTCGTGGCCGCCATTGATTAACATTGCATCTTCCGACAATCCTACAGCCCGGCAGATTTCAGGTTTGACAGGGCCGATTACAGCGCCGGAAGGGTTTAGATAAGACAACTGTGATTGCTTTATCCCTGCCAGATTGCAGAGTGCCTCTCCCCAGGATGCTGTATGGACATCCACCAACTGCATACCGCCCGCATTGGATGGATTGGTCACCCGCTGCCCGGTGAGCCGGAAAGCAATAAAATCGTTGACGGAAAAATAATGCTGTGCTTTGGCAAACAAATCCGGATCCTGTTCTCGGATCCAGGCAATCGTTGGCAGGCACAACCCCGGATATAGCGTCCAGCCACTTTGTGGTTTGACCCACTCCTGTACACCTTCTGCCCGCCAGCGGTGTACCAGCGCTTCTGTCCGGCCATCCATCCATGTAATCAGGGAGTAGACAGGAGCGCCCTGCTTATCCGCCGGCTGCAGCGATCCGCTCTGTGCAGCCATACAAAGTCCGTGAACATGAACGCCCGTACCGGCAGATACAAGGGCCTCCTGCAGAACAGTCAGAACAGCGCCCCAAATCTCCTCAGGATCCTGCTCAACCCAACCAGGCCGGGGCGTATGATTGGTATAGGGGGCTGAAGCCGCGCGGGCAAGCTCCTTTCCATCCAGGTCAAAAAGAACCGCTTTGGTGGAGGTTGTGCCGATATCCAATCCAAGCAGTGCTTCGATCATCCGAACTCCGGTTTGCGGTGCCCAAAGTGTTCGCCGCCATCCACCCTGAGAACTTCCCCGGTAACATAATCCGCCCGGGCAAAATAGATCACAGCCTCAGCCACATCCTCTGCCGTGCCCCAGCGGTTCATCAAGGTGCGTTTTGCCGTTCGTGCCACCTTTTTCTCATCATAATCCGGCGGCGGCAGCACCGGGCCCGGCGCTACTGCATTAACCCGTACCGTGGGAGCCAGTTCGAGGGCCAGCTGACGACTCAAGGCCAGCAGAGCAGTTTTACCCACACTGTGCGCAATAAAGTTCTTCCAGGGTTCAAATGCTGCAAGGTCAATAATGTTGATCATTGCACCTTCACCTGCAGCCAACATCAGCGGTGCCACCTCGTTCGCGCAGTAGAACGATCCGTTGATCAGGATATTCGTTACCTTATGCCAATCACTCAGATCTTCCATCGGAAACGGTGTGGCCAGCCAGAGTGAAGCACTGTTGACCAGGATTTCAATCCCGCCAAACTGGTCAACCGCTTGCGCAACCATATGTTTTACATCTTCGTGGTTGCCCACATCTGCCTGTACAGCCAGCGCATCAACACCCAGATCGCGGGCTTCCCTGCAGGTCTTTTCCGCCGCATCTGTTGAACTGCGGTAATTAACAACAACATTGCAACCCTCACGGGCAAAAGCCAGGGTAACAGCCTTCCCTACCCTTACAGCTCCACCTGTAACCAGCGCTGTTTTCCCCTTTAAGTCCATAGACACTTCCCTCCAGCCTGTATCCGATCCAGCAGCGGCGGCCGTTTATCCTTTGTTCCTGACGATTTGTACTGTATCATCTTCCCGAAGAAAAACGGGGCGTGTAATATGACAGAATTCCCAGGATATTAGTTTTCTCCGAAGTACGGGAAGGCACCGGATCCTGATTCCGGCCGCCGCGGGAAACGTTTTTCTACCACCTTCCCTGTCAGTCAATCACCACACCCGCTCTTCCAAACAGGTCAGCACAGGTCCTTCTTGCACGGTCCAGCAGTGCGCGTTCATCCAGTACCAGAATCTCCTTGTGCTGCATCAGGATTCGACCATCGACAATCATTGTATCGACATCGCCCGCGCTGACATTGTACACCAGTGCCGAAGGAACCCTGTGTACAGGCATGGCCAGCGGAGTATTCAGGTCTACCAGGACCACGTCCGCCTTCCTGCCGGGTTCCAGTGAGCCGATATTTTCAGGCAGGCCATAGGAAGCTGCCCCACCGCGGCAGGCCATCCAGATTACATCTTCAGGCAGCAGTGCCATCGCGTCGAGCGTACTCACTTTCTGCAGCAGCGCTGTTGCTTTCAACACCTCAAACATATCCTGGTTGTTGTTGCTGCCCGGTCCGTCGGTCGCAAGCGCAACCCGGATACCGCGCCGGTGCATCTCAGCAATACGGGCAGCACCGGAAGCCAGATACATATTGCTGACAGGGCAGTGCACCACTACCGCATTCTTCTCTGCAATCATGTCTATCTCGTGGTCTTCCAGCCAAACGCTGTGCACCAGCTGGAAATCCGGCCCGAGAACGCCGAGTTCCGACAGCCATTCGATATGACGTTTGCCGCGAGTTTTTATATTCATGTCGATCTCTTCCTGTGTTTCGGCGACATGAATATGGGTTCCCGCTCCCCACCCCTGGCTCAGATGCCAGGTCTCCAGCATGGTCTTATCCGTACATCCCCAGGGTATCAGGGGGCCAAACTCCACCCGTGTTCGGCCATTGCCTTGTAGCTGCCAGGTTTCGTACAGACGGGTTGTTTCGGAGATGATCCGATCAGGCGTTTCCATCAAACTGGGATGATAATCCTGATCTGCCCAGCCGCGAGCAAGCTTGAAGCGCAGCCCGACCTCATCGGCCGCCCTGCAGATCCCATCATCGTTCGAGGTCTCTGTATGGATGTACTGATGATCGACTACTGTGGTGGCTCCACCACGAATGTTCTCAATCAGACCCAGGAGGGCTGCCACGTAAGCATCCTCTTTTGTCATCGCCTTCGCCACGGGCCAGATTGCTGTTTTCAGCCAGTCCAGCAGTGGTTTGTCATCGGCCAATCCCCGCAGGAAGGTCTGAAAAAGATGTGTGTGTCCATTGACCATGCCGGGCATCACTGCCATTAACGAGGCATCCAAAACAGTATCAGCATTGCTGTATGGTGCAGGCGGCTGACCGGGGCCTACCGCAGCGATACGGTCTTGTTCAATGAATACATAACCTTTTGAGAAAACTTGCTGTTGATCATTTACCGTAACAATGGCCCCATTCTTAATCAGTATTGTTCCCATTTTTTCCCTGCCTGAATTATGGATAGACAATCCGCAGCCGGCCGTCTCTGACAGCCCCCCCTGCAGCAGTGATCCCACCATGCTCCCGGATATACGTTGTAATTTCCCTTCGCAGCGGCAAATCAGTTTCACGGAAGGGGAACTCTTGCAGCTGCAGCAGCTGCGCCCGTAAGGTTCCCTCAAGGCTGGATTCCCAGACCATACTCAATGTGCGCACAAAGCATGTCGTGGCAATCTTGAATACCCGATCCAGCTGCTCTTCAAGCGGGATCCCATTAATCGTGGCTTCGAGAACCTTCGACTGCCCGCGTACCCTGCCGGACTTTATCGTATAGCGAACATGGCTGCTGAATTGCAGGAAGCCGCGTTCTTCACGCTCTTCTTCAGGTAGATTCAGCCGGAGTGCATTCTCAGAAAGCAGCTCCAGCAGCTGTACACCTGTCAACTCGTAGATCCGGACGGTATCCGCATACGGCATCATCTCAAAACAGTCACCGTACGAAAGCTTTGCCGTCTCCAGAAAGCCCTGTTGAATCGATGATGCATCAATCATAGCAAAATCAACCGGTTGGCCCTGGGCAGCCGTACGGGCCGCCAGTGCATCCGTGAAATAATTTGCCAGCGCAAGTTCACCTGATGCGAAGCCGGCGCGAACTGTTTCCGTACTGAGATCCTCATCAGCCTCCACGATCCCGACTTTTTTTGAAAGCAGATCATGTGCCCACTTTTTCAACGGTTGTACTTCCCTGGTTTCGAAGTCCTCGTTCACAGCCAGACTTTTAGTAGGGATGAGCCTGGCACTTCGCAGCGATACCTGGTACTTCGAAAGCTGAAGCTCCACCAGACCCACAAATTCGCCGTCTGAACCAGCCTGGACAATCGGGATGCCGTTAATAACGTTCTGCGATTGCAGGCTGTCCTGGTTGAGTGTGCTGTGGGAATGCCCTCCCACTATCAGGTCCACACTTCCCGGAGGCAGGCTTCGAGCGAGTAAAACATCACCGCTGTCAGCCATGGGGACACGACTGGTTTCCATACAGTAACCAAGATGACTGATAATCACCAGCACATCACACAGAGGCCTTAAAACCTTCACCAGGGCTCCTGCAACCGGCCGCGGGTCCACGATTGTTCCTCTATCCGGGGGCAGCCGGGTCTCTGCCCTGGTGATTAATCCAATCAACCCGACGCGAATACCTTTAACAACCAGAAGAGCTGCCGGCGGTATCGTATCCTGAATCCCGGGAGGTGCCTTTAAATTCGCTGCCAGCAGTGGAAAGCGTGCTTCACGTCGAATCGCCGCGGATAGAAAATCCACACCATGGTCAAAATCATGATTCCCGATGCAGGCTGCGTCCACACCCAGCCTGGAATAAAGGCGATAGTATGGATGTGCCGCTTTTTCGCCATTACTGGTCACCAGCAGTTCGTCAAACACAGCGCCACCACAGTCATCCCCGGCAGACAGCGCCAGAACAGCCCTGTCGGGCAAATCCCGGCACTGTTCTCGAGAAGAGGAAAGCTGCCAGGCCAGACGTGAAAAAATTAATTGATCCCCATCCGGTGTGAAGCGGATCAAACGGCCATGCAAATCGTTAAAATGAACAATCAGGAGTGTGAAAATCTGTTTTTCTGAAAAGCCGGGTGGTGGCGGGAAAGCCACCCCCGGTTCTTTTTCAATAGTAGACACAGGAGCAGCAGCTGCATTCCCTTTGAAAAGATACAGCTCGCTCTCCGCAGCTCCGTTTGGGTTGGGCGTTGCGGTTGAAAACAGAAGCGTTCCCGGCGAGGGGAAACTTTCCATTATCCTTTAACCGCCCCTTCAACCATAGCCTTGAAGAAGGTTTTGCGGGTGAAGAGGAACAACACAACCATCGGAGCAGCTATGATGATACAGGCCGCTGCAAGGACCTGCAGATTAATGATGTTCTGACTCAGAAAATCATAGAGGCCAAACAGCGCCGGTTTGAACTTGTTCTCCGGTACGAGCAGATAGGCAACAATAAACTCGTTCCAGACGTTTACGAAGGTCATCAGGAACACCGACACCATCCCCGGCATGGCCAGCGGCACGGTAACCCGGAACAATGCGCCCAGTGGGTTGCATCCTTCAATCAACGCAGCTTCTTCCAGCTCCACAGGGATCGCATCAATAAAACCCTTCATGATCCAGACACTGATGGGCAGGAAGAAGCCCAGATAGATAAATATAAGGTAGAGACGTTCATCCCAGATCGGAAGTGCCTTACGAAGATTGATTCCCATCTGATAGATAGCGAGCAGGTTGGTGAGAATGGGAACTCCGGTGATGGCATAGATTGCAACCATCAACGCACGGTGGCCGCGGAATCGATAGCGTGAAAATGCGTATCCCGACAAGCCGGCAATCAGACTAACCAGGAGAGCGGAGACAGATGCATACAGAATAGTGTTGGGAATATAGATCCGTATCATATTCCCCATCAGTTTAAAACCAAGCGCAGCCTCATCCGTAACTTCAAATCCCAGAACCCGTTCGTAGCCCTCAACAGCCCAGCGGCAGGCATTCAATTCAAACGCGCTGGTCTCTGTGTCACAAGGGAATATTATCGGTGGTTTCCGGGTGATATCCGCCTGCTGCTTGAAAGAAATCAGGATCGTGGTGGCAATCGGAATCATCGCCACCAGTACAATAATTATCAGGGCCAGATTAACCAGGGTGTTAGTTCGTTTTTTACGGGACCATGCAGGGAGTTCCGACACGCTACACGCTCCTTTCATCGACGCGGGTGATACGTAAAACACCCATAATCAGGATCCAGTTCACAATTGCAATCAGAATCGCAAGAGCAGAAGCCTGGCCAAACTCAAGACGCTGCCAGCCCAGTACATAAAGCAGATAGCTGAGCAGATAGGTCGTTGTGCCGGGCCCCCCGGAGGTAAGGCTGAAAACCATGCCGACTCCGTTCATACCTCCCAGCATCAGGTTGAAAAGCACAACAACCATGGTTGGGAGGATCAGCGGGATGGTGATAAACCGGGTAAGCTGGATACCACTGGCACCATCGATGCGGGCGCTTTCGACCACTTCTTTCGGTACCGTTTGCAGTGCGGCCAGGATCAGGATTGTGACAAACGGCAGTGCCCGCCAGCTTGCAGCCAGGATCAGATAGATCATTGCATTGGCTGGTGGGAAGGGGAAATCACCGATTAACGCAGGCATACGCGGATCTGTAAGCACTGATATCCCATCCGGTGGAAACAGCGTCGGATCCTGCAGGATCCCTGTAAACAGACCGTATTCAGGCAGCACCAGCAGCCGGAACACAAGGCCGGCTATGATATCCGCAATGATCCAGGGGATAAACAGAAGTGTGATATAAACCCCGGACAGGCGCACATTCTGCTTCAACAGCATGGCAATCCCAAATCCCAGAGATAGTGTCAATACCACATAACCCACAAGGAAGATAATGGTATGGCCGATGCTCTCCGCAAACAATCCCCTTGTAAACAGGAGCCTGAAGTTATCTGTACCTACATACTCCCATCCATCCGGGGTTCGGTCCTGAAAACTCAACCATGCGGTATAAAAAGCGGGGTAGAACTGGACAATCAGCAGAATAATCGCTGTGGGTAGAATGAGCCAGAATGGAAGGTTTTTTTTAATCCTGGACTGAGATTTTCCTGCTCGGACAGCTTTATTCATAAGTCATCCTCATGATTTTGTAGATCCAGCAGCAAGTAAGAACAAGATGCCATAATAATAATTCAAGTGAGGTGACAGGGAAGGTGCTATCCATGTCACCTCATATTTTATTATCTACAACTCAGGGGAACGAAATACCCGCTGTTTACTCTTCAGCTGCGTTGTATTCCGCTTCCGCCTCACCAAGAACGGTCGCGATATCAGCAGTCTGGTCTTCCTTGATCACTTTATATACAGCATTCATGATCAACTCCAGAGCTTCATCGGTGCGCTCAAGGGTTGTGTACCATGGGGTGCAAACACTGCCTTCAAGAGCCGTAGCTGCCTGCTGGTAGAATGTAGTCTGGAATTCCGGTGCTTCCAGCATATCACGGTTAGCCGGGAAGCCGGCACCAACGTCGAGAACGAACGGAACGTTCTGCGCGGGCTCCATGATCCAGTTGATGAAATCGTAGGCAGCATCAAGATTCTCGGCACCCTTCGGGACACCAACACCCTGGACATCATTACCACAGCCTGGGGTCTGGCCCTCAGGAGCGAACATATGATCGAGGACCACGTCGCCGGCGTCGATTGCATCTATCATGGAGTCATATTCCGCTCCATTAGGAGCAGTCAGTGGATTGATGTAGCGGTAGCCGAACAGACCGGTAGGAATGGCAGCTGCGGAGGCGTCTTTGAATGAATCTTCCTCAATGAAACCGCCAGCGAAAACTGTCTCCGGGTTGTATCCATTGACCACGGTCTCACGTAGAAATTCAACCGCTGCTATCGTCTCCGGTGATGTCAGGTACATGTTACCATCCGCGTCACTGTAGGTGCCGCCGAAGGAAGAGACGAGTGACCATACCATCCGGGTTGCGCCGTTGCCGCCATTAGCGGTTGAACCGAAGTATGTCCAGGCGTATACGCCTTCAGCCTTCAGTCTCTCGGCTTCGGTCATAAATTCATCCGTAGTATCCGGGAATCCATCCGGATAGTGGTCAGCCCAGACATAAACCAGGTGCGGTCGAAGAGCAAGCGGGATACAAATCAGGCTGCCATCCAGGGCGGTGCATGTTTCCAGTGCGCCCGGATCAAGGCTGGCGAACCAGTCCTGCTGCTCTGCCCAGGGGCGCAGGTCCATCATTACACCATTCTGCTCAAGGATACGCATGGTCTGGCTGTTCATTTCGGTGATGTCGGGGACTTTATTGCCGGCAATATGGGCAGCCACAAGCTCCTGGAACATCGTGTCCCATGCCTTGGGGCGGTTTACCCAGGTATACTGGCCATCAAAAGCTTCATTGAACGCAGGGATGGTTGCTCTCAGATAGGCATTTCCGGCGCGTTCATCACTGGCTTCATCTTCGTTGGTCTCATCATACTGGAACCAGGTGACGAATTCAGTTTCATTCAGTTCTGATTCAGCATCAGCGAGTTCAGCTGCAATCGCTTCCAGCTCAGACTGAGCTGCTGCGAGATCTTCCGCCGACAGCCCCGCCTGTTCGGCTGCTGCCTTTGCTTCCTCAAGCTGCGCCTGCAATGCCGCCACTTCATCTGCTGCGCCCGCCCCGCACGCAGATAGAACCAAAGAAGCAATCAAAACCATAAAGAACATTACTCTAAACTTGCTAGTCATCAAGATCCTCCTTAATTATTTTTACGAGTGTCTTTCTGGCAATTGGTAATTTTTTTTTCGGAGGCAGGTACCTCCTTTCCTCTTAATCTCGTCCAGAGTTTGATTGCAGATCAAGCTTGTTTGAAATGGGCATGTGCGTCTATGATCAGCTGTTCCATGTGCCCAAGAAATACTTAACTATAAACGCGCAGTCAATTCCCCGTTCTACTCCATCCGGGATACTGGCTGCGCATGAGTTTTTGTCGATTATGTTGACCATTTTTGCTTACAGTTTCCAATAATTGGATAACAATCCCTGCTATGCTCGATGGTTACACTTATAAAAACAGTCCGGACCATACAGTCATCTTGTATCGCCAGGTACTGCTCAGATCCTGCGGATGCCACCCTGACCATCTACCGCTGCCTGATACCACAGCCACTGAGCAATGTGCTCCGGGATACGCTCATGGTGCTTAAAGTGTAAAGCAATATTGACCCATCGTCAAGTGTCACTTAACTATCCTGGCGATTTTTCATTATTACTGAAATAAAACAGGGGATTATGCACTTTAAAGGGTGATATTGGCTTTGTTGACTGAAAAACGGGCTTCTTCCCCTCAACCTGCTTCTATATACGACTGTTATCCACGTACCACTCTTGTCAGGGTATAATCCGTGCTGTACTTCATTTGAAAAACACGTTACAACGGATGGGCACACACTTATACCTTACAGAGGTGCGTATGGCGGCAGTACAGGAAACCCGTGAATTATCTCACTTCGATGCAGACCAGGCTTATCAGGCTGCGGATCAGGCCTTCCAGGATGCCGGTTTCAGTATCTGGAAGAGACGCCCGCTGGGATGGATTGTCCTGGCAAAAAAAGAGGACGGTAATGCAGCGATCACGGCAAACGCAGCCAGCAGGCCGGGCAATCTTTCAAGTCTGACTTTCAGCCTGGAAAGTCCAGACCTCACAGAGCAGGATCTCAAAGCCATGGTCAAGAGCCTGTTTGAAGCCGTCACCAGCTCTGCCACATCCTGATTGGTGTACACCCACCGTATCATTATTAACATCCCAAAAACCGGACTAAGGAAGATAATCTGCTCCATGGGTGCGGATATATCCATATCCCCGGTATTCCAAAACAGCATGATGGTTTGACATGCTGCCCGCCCTCCTTTACACTGAACCTGAAACGGGAGTTTAATGAATATCTTATCGATAGATCTGGCGGTCAAGCGGTATACAGATTTCGGGTTCGCTTATCTGGAATCAGGCAGCCGGACGCCTGTATTCCTCAAGCCTGATCAACTTGGACTTTACGATCCACCCTCAATCCTTCAGCTGGCAGCAGCGCTGTTTGACTTCTGTACCGAATATGATATCTCGGTCCTTCTTATTGATGGCCCTCAGGGTTGGAAAGACCCGGCTTCAGGGCTGAAGTATATGCGCATCGCTGAACGCGTACTGAACACACCTGGAAAGACAGGCGTTGTCGGCCATGTTAAACCAGCATCGTATACGGACTTCACCATATTCTCTGTAACCCTGTTCCAAACCTTCCGACAACAGTATGGCTGGAACCTGCTCACTCCGAAATGGGCCTCACAAAAAAACAAGCGTTTTCTTGTAGAAGCATTCCCAACCGCTGCATGGCGCACATTGGGACTGGATCCGCTCCCTGGAAAATCCAGGGCAAAAGGGGACCAGCTCCAGCGGTGGCGCAGCGATCTTCAGCGAGTTTCCGGTTACTCCCTTCCTGAAGGTTTTACCCATGATGAGCTGCAGGCGGCTGTGCTGCTTCCGGTGGGTGAAGCGATTATACAAAGGAACCCACAGGGCCTTCTACTACTTGGTGCCAGACCCTTATTTACTCCGGCTGGAGATGTGCTTGAAGGTTGGATCGCTGTCCCCGTTCGATCAGGCTCATCCTGACAGGTACACCCTGAAGATTCATGTCCACAGAAACACTCGTGTTCAATCCTGATCCCGGCCTGTATGTGCTGCTTCTTTCGCTGGAGTCGCCCAGCCTGATAAGAGTTGGAGCGCTCGGGGAGTATTTCCTCACAGCCGGCCTGTATGCATATATTGGCAGCGCAAAGGGGCCGGGTGGTTTGCGCGCCCGGCTTAAGCGCCATTTACGACCGGGTAAGGAGAAAAAAATTCACTGGCATATTGATTACCTGCTGCAGCATACTTCTGTGCAAACCATTTTCTATACACGGGATCTCTCACAATCGGAATGCAAATGGGCATCAGCAGTCACCAGGCTCGGGACTTGTTTCCCCCCACGATTCGGGGCATCTGACTGCAGCTGTCCCGGCCACCTGATTCAGATAGTAGATGTTGAAGTCAACCGGCTGTATTCACTTTTAACAGCCTCCGGCTGGGAGAGAATATTTATTTAATTGGATCAAAATGCCCGTATTTAGAGGAGTTAGCAGCGGAGATGTAATGTACCGGTAGAATCATTGCAGGCTGATACGGCTGTGTTCAGTCCAGTACCTTGACCATGTACAGTGCCCCATTTGAATAGCCCAGCTTACGGTAATAGCCACGTGTGCCAAGTGCAGAGATGACCGCCATTTTACGATAGCCCCGATCACGGGCAAGCTTCTCAGCCTTCGCCACCAGATCTGTTCCCAGCCCTATATGCTGTGCAGCACCTTCCAGTTCCGCCCCCACCTGCAGCGATTGCCCATACACATGGACCTCACGGATAAGCGCAGCGCCATCCAGATCCTCAATCTGCAGATCAGGTGAGTATTCCCCGGGCAGCGACAAACGCAGGTAACCAGCCAGCTGATCCCCGGGCGTGACAACGGACATAAAATGCTCCTCTGCACCCCCGGCGGTATATACCAGCTCGTCGAAAACAAGTGCAGCGGGATCGACCTTCGCTTTCCGTACCTCGCGGCAGCGGATGCAGCTGCACGCCTGTCCGTGTTCGGTAAGTTTCCGCTGGATATCCTGGCGCAGGCTGGTTCGTTTGTTTCCGGCCACAACGTTATCGGAAGGGATATCCCGTACGATACGATTCACCCTACAATAACGCGGAATTGAAGGTTTCAGGGAAACTATCAGATCGATCAACTCCTCCATTGTATAAGGCGTGTATCCCCCCTGCTGCCATATCTCATACAGCTCCGTGTTTCGCAGCAGCTGGCAGGGATAAATCTTCAATTCATCCGGCCGGATTTCCTCATCAGACCATAAATGCAGAAAATCTGCCGCATCGGATTCGAGAGTTGCTCCGAGTAAATTCGGCATCCAATGCAGCATTATTTTAAAGCCCGCTGCGCGCAACATCCGAACAGCAATGCGAGTGGCCTGCACATCATGCCCGCGTTTATTCAAGACCAGAATATGATCATCAAGACTCTGTGCGCCCATCTGAATCTTGGTTGCCCCCAACCAACGAAGTCTCCTGACCTCATCCCGATCGATTGAATCAGGCCTGGTTTCCAGTACCAGGCCCACATTTCTGTGCTCTGCCAGTTCATTTGCCAGCTGCGCTTCTTCCAGTGAACCGGCGTCAAAGCCATTCATTGCATCCAGGCAGCGCTTTATGAACCACTCCTGATAAGGGTTCGGATATGTGCTCCATGTCCCGCCCAGGACGAGCAGCTCAATTTTATCGGTCGGATGGCCTATCGCCTGCAGCGCTTCAATCCTTGCCATCGTCTGGTCGTAGGGGTCAAACTGGTGGTAAACAGCCCGCATCGCGCCCGGTTCATCAGGAAGGTACGACTTTGGCATCGCCTCTTCCTGCGGACAGAATATGCATTCGCCCGGGCAGCTCCCTGGCGCTGTCAGGACTGTTACTGTGGTGACTCCGGAAAGTGTGCGTCCGGGTTTCATCCTGATTTTTCGAAGCAGGCCTGTATCCTCTGCCAGCTCACCCTGCTCAACCATCTGCCGGTACATTGCGACGAGAATATGCTTGCCGATATACCCCCCGGCCGGATCCGGGTGCAAACGCACAGCGTCATCCACAGCCGCACCAGCCCGGACATCCGCAAGAATAGCGCGCGCCTGAGTAAGCTGATCAGCAGTATATATTCGTGCTTCAAACCAAGACTTTTCTCTGTCCATACAACGTATAATACTACCATGCGAACCATGATTAAGACGCAAATCCATCAGCTCAATAGCCAATTCTATGCCCGGTTTGCGCAGGATTTTTCTGCCACCCGTCAGCGAATCCAGCCTGGAGTAAATACTGTTCTGGAAGGAGTCAGCCGGACCGCTTCCATTCTCGATCTCGGATGCGGTAATGGGTCTGTTGTCCGAAGCCTGGCAGGCCGCGGCCACAAAGGCTCCTACCTCGGTATTGATTTCTCCGAAGAGTTGATAACCATCGCTCGCAGTACACAAACGCACCCTGAAGCGCACTTCATTGCAGCTGATTTATGCAATCCGGAATGGTCAGTGGAAGTGCAGGCAGGTTTTGAGCAGGTATTCTGCTTCGCCGCCCTGCACCATATTCCAGGGATGGAGGAGCGTCTGCGCGTTGTACAACAGGCAGCCAGTTTAATGGCGGATCAGGCCGGAATGACCGTCTCGGTATGGAACTTTCTGGCATCACCCCGCTTGAAAAAACGAATCCTGCCCTGGTCTGTTATTAATATCGCAGATGAGGATGTTGATCCTGGTGATTACCTGCTGGATTGGCGCCGTGGCGGCAGTGGAATTCGTTATGTGCACCATTTTACTGAAGAGGAGCTGGGTAAACTCGCTGAAGCTGCCGGCTTGCAGGTTGTTGGGACGTTCTACAGTGACGGTGAAAACGGCCGGTTGGGAATGTATCAGCGCTGGATCAACACCCGGTAAACACCCGGAAGCGCCCGGTAACACACGGCAGTCATGTCAGCTTATAACTTTGACAGGCTTACTGCGGCATGGTAGAATTTCGTTCGCTTGGAAAGGGAAGTTCCTTCTGGAGGGATGGCCGAGTGGACGAAGGCGGCGGTCTTGAAAACCGCTGTGGGGCAACCCACCGGGGGTTCGAATCCCTCTCCCTCCGCC
>JAFGNH010000023.1 GCA_016927115.1 Anaerolineales bacterium | reverse complement strand
TGCAGGCACCCGTACGGGCGGGTTCTATCGCATCATCCAATCAACAGGACCAATCGTATCCGAAGCCCCCTTACCATCTTTGCAGCCAGTGGAACCAGCCCCTGTCGCGCACACTGCACACTATCCTTCCGAATCCCCCTCAGCATCCGTGCCCATAAACTCTGGTGCGGTGGCAAAACCAGGCTGGCTGATCCCCTCTCGGCGGATCACTTTCCACAACGTGAGAAACAGTATTTTTATATCCAGCAACAGAGTCCAATGGTCAACATACCATAAATCGAGTCTGAATTTATCCTCCCAGGTAAGCGCATTGCGGCCGTTCACCTGTGCCCACCCTGTTATCCCTGGAAGAACATCATGGCGGCGCGCCTGTTCCGGTGTATACCGTTCCAGATAACGCATCAAAAGCGGGCGCGGGCCAACCAGACTCATCTCACCTCGCAGCACATTCAGCAGTTCCGGCAGCTCATCAAGGCTATTTGCCCGCATGAACCTGCCCAAACCGGTGAGGCGCTCCCCATCCGGAAGCAGCCTGCCCTGCTCATCATGGCGTTCATCCATCGTACGAAACTTGTACATGTTGAACGGACGGGATAGATAACCCGGCCTTCGCTGGGTAAAAATCACCGGCGCACCCATCCGGATCCGAATCAGAAGCGCAAGCATCCCGATTACCGGGCTGAACAGGATCAATCCCGGAATCGTCAATACCAGGTCCAGGAAACGTTTGCCAACCGGGATACCCTTCGGGAACAGGCTCATCGGTCTCCCTTTTCCTTCACGGTTTCCGGCTGCCAGACCATCTCTCTACAGCGCAGTGACTGCAGCACACAACCAGGTTCGTTGGGTGCTCTCCAGGTTAATTCCGTTTCGGGCAGGGGGGCGTCACCCAGCGTCCAGGTACTTATCAACCTTACGGGTGTATCGGTTTTGCATTGAGCGATTACCAGATGGGCAGGGTGTTTTTCACCATATGCGGGCGAGATCCATCCCCAGAAAGGCTGCGCCCCTGCCAGATCGGGCCCGGAAAGCAGTTCCCCGGCCCTGTAGTGGGACAGTGTAAGGCCGGCTCCCTGCAAATCCAACCGTACCAGGCCATCGGAAGTATCAAGCCGAAGCTCATGTGTATCAGATAACCCTGCGTCAGGCGTTCTTCGTTTCGCTGTATTCCCTCTGGTCAGTGGTAAATCCGGCAGCAGCCATGACAGCCTGACTACCACATGGTCCGCATTCATTCCCGCCCGGCCTGGTTTTTGCCCTGCAGCACGGAACACATCATCCAGTACCAGCCACCTTCGCTTGTCTATTCGCAGAACACTTCGGCGGTGAAACTGGCCGAATCTCCGGTATCCATCATGCTGGGCCGTGCAGAGTTCAAAACGGCCATCGGGAGAAACCCACCCACCCAGGTACTCTCCCTGTGCCCAATCGAGCAGCAGGAACCGGCCTGCCCTTCGCATTGGGTCCTGGTTGTTGAGTGTCAGGGTATTGTGCACAGCCGCACACACCAGGCTGTTCTGCCAGGGTGCAGGCGCATTGTACAGGTATGTGCCGGCATCGACAGCCAGTGGTTCACCGTTCCACCAAAGGTCAAGGTGCAGTTGATCGGAATGGCCCGGGCGTCCGGTAAAGTTAGCACAGCGCAAGAATGCCCGCGATTCACTTCCGCCCAGCAGATACAACCCTGCCTGAGGGAAGACTTTACGGGTTGAAGGGAAATCCCTCGCCTCCACAACCGGGTCTTCCTCGGCTGAGAGAATGTTGCCAGCACCTAACCACAAAACAAGCTCATCCCATGGGCCCGGCGGATAGGCACGCCGGTTGTTGAGAAGCGCAAAGGCTGCCTGGACAGTCGGGCGAAAATCCTGGATGGGTAAAGAACTCAATGGCAGCATCAGAGCACCGTCGTTAGGCCCAAAATTGGGTACATGGCCGGATTCCGGATCCGTGACAGCATAGAGAAGCCCTGCCATCCGCCGCAGTGCATTGAGCACAGACACGGCAAGGGGTTCCCCGTAATACTGTGCCAACACCACCGCCCATAAGCCTGCTTGCAGCGCCAGGCGCGCATAGGTGTGGGAATGCTGTACATAGCCGCCATCCGGATAGACCTGCTGCTGCAGCGCGCGCTTTATCCAGCGCCGCCCGAGGCTGCGCCAGCGATTTGCGGCTGCATGGTGAGGAAGAACCAGGCCGGCAGTAAACAGTCCCACAGCTTCAGAAATCAGGTGGTTATTGCCCTGCGACCGGGCATAGAGCAATGTGGCCGGCAGGCGGGCTGCGTGTACAGCAATAAATACCTGCAGAGCCCGAGTGCGTTCCGGCTGCAGGCCAAGCTGCGACACAAAGACATCCATGGCAAAAGTAACAGCCATCAGCCGCAGCGCCACCTCCTGGCCGGAGATCCACTGCGGGCCGGCATTGGGTGCATTCGCTGTCCGCCAAGAGTCGAAAAGTGTCCAGAATGCTTCGTAGTAGCGAGGATCGTTCGTGGCTGTATAGGCACGTCCCAGATCGAAAACCCAGGAAAAGCGAGACAGTTCCCAGATATATTTAATATCTGTCACGGTGTCGGTTGGTACTTTACTCCAGTGCAAGTCTATGGGGAGAGTGGGGCCTGCCTGGTAGTCGCCAAACGCCGGCTGCTGGTTCCAATTCGGGGGAAAGCCCATGTTCAACGGTTGCAGCTGGCCGAAAAAGGAAAAGCGGCCGGAGAGAATATCGTCCGCCCGTTTTTTCGCACCAGCTTCATCCTGCTGAAGGAACAACCTAAGCGATTTCTGAAGCGCAAATACTCCCTCCGGTGTTTTTTCAGACACACACTGCCGGCCAGACGTATTGCGAAAATATACCTGTTCAGCCTTCTCCCATGAGTAAACGGGTGTACGCAGCCGAATCCAGCCGGTGCGAAGCTGGGACAAATAACGAGCATACAACCAGGCGGGTTTTATACCAAGCTCGCGAACAGTGCATACCAGGTCTGCAGGGGTGGGCATCAATCCATCGCTCTGGAGTGTATCTCCACCGCCTGTCCACTGCGCAGCGATTCAACCGCTGCAAAGACAGCACGGTGAACGGCATCGATATGTTCATAGGGAATCGGGGGCGGCCCGCCGGCCTTGATCCGGCTTACAAAGGACATCCACTCCGCGGAGAAACCTTTATCCTGCCGTAATCGGGAGCGGTGCGTCTGTGTGCGGCCATTGGCTGCCAGCTGCAGCGAGCGGTAATCATCGAGAACAGCAATACGCCCGCCACCGAATACTTCCACCCGCTCCTTGGGAACGGATTTATCACCGTTTGCAAGGTATGATACCGACCCGATCGAACCATCGGTAAATTGGATCATCAACACAACGTTGTCCTCGCGGTAGCGATTGTTATCGGGTGCGGCAAACGATTGCACCTGTACCGGCAGCGCCCCGGTAAGCCAGGTAAGGAAATCAACAAAGTGGCAGCCTTCACCGATGATTCGCCCGCCGCCCTGCTCAGGATCAAAAGTCCAGTGAGACAACGGGAGCGAACCGGCATTCACCCGGTAGTGCAGCACGAGAGGTTCATGCACCGGCTCAAGAAACACCTTCATTTTCTGCGCAAGCGGGGCAAAACGGCGGTTGAAACCAACCATTAACAACCGGTGCGATCCCTCGAGTGCCTGCCAGATCTCATCCAGCTCAGCCACATTCAGCGCCAGCGGTTTTTCGCAGTATACATGCTTGCTGGCCTGCAGGCCCCGTACAACCTGTGAGGCATGCAAACCATGCCGGGTCAGCACAGCCAGGGTATTCACCTGCTCATCCGCCAACAGCTGCTGCATATCGGTGCAGGCATAGCGGAAACCGAACCGTTTTCCGGCGGTGACGCTTTTCAACCCGGACGCCGTTGCAAGTCCTTCCAGGCTTACATCGTTTGTTTTTGCCAGTACCGGAAACAACACGGCAGTGGCAAAGTTACCCGCCCCAATCGCACCCAGGCGCACGTGTTCTGTCGCTGCTGGTTTGCTGTGCAGCGCGAAACGCCTGTCCTGCACAACGGGTTTGTCCAGGGGATAGGAAAACAGCACTCCGAGATAGGGCTCTTCTGTCTCCCCTTTAATGAGGTCATATGCTTGTTTACCCTGTTCCACTGAAAAACGATGTGTGATTAGAGGTTCCACATTCAAGGTCCCCTTACTCACCATCTCCATTACAGCAGCCAGGTTGCGGCCCTCTGTCCAGCGGACATAGCCTATCGGATAATCAACACCGCCTTCCTCGTAGACTGTGTCATAACGCCCAGGCCCGTATGAGCGCGATACCAGGAAAGTCAGCTCCTTTTCGTAGTACACCTTGCGCGGCAGGCTGAAGCCGACAGCGCCAACCGCCACAATTCTTGCCCGATCGCGTGCCAGTACTCCGGCCAGTGTCACCGGATCGTTGGAGGAGGTGTCAGCACAGATCAGCACCGAGTCAAAACCCGTGCCCTGGCTGAACGCAGCGCCTGCCTGCTCCGCCGCCCCTGCAAGGACTGCCTCTATCCCCAACTGCTTCGCCAGCTCGACTCGTGCCGGGTTCAGATCAACACCGAATACCGCACACCCGGCTGCCGCCGCGATCTGTACTTCCAGTAAACCGAGCAGGCCCAGCCCGATCACAGCCACACGATCTCCGATCTGCGGTTGAGCGAGACGGAAACCCTGCAGTGCAATAGCTCCCAGAGTGGCGAACGCGCCGGTTTCATAGGAAACATTTTCCGGTAAGGGCGCAAGCAGATTGACCGGCACGACAGCATATTCCGCATGCACAGCATATCCACCGCCGGCACAGGCCACACGATCACCAGCGCGATACTCGTGCACCCCTTCGCCCACAGCTGCGATCTCGCCGGCTGAGGAGTATCCCAATGCCATAGCTTCACTGAGCCGGTTCTGTACAGCCTCGATTGTGTTCAGCAGCCCTTCCCGCTGCGCTTTCCTGATCGTCTGACGTACAAGATCAGGCCTGGAGCGCGCCTTGCCCAGCAGACTTTTACCGGCAAACTCCACTACCATACGCTCGGTGCCAGCGGAGACCAGTGAAGCTGCGGTGCGGACAAGCACCATGCCCGGTCCCGGGATGGGAACAGGGACTTCCTGAACCATGGTCTGGCCTGTCCTGATGTCCTGGAATATCTGTTTCATACTTTATCCTGTTTGAAGGTATTCAAGATACAGTCACAACACGCTGTTCTGAATGCTTCGAAGCGCTTTTTGTATTCTGCAGCTGTTTCTGCCCTGGATTATAGCCCAATCCAGGCATAAAGCAGGTGTGCCCCTTCAGCAGGCGGCTGAATCTATTCTACATGAGATCGGCTGATGATCTGCTCGTAGAATGCAACTGCCCTGCGGAACACATCCGGTTGGGCTGCATGCGCAGTGACCTCAGCCTGGTTCTTTTCAACAACACCGCCGCGGAAATTAAAATCGCGCAGTGCCCTGAGAACTGCATCCGCAAGCTGCACCGGATCCGCGGGATCGATCAGCAGGCCGTTCTCGCCATCGGTAATCCATTCGCGAATCGAATCGATATCCCCGGCAATTGGGAACGCACCACAGGCCATGCTTTCCAGCAGCGTGTTCGGTGTGCCGTCATGCTCGCTCGGAGAGACAGCAATATGGGACATTGAAAACAGCTGAGCCATTTCTTCGGGTGACAGCCGCGGCAGGAGGCGCACCGCGTTATGAATATTGAGCCGGTCCAGCCACATCTGAGCCTGCGGCTCGCCTGCCATGGCTGGACAGAGGAACAGCGTCTCCGGCTTCTGTGCAAGTATCAGGGGAATGGAGCGAAAAAAGGTATCATTGCGCAGATAACCTCGAAAACCGCGGGGGTTCACTACCAGATTTGTGCCCCGGGGAATGTTGTCAAGCACTGCAGCCAGGCCTGGAGAAATCTTTTCTGTATCAGGGCGAGGATAAAAGATATCCGGCTTGATACCGCCGTTGCCGGGCAGGACAATTTCCGGCGCGCCATCACGCCATCCCCATTGTCGGGCAAGAACCAGATCACGCCGGCAGTCAGCATGCAGCCCATCACAGCGCTGAAGCGTTTCACGGGTTCGTTTACGCATGCCTGGCGTGGCAGAGGCGTGCAGTGTAAAATCATTTCCCCACACTGAAACCAACAGCGGCTGGGAAAAGCCTGCTTGGGCAGTCACCATACCCTCAAATGGGATGCGCATGGCATGCACCAGGTCCGGTTGAATCTCCTCTACAATACAGCGTATCTTCTCTGCTGGTGTCTTGAGAAGACAGGGCCCAATCCATTTACGGGCGGAAGCCCGCAGGTTCATCGCCCTGGCTCCTGATAATAATCCTCTGCTTTGTGGCTGCACAGCACCGGGCTTGAGCGGTTTCGCCAGCCCGCTGTAAGCTACCGACACCATGTGCAAGCTCGCCAGGGGAATTTGCCAATCTGACGGCGTGGTCGAAATCAGATGCACTTCAAAACCTGCGTCAGCAAAACCACTTACCCAGTTCCTTGCAGTAGGGCTGCGCCCATCCGCCACAAATACCAACCGCATGCTTACCTCTCCATCCTGCCGGCTGAACACATGGCTGCATGGAATACTTCCACCATGGTCTCAATATTAACAGAGTCTCGCACAATTTTCAGGCTCTCACTACCCATAATCCGCAGCCGGGCACGGTTGGACAAGGCTTCCTCCAAAGCCATCTGCAGCGCAAGGGTGTCCCGGGCAGGTACCAGCCAACCGTTAGCCGGAGAGACCAGGTCCTGCTGGGTGCCATCCCCTTCTGCCACGATTACCGGCAAGCCTGCTGCCATGGCCTGCTGTACAGCCAATCCACCGGTGCCGGGCAGCACAAACAGGTCAGCCCGGGAAAAGAGTTCGTCGAGTTCAACTCCCTGCCTGGTACCGAAAAAGTGTGCAGAGGGGAACATTTCAGCAGCGAGTGCTTCCAGTCCGGCTCGCTCAGGTCCGTCACCGACAACCCACAGCTGCATGGGCTGCGAGATATCTGCGCACACTCTCAGGAGCACATCAATCCGCTTTCGAGCCTGAAGCCGGCCAACAAACAGTACAACCGGCTCCTTCTTTTCTTCGTCTCTTCTGGCAGCTGGTTTTCCGGACCGGGACACAACAGCATTGGGTGCCACAAAGATCCTGTCCGGCGGGAAGTTGGCAGCGCGGTACAGTTCAGCACCATGTGTACTGTAGGTGATCAGAGCGTCGAACTGGCCCAGATAGCCGCTGCGGACAGCACGCCGCAGCACACCTGTCAGCCCCGCAGCCGATACTGCGCCAAGCCCCCAGCCGATCACCGGGCGGTTGCGGTTGCGCATCCAGCGCTGCGCCCTCCAATTGTCAGGATAGCGGGGGTTGGCTTCGAGAATCAATACATCCGGGTCCCAATCCTCCAGCCAGTTAAGAATGTTGGGTTGGCGGCAAAGGTAAGCCTTACCGCGCAGAAAATGACGGTTTTCTGCCCTCGTCAAAGCTGCTCTTTGCAGATCCATCGTGCTCATAATGGATTCGTCTGAGCGCGGTTCACCGGTAAATACACTCAAGCCACCCGGGCAAGTATCTGCCAGATGGTCGAAAAAGGGCACACGATAAGACGGCAGCACCCGCTGCTGCAGCCCTACTCTTCCGGTATATATCGAACCAGAAGTGCAGTTGTTCATACAGCCTCCTGTGGCTGTCCCACAACATACGTCTTCCCCTGCAGCGCTTCAGAATCATTCACCGCCGGATACCCTTTTCGCATCCAGTACAGCTTGTAGCCTGCCTCTTTCAACTCCTGCCATACCACCTTTCCCGCTTCAGTCCCGTGGACTTCCACAAGCAGGAGAGGTCGGCCTTCCTTTAGAAGCCGCTGCATCCCGGGGAGTGCATCTACTTCACCACCTTCAATATCGAGCTTGATCACATCCGGCACCGGATGACCCTGTGTATAGATATAGTCATCCAGCGAAACAATTTCGATATCGATCGACCGCTGGAACTGTCCGTTTTCCGGCATTACTGAATCCAGGCGTCCCATCGATGTGGAGGCATGAACCCAGAACGTGGTGCTGCCTGTGCTCCTGCCCACCGCTTTGTTCACCAGAACGACCCGGTCCTGCAGCTGGTTGAGCGCCAGGGTTCGCATGAATCGCTGCTGGTTGTCCGGCAGCGGCTCAAAGGCAAACACCTTTCCTTCCGGTCCGGCACACTTCGCACACATCATGGATACATAACCGATATTAGCGCCGACATCATACACAATCGCACCGGGGTTCACAAAAGTGGCCAAAGCCCCCTGCAGGTCGGGCTCATAGGTACCAAGCCACAGATCCTTTTCCGTTTGCAGGTCGATTTCCAAAAAGCAGCCTTTTAGCAGCCCGCCTGCTACTGCAATGGAAGTCAAGCCCTCAGGAGCGGCTCTGTTGAGAGTACGCCGGATCAACCGTGCCAGTGGAGGAAACCGATAAACACTCTTAAGCACCGGCTGAGGAAGTCTCCCTGCCAACCAGGAAGCTGTTATGAGAATGGGGTTTTTCATGGTCGATATCTTTCTCCGATGTCACCCTGAGTCTACCTTAACGACGCCAACCCTACTACCCCCACAGCCAGGTGGTTCTGCACGAATATCCTGCAAGCTTTGGTTTTCATCCACCGGACCGGCCGCAGGCAACTGTCGGGTGATTGTAAGTAGCTTTTTTTATTTACGTGAACCATAATGTGTATGTTCACTTGACTGAATCGTTTGTCTATTCCGGGAGGAAAGCATGAAGATAAAAACACCACAGATCGCCGGCGTGGCACTTCTCCTGGCAGCTCTGGCCTGTACCACATTTTCCGGGCCTTCCACTGAAGACACCTCTGCCCAGCAGGAAGGTGACGACAGCGGCATGGCACAGACCGAAAGTGCACTGGAAGCCCAGGTTACTGGCGTTGCAGCGACCAATGAAGCCTTCAAAGAACAGCAAACCGCTGTCGTCGAAACCAGGATAGCCGCCGCCACACCCACAACCGACTTTGCCGCTACACAGGCAGCGGAGGCGGCGTACGTAACAGCCATTGCCCAGGACATGGGAAACCGGGTAGAGGGAATATTTAAAGACGGGTACCTCACCAGTACAGCAGGGCAGTACTACCAGCTTGATGATTTTAATGAAAACTGGGCTCAGATTAACTGGTACCAGTGGTGGAACACCGGTTATGCACCTGAAAATTTTGTGATTCGCGCTGATGCCACCTGGGAATCCGCCAGCGATCATGCAAACTTTTTCACATCCGGCTGCGGCTTTGTTTTCCGTGAAAATGGGGCCGATAACCATTACCTTGTTTATCTTGGCATGGATGGAATCGTTTATTTCAGCCGGATCTATAAGGGAAACTGGAAAACCATCGGGTCTACCTTTTACGGCCACCTCGATATACCTGAAGACAGCGGGGAACTGATGCTCGCGGTGGAGGGTGATCAGGTCACAGTTTACATCGACGGCCAGTATGTTAAGACCTGGCGCGATAACGTACTCGAAGAGGGCAACCTGGCATTAACGCTTCTTTCCGGCATCAATACCGGTTTTGGTACTCGCTGTACAATGGAAAATGTGGAGCTCTGGGTGCTCGATCCCTGATTCATTCTGATTATCTACGCTGTATTTGTACTGTAGATAAACCCGCTGGAGCGCGACTCCAGCGGGTTTTTGCCGTAAAGAAGAGTGAAGGTTTAATAAAATCGCAGGAGCAAACGCTCACTGCAGGAGGAAAACATGTCTGAAGAAATCAAGAAGCTGTATCGTTCGCGCAACGACCGGATGCTCGGTGGTGTCTGCGGTGGTTTGAGTGAATATTTCCAGATCGACTCAACTCTTATTCGTCTCCTCTTTGTGGCTTTCGGCCTCGCCGGTGGACCAGGCTTAATCGCCTATATCATCATGCTGATTGTCGTCCCGGAGGAACCATATGAAACCACAACCTCTGTGGAATAATTCCGGCTGTGGCTCCTTGCCCTGGTTCTCAGCCAGGGCAAAGGTGCTTTTCATGAATAAAAGGTGCCCCCATGGATGATCTTACAAAAATTGCAAATCGCTTCTTCCGTGTTGTTATCCGAAGCAGGAGCTATCTTAATGTGCTCTATCTGCTCCTTTCGTTCCCGCTCGGATTGACCTATTTTATTTTCCTGGTAGTCGGACTCTCACTCGGTATTGGCCTGATGATTGTCTGGGTCGGTTTTCTCGTCCTTGCGCTGGTCTTTGGATTCTGGATCGCCTTCATGGCACTTGAACGAGTGCTGGCCAATGCCATGCTTGGCGAAAACATACCCCCCATTCAGCAGCCGGTTCCTGCGGATAGCAGCCTGTGGCAGCGATTCAAGATCCTGGTTTCCAGCCGCTCTACCTGGCTTGGGTTTGTATACCTTCTGGTCAAGTTCCCGCTGGGCATTTTCTCATTTACAGCTGTCGTATCACTATTTATCACTTCACTCGCATTGGTGGCATCACCGTTGATATACAGGTTTGCCGTGATCGACCTGGGCTTTACAGTTGTGAGTAATCTCAGTGAGGCGTTCCTCGCAATGTTGATCGGGCTGCTGCTTTGGCCGGTTTCCCTTCACATCTGCAACGGCATTGCCTGGATCTCAGGGCGGTTTGCCCGTGTGATGCTGAGTCCGGCTGCAACCAGGCATGCCATCACCCCATCAGAAGCCTCTGAAAATGTATTGAAGGAAGCGGGCCCTGACGTTTTACCAGAAGATACGTCAGACAGCGTGCTTGAACATATGGCAGCAAAAAGCGAAGACAGCGAAACATCTGCATAGCGCTTAATTGCTGATTGTATTCTGCGTTTTACCCACATCCTGGCATTATAAACGTGTCCGGAGTCCTGCTGAAATTGCTTGTTCTGGCAATTCAGCAGGATTCTTTTTCCGGACACGCCAGATAAAGCCTCCTTTGCTGTTTTTTCTTTTCCGATAGACTCCTCCAAAGGAATCAGCCCTCCCCGCTGCGCCAGTGCATGCTCAGGAATAGACCGCTCAAAAGCAAAAACCGTTGTCTTCAGGTACACTTGAGGCACACTCAGGTTTCAAACGCAGTGCACGGGGCGCCACACCCGGTAATCCGAAGTGAGGGATTCCTTGACTGTTATGCAAACCACAAAAACTGCCATGAACTGGACGGAAAAGCTGGTTTTCGTCCTTGCATCAGCTTTCATTTTGTTATTTCTGGGCACTGCATTAGCCCGGCTGACCTATCCATATGAACTCGAATGGATGGAAGGTGCGATGGTCGATGGTGTGCTTCGCCTGTTGGAAGGCAAACAACTTTATGTACAACCTTCGATCGAATACATTCCATTCATCTACCCCCCACTCTACTTCTATCTTTCCGCCGCTGTCTCCCTGCTCATCAGCCCCGGATTTCTTCCGATGCGCCTGGTCTCCATTCTTTCAACCCTCGGTACTCTGATCCTGGTGCACCGCATTACCTCCCGGGAGACAAATTCCTGCGGCTGGGGCCTCGCCGCGGCCGGCCTTTATGCAGCCACGTACGCACAGGTTGATGCCTGGTTCGACATCAGCCGGGTTGATCCACTTGCCATTCTGCTGCTGCTGGGTGCTGTTTACCTTATCCGCTTCCATAATTCTATTCCTGCCGGAATTTCTGCCGGACTGCTGCTGAGTCTGGCATTTCTCACCAAGCAGGCTTCTCTGGTGGCTGCAATGCCTCTGCTGCTGTACTGGTTTCTTCAAAAGCGTTCCCCCACCCGCTGGTCTTTGCCGTTGACATTTCTGGGCATATCCGCTGCAGGACTTCTGCTGTTTTCCATACTTACAGATGGCTGGTTTTTCTACTACACATTTTCCCTGCCTGGTCAGCACCCGATACTTCCTGAAATGCTGTGCCGCTTCTGGATAGACCTTCTCAAACCGATGGCCATTGCGGCGATGTTGTCGCTGCTTTTTATACTCTTTTTGCTGCAAAACAAGCAAAAAGAACAGGCCGGCTTCTATTTTGCGCTGCTTGCAGGTTTTATCGGGGCGAGCTATCTGGGACGCCTGCATCCGAACGCTCATATAAACGTCCTGATGTCCTCATTTGCCAGTCTGGCGATTGTTGCTCCCCAGGGATACCTGGCTCTGATGTCCTCTTATCAGCGGGAAAATATAAACCCCGGCACTTCTGGTGGGTGGAAAAAGTCTGCATTTTCGATCGCCTTCCTGCTGCAGTTCCTTTTGCTGCTTTACAACCCGCTGCGCTACATCCCGGACAGGAACGATCGGATGGCGGGGGGAAACCTTATGAGTGCAATTCAATCCTATCAGGGTGATGTATACCTGCCTTACCATGGTTATCTCAGTACAATGGCCAGTAAGGGAAGTTCCGCCCATGCCATGGCTGTCAGTGATGTCCTCGCAGGCACAGATTCCTCTGCCGCGAGTGCGCTCAGGAGCAGCATGCAGAGTGCTTTCCAGCAGCAGCAATTTGAAGCCTTGATTCTTGATTCAAACTGGATGGAATCTGAATGGCAGGACTTCTACAACTGTGAAGCGTTCACCCTGCCGGAAGGTTCTTTCTGGCCGCGCACCGGTATGCAGACACGGCCAAACCGCATATGTATCAGAAGGCCCTGACAAGCCCATTATTTATACGATCGTGCGAGACTATCTGCCTTCAGAAAAACAGCTGTATTTTGTGTTTTCCAGACGAGGGCACTGCCGTATTAGGGGCTCAGCGATCCAATTAATACTGGTCAGGAGCCGTATCCGTTGGGATGGGTACGGTGCCATTCCCAGGCACTTGTTATAATATCTCTCAAAGCTGGTGTCTGCGGCTGCCAGCCCAATTCAGCGATAATCTTTTCAGATGAGGCTACAAGTCGCGGGGCATCCCCGGGCCGTCGGGGCGCTTCAGTCACCGGAATGGATATCCCGGTCACCTCACATGCGGTATCGATCACTTCCCGCACAGAATACCCGGTACCATTACCCAGGTTGTAGATCAGCCGGTCCCTCTCCTCGAGTGCTTCCACGGCCAGAAGATGTGCATTCACCAGGTCGGCAATATGGATGTAATCACGAATGCAGGTGCCGTCTGGAGTGGGGTAGTCTGTGCCGAAAACCTTGATATCTTGCCGCTGGCCAAGAGCAGCTTGCAGCACCAACGGAATCAGGTGGGTTTCCGGTTGATGTGCTTCACCGCGGCCGGGCAGAGCGCCGGCAGCGTTAAAATAGCGCAGAGCTGCATATCGCAAACCGTAAATCTGCCGGTACCACTCAAGCGTCCGTTCAACCATACGCTTGGTATCGCCGTATACGTTCGCGGGTTCGATAGGAGAAACCTCAGACAGCGGTTCGTCACTGGATGCATACACTGCCGCGGTTGAGGAAAGCACGATGGCTGGAATATCCGCCTGTACACATGCTTCAATCAGGTTCAGGGACAGCACATAATTATTATAGAAAAATTTACCGGGGTTGTGCATGCTATCACCAGCTTCAATAAATGCGGCAAACTGCATCACAGCGTTATACTTTTCTGCAGAAAGCTCCTCGAGCAGTCGCTCGCGGTCCGCCAGATCTGCCTCCACAAAGCGGGCCCCCTTCGGTACTGCATCCCGGTATCCAGTCACAAGCGAATCGTAAATCGTGACCCTGTATCCATCTTCCAGCAGAATCGCTGCAGCCGCCGAGCCTATATAACCAGCGCCACCGCACAGAAATATGTTCCGTTCAGTCATTTAATTTCTCCAGTCCGGCCAGAGAAGCAATCAGCCGCTTAAGTCCGACATCGGCAAATTCTACCGTTACTTCCTCATCCCCGGAAGTGATGCGGGATTCCAACACCATCCCTTCACCGAATGTTTTATGTCGCACCCGCGACCCGGGAGGGAATTCTATTTCCCGCACGGGAGCAGGCGTATTCCAGCTGGTCTGCTGCTGGTAGCTGACCGGGGTGGGCATGCCACCACCAGGAACCATACCTTGAACGTGCTGCTGAGGCAGGTCACGCACGAAGCGTGAGGGGTCACAGTAGCTGGAGGAGCCGTAGACACGACGCCGGAAGGCGCGGCACAGGAAGAGACAGTCCATTGCACGGGTGATCCCGACATAGAGAAGGCGGCGTTCTTCAGCCATCTCTTCCGGGTCGTCCATGGAACGCTGATGCGGCAGAATATTTTCATCCAGACCGATAATAAACACAACCGGAAATTCGAGCCCTTTCGCAGCGTGCAGGGTCAACAGCGTGGGCGCGTTCTGCGAATCCGTGAGGGTATCCTGATCCGAGATCAGAGCAACATGTTCGAGGAACTCCTGAAGAGTCAGGCCTTCATATTCTTCAGCAAGGCTCAACAGCTCCTGAATATTTTCCCAGCGGCCGATCCCTTCTTCTGTTCCATCATCGATGTAACTCTGGTACCCGGTATTTGCGATTACTCTGTTCATCAGCAGATGCACCGGATATTCCCGCATGCTGATCCAATCAGCAAGCAGCGCGCCGAAATCGGTCAGGAGTGTGTCTACCCTCGGGGACAGAACAGCATGCAGTGGAGACTGCGAATCCTGTGCCAGTTGAACCAGTGCCTCACCGGGAGCTATTTTCCCCTGTTTCGCGATTTCAAAAAATGCCTGCTGGCTTTTAGCGCCGATACCACGGGTCGGTGTGTTGATAATACGTTCCAGGCTTATCTGATCCTTTGGGTTGTAAATCACACGCAGGTATGCAATGAGATCTTTCACCTCACGCCGGCCGTAGAAGCGCTGTGCACCTACCAGGCGATAAGGAATATTGGAGCGGATAAATGCTTCCTCAATGACCCGGGACTGGGCATTGGTCCGGTACATGACAGCACAGTCCCCCGGTGAAACCTGACCCTTATCCTGCAGTTCGGTAATGGTATCCACCACAAAGAAGGCTTCATCTGCTTCATCGTAGGCTTCATGAAGAACTACTGGATCGCCGCCCTGGCGTTCGGTGAATAATTGTTTTCGCTGGCGGCCCCGCTGGCGGTCGATCACCCCCATGGCGCAGTCCAGTATTATCTGTGTCGAGCGGTAGTTCTGTTCCAGCAGGTATGTCTTTGCGTCCGGATAATCCTTGCGAAAACGTTCCACATTACGGTGATCCGCGCCTCGCCAGCGGTAGATCGACTGATCCGGATCGCCAACGACGAACAGGTCCGGTGATTCGCCTGCCAGAAGCCGCAGAAGCTGATACTGGACCATGTTGGTATCCTGGAACTCATCGACCAGGATATGTTGATAGTTTCGCCGGTAGTGAGCTGTTACGAGTGGTTCTCTGCGAAGGAGGGAAGCCAGCATCACCAGAAGGTCGTCAAAATCGAGCGCATTATTCACCCGCAGCAAACGTTCATACTCGGGATACACCCGGCGGACAACCTCTTCGAAATAAGAATGCGCCTGGTACGCATCTGCTGATACCATCTCATTTTTTGCAGAGGAAATAGCGTTGTGGATGCTGACTGGATGATACTGCTTGGTGTCTATCTTAAACACCTTCATAATCTGACGTACCAGGGACTGCTGGTCACTCTGGTCAAAAATGGCAAAATCACGCGTTACCGGGAGGGCTTCAGCTTCGCGGCGCAGGATACGGGCGGCAACAGAATGAAAGGTACCAAGAGTTACATAGCGGTCGCCTGAGGGAATTGAATGTTCTTTGAGAAGGCTGGACACCCGGTTGCGCATTTCACGGGCAGCTTTATTAGTGAAGGTTAAGGCAAGAATAGAACCAGGGTCCAGCCCGCGGTCGACAATCAGGTGGCCAATGCGGTACGTAAGCACACGCGTTTTTCCGGAACCGGGGCCGGCCAACACAAGCACTGCACCGGGATCCGCTGAAACAGCCTGTTGTTGCTGGGAGTTAAGATCTGAAAGCAAATTCATAGGCAGAAACGATTTGAGATTGTACCACGACCACGCTGGTGATCACGGCTGGGCAACCTGTTTCTCACAGTTTTTTCTTCCTTGGTGTGATGGTTAATACTTCATCCCCGGCGAGGAGCCCCTGCAGCGGTCTGGCATCCAGTGCCATCACTTTACTTGAAGCAAAATACTCAAAGCGGTATTCCACCAGATCACCGGGTTTTTTCCCGGGGATGGGCATCAGGCGGGCTGTGAGCGGTTTATCATGGCGCAGTGCCAGTGCCCCCAGATCGATCAAGAGGGCGGAAATAGCCTGCTCAGAGACGTCACCTGCCAGAGGTATTGTATCCAACCCGGTACCGCATACCGTAGCCATCAGCAGCAGGTCCTGTATGGTGAGTTCTCCGGATGCAGCGCGTTCTGCAAGTACCTGATCCTCAAGCACTGCAGTAAGAATGCCGCAGAAGCCTGTGCGTTTGAACTGCGCTGCATCGATACTTTCAGTCAGCATCGACGCCACTGCTATGGATCCGGCCAGGCCGACAGCCTGAATGCCGGCCAGCTCCATTGCGCCGCCAAGCGACTGCTGCGGCGTTGGGAAAGGTGCCAGGGAAAAATCGATCCCCAGGTAATCCATTTCCGTAGTCAGCTTTTTCAGGACGAAATCAATGGCCGAAGTATGCCGTTCGATCAACTCTGTTAATCGTTTGCGGGCGACACGCAGTGAGGGAGCACCCTGAAAAGCCTCGAAAGCCGCGGGCGCTCCTTCTACGGCTGCAGCAAACGCGGGTCGGGAACCTTCATGATAGGCAGCTGGGAAAAAAGGACTGCCGGCTTTTACATTCGCCAGTGCGGCAAAGCGCAGATTGGCGAATCCATCATTCTTTATCCGCGACGCTGTCTCGATGACCCGTCCACAGGCTTTTGCAGCTTTCAAAGATAAACCGATTGTCGGGGAAGCAAAAACCGCACTGGTGAAGACATTTTCGGTTGCGGCCAGCACCTCAGTGATCGCCAGGTATCCATCCGGTTCCTCCGGAAGCGCTGGTCCTAAGGCGACATAATCGATCCCATGCAAGAACCCTTCCGCCTCAAGCCTGCGTGCTGCTTCCGGTCTGTCCGCCGGAGGAATGGGCGCAGCCATGTGCATGGGAGGCGGCGTCGTGATCCGCAGTGTCTGGACCTCATAACCGATATCCTCCAGACGCCCCCTCCCTTTTTTTAGTATTTCCGCCATCCTGTCAAAGCGGGTTGGATCAACAGGCCAGCCCGGATCCAGGAAACCAGTCAATGCACGAATTCTCATCTCTATCTCTTCCTTTGTCGTACTATTTCAAACAGCAATACAGCTCCAGCGACAGCTGCATTGAGCGATTCAGCGGAGCCGGGCATCGGGATATTGACCCTTCCGTGTGCAAAAAACAGCAGCTCTTCAGATGTGCCATGCGTTTCATTTCCCACCACCAATGCTGTCGGTGGCTGCCAGTCAACACTATCATACGGAGTACCGCCGCCGGAATCCGCAATCCAGATCCGCATCCCGGGAAGCAGCGCGGGAAGCATTGCAGTGGAAATTTCCAGAATGGGAACAACCAGCTGAGCTCCCATACCAGCCCGCACAACCTTCGGGTTGAAGGGATCAACTGTGCCCTCCGTTAGCAGCACAACCTCCACGCCGGCCGCCCGGGCAGTGCGCAGCAGAGTGCCAAGATTGCCGGGATCACGGACGCGATCCAGCACCAGGGCAAAGGTGCATGGATCGGGTATTCGCGCCACCGGTGTTGATACAACAGCCAGCAAACCCTGCGGTGTGACTGCATCCGAGCAGCTTGCCAGCACCTGCTCGGAGACTGGTGTGGGAACCACCGCTTCAGGCAGTCGGGATAGCAGCTCTGACTCGTGCACCTGTGCATCTTCGGTAAGCAGTACATGTTCCAGCTGGTTTCCCGCCTGCAGCGCCTCGTTCAGCAGTTTTGGTCCTTCAATTACAAACGCATTCGATTGGCGGCGGTATTTGCGACCACTCTGTAAACTCCGAATCCATTTGATGGTTGGGTTATCCTTCGAAGTAATCACTGCTGCCGCCCACCCTCCGGCCAACGCTTCAGGAACTCTGAAAGGAAAGCCTGCAGTGTGGGTCCATCCAAGATGGTGACCCTGATTTCTGTCAGGCTGCCGTAATGGCGTCTTCCCGTTTCACCTGCTATGGTATCGAATATGATTCCAGCAGCGCGTTCGCGGGGGAAACGAAAGATACCGGTTGAAATCGCCGGGATAGCAATACTATTGAAACCCTGCGCTTCAGCCATTTCCATCACACCGGTGATTGTTTCCACCAGTTTCCGGTCTTCATCTCCACTGCCCCAAACAGGCCCCACAGCATGGATCACATACCGGCAGGGCATCTTTCCGGCAGCGGTAATTGCTGGTCTGCGGAAAGAGACCGCGCCATGCCGGTGGACCCACTCCGTACTTTCGCGTTGAATTTCTTCGCCGCCACGTCGAACGATCGCGGCTGCCAGTCCGCCACCGTGCATCAGACTGCTGTTGGCGGCATTCACGATTGCGTCCACCACTTCCAGTGTCAGGTCGCCCTGCACAAGGCGGAGGGCACAGGCGCTGGTAAGCATATGTTCAGCTACGATCCTGGCCATACCTTCCTCCTCGCAGATTGAGGCTGCATTCGATTGTATCACCGCCCGAACAGGTATGCGAAGTAGAAGCAGGCCAGTTTGTGAAATTCTTGCTGCTGATGCCTCGCACGGGCGGTTCCGCACGGGCGGGTTCCAGAGAGCCTGCTGTTCAACGCAGCAATCGGATCCGTTTCGTGCTTCTCTCACCGGTGCTGGTGGAACCAGCCCCTATCCGCAGCATTCTGATTCTGCCGCCTGCAAGCGGTTCCGCACGGGCGGGTTCCAGAGAGCCTGCTGTTCAACACAGCAAT
>JAFGNH010000176.1 GCA_016927115.1 Anaerolineales bacterium | reverse complement strand
TTCGATTTTCCCTTTGTTCATAAATGGATTGTATCTTAATAGGATCTTACGCAAAATATCACCGCAGACAGGCTGGCTGAATGATTTGTTTGTTCAGCCCTCCGGTTCAGTAATGGATACGTACCGGCAGCTTTCTGGCGGTCTCTATTGCGTTCCGAATTTCCCTCGGCAGCGGCGCAATACCGTCAAATCCGGTCCGTTCCACAAACCCGATCAGCATCCGGCGTAATTCCTCCGGCTCCCAGTCTGCGAACTTGTCGGGCGTATCAAGCCCGGCATCATAGTACAGACGTGCACGGACAGCCTTGACCCCTCCAAGCCGGGACAGGTCCGAAAGTTTGACCAGCTCCAGGATAATATGTGGAGCAACACCTGTCTGATTCGACAGCAGCTTGTGGTTCACAGGAGTCTTCCCGGCCGCCATCATATCTTCAACCGTGGCTATTCCGGCTTTTTCCAGTTTCAACACTGCGCCCTGGTCCACACCCCGGAACTTGCGCAGCTTGAAAGCCTTCCTGGTCCCGGCAATCCCCTGTTCCCGTATGGCGCCTGTCAGCTGTGCCAGCGTCCTGTTCCCGGTGAATGTATAGTAGAGTGCCAGGCCGCGCATCTTTTTCTTTGCTTCATCCGTGCTCAAGGTCTCCACATAGGTTTGGATTTCATCCCTGCCGGCAACTTCCAGTTCAACATGGATAGCGGAGAGGAATACCTCATAAAGCCCCACCTGGTGAATCAGACCATCCACCACATGCGGTTTCTTGCCCATTTTCTTCAGGTACTCCCGAAACCCTGATTCGTCCACTCCGGAAATCCTTCCGTGTTTGCCGGTTTCGAACCCAATCACACACTCCAGGCCCGATTTGCCAAACATGCACTCGACCGTACAGATTCCCGCCCTACTCCGGCCTCAGTTCCTCGATAAACGATGTATCACGCCACATGAGCAGTGACGGTCCATCCAGATAAATCACGTACTCGCGGTCAGGCGTAACGATGGGGCTGAAACAGCTTTTCACGTTTTCAACTCTCACCGGTTCGGCCCATCCATCGCCATCGGCATATGAGATATACAGGTGCCCATCACTGTTGTGATCCAGAACCCGGGAAAAGAGCAGGTAACTCTGGTCAGGGGCGATGTTTGGCGTGAACTCCAGCTGTTCTGTGTTGATTGGCAAACCGAGAGGGGCCGGATCTGTATAGGCCCCTTCGAGGAAAGCAGATTAATAAATATCGGGGTTCCCGTCTACATTCGCATTGAAGTACAAATCATAGTTCGAGGCTACAGAGACCGTCCAGTGGATCTGGTAGTGGTTGACTGATTCTGGCAGCGGCTGTGGTTCGCTCCATGCGCCGGATTCCCATTCCATCATCCAGATGTTCTCCTTACCGCCGGCGATCTGACCAGGCAGCGGCGCTTCGGAGATGAAGTAGAATTTCAACCCATCAGGTGAAATGAAGGGATCACGGTAAGACTGGATATCGTCGGAAAACGATACTTCCTCCTGCTCCATCCACACACCATCCACATAACGGCTGGTGTAGACCTTTTCGCTGCCGTAGCTGCCTCCCCACCAGACCGTATTTCCGTCTGGCGCGAGCACAGGCGCCGAGTGAAAGCCCCCCTGGAACAAGCCTCTCCCGAAGGGCACTGGCTCAGGTCCCGGGAATCCTTCGCCACCAAGCCCCAGAAGTACAGCCGGATCGAACGAAATTGAGGGCTGAGCTTCCGCTTCTCCGGCCTGATCGAGTTCAGTGTCGGACAGCTCTGCCGTTTCTTGCACCGAATCTAATGCAGCAGGAGTCTGCTCTGCCTGACCTCCGCCAGAACCACAGCCGGCAAGCGATAGTGCAAGCACAACAAGAGCAATACCTGCGGAGCGAAACCTTATCATGCCATTTCTCCAGCACTCTGATATCTGCCATCTTACCCGGGAAATCTATCCTTTATAAGCCCATAAACAACTCTCTGCCAGTGCCTGAGTAACCTGAAACAACGAACTGCGTACTCCCCTGGCAAGATTGAATCAATAAAGTCACCACCAGCAGCCAATCATTCTACAGCTGCCGGCAATGAAAACTCACTGGTTGCGCCGCCTGGGGTAGTAGCCGTCGCAGTCAGAACAGAGCCCGAAACCAACGTTTCGGTAGTAACCACAAAGTTACCTTCTGCATCTGCGAGAGCACTATCCTCATATACTTCCGCGCCTGTCCCTCCTCCGGAGAATATCTCGACCAGGCATGCAGGACAGGCAGTCCCAGTGATAGATCCGTCCGAGTTGACAGACTGGAAAACAGGTGCCTCTGGGGTATCAGAGCTTCCATCGACGATCAAGATACCGGAGCTGTTCCCATAGATAAAATTACGAGTAATCGTTGTATATTCAGGTTCTGCAGTTCCGATTTGAACCCCTGGGGAGTTATTAACGATCGTATTGTTTGGGCCAATGATGTTTCCCACCGCCCCGCCTTCTATATAAATACCTGGAAAGGATTTGTTTCCCTTTATGCTGCCAATCTCTGCACCGATCTGGTTGCCCGTAATCAAGTTATACCTTGCCCCAAACATAGCAATGCCGGAGATATTTCCACTGATGAGGTTGCCCTGACCGAGCGGCCCAGTACCCTGAAGGGGATCGCCTCCGATCGTGTTGAACGCGGCATTCTCCCAGAGGATGATCCCGACTCCCTTGAAATTGATAATGTGCAGACCCCGGATTGAATTCCAGCTGGAGCTGATGTTGAAGCAAGGAGACCCCCTGTCACCAGGAATTCCACTCCCGTCCAGGATTACCCCGGCATTACTGGCATCGATTGTAATGTACCCCTGTTCAATCCACGGCATTGTTCCTGTTACTGCGATGGTTGCCGGGCTTTCAGGATTGAAAACTTCAGGATCGAAGGAGATCAAATCCCCGGGCTGTGCATCGATCAACGCCTGACGGAAGCTGCCCGGTCCGCTGTCCGATGTGTTCTCAACGAAAATCGCACTGCCATAAGGCAGTTGAGCATAGGCATTTACTTCTGTCTCTTCGAATGTTGGGGAATGGAACCGGATCATGGTGGGATAGTCTTTTACCAATAGATTCTGAATAACCAGGTCACCACTTGAATTATCAGTATCCAGCTCCTGTTCAAAGCCATAATAGACATCAATTCCAGTGACGCTTTCGGCTGAAAAATCAGGAATTGTTAACGTGAACGCCACACCAGGGTCGTGTTCAACTGCGGTGTCATTGATCCAAAGAGCAGCCAGCAAATCACCATCAGGCAGCGTAAATCCATAGAATCTCAAGTGATCAAAATCCTCAGTTGTTTCCATGAAGATGGGGATTTCAGCCGGCTCTGCACCTGCCAGGATATTATTGAGATTCCTGATTGGCTCTATATAGGGTGTCTGCCAGAAGATGTTGATCGTAACATTTACATCCATCCCACGATGCTCCGTGATCGCCCTTGTTTGGTATTTGGCTGCGATCGCTGGATCAGTTGGAGGGCCATTGTCCCAATTTTCCTCATCCCTGCCAGCCCACAAAATTTCATCTGCAAAGTATTCACCTTTAAAACGCCTTGAAGCAGCAAATGTCTGAAACAAACGAATGACCTCAGGATAATGCTGGTAATAAGGATCTTCAGGGAGATTGTCATACAGGGGATGCCAGGAGAAACCATCCACCTGTACTTCATGGAAATCGAACGTCTGGGCAAGATCGAATAGATAGTCCGTGTTTAAAATACTTCGCTGAAATTCACCATATCCGGGATAATCATTCAACCAGTCTCCACAAACAGCCCCGATGATGATTTTCGCCTGCGGATCTATGCCCCGTATGACATCAACAGACAGTTCAGCCATCCTGACATACTCATCCACACTCATATAAAGTGGTTCATTCAGGATCTCGATGTATTCAAGACGATCTTTAAAATGATCTGCGACAAAAGTCAGGTACTCCAAAAAAGCATCAACCTGATCTTGCTCCTGAAAATCCGGGGGGAAAGGAACACCTGATCCTGTAGGAGTAGTTAAATCGAGTTTGATATCATTTTCGGCATACTCCGTAATGACCGCATCAACATCTTCTGAGAGAGTATCCAGGCTGATCGGCCAACCTTCCTGGTCAGGGCCAAAAAGCCTCCCGAAACGGATTCTTTTAAACCCGTTCTCATAATAGAATTCTGTATCACCATATTGGCCATAGTCCTCGACCCAACCGCCGATATGATTGTCCGGAAGGTCCGGTGAACGTTTCAACTCGATCCGTTCAGCCGGTGAGTTGTTCCCCGCTTGAAGTACCATGTAGTCTTCTGTGATTTCAAACGGAACTTCCTGCGGTTCGACGCTGATGGCAGGTTCCTCCTCAGGTGTGCTTGTTGGTTCCGGGATAGGTGTATTGGATATAACCTCGCTTTCGTCTGGTTGTGGTTGGCAGCCGAAAAGGAACATCAGAATAAGCGACAGAGCGAGCAGTGATTTTCTCATTTCGTTATCCTCCGGGAGGTTTCTCGATGGTCTGGAAGCAGCGAAACTGAGATGGGGGCAGCTGCAGAGAAGTTGATACACAAATAGATGTTTTCCACCTTGATCTCATACAGCCTTAATAGGGATTCGAACCTGTACTTACCCCCTCCTCATCGGTACAACCTGTCCCTGAAGGATATTGAGAATCTACTAGCGGAATTATGGTAGCTCCTTCCATTATCCTTCTAACTGCTTTTTTTGGACAACTTAAGAAACACCAATCCGGCCCGAATTTGTATACAAGTGCAGGCCATACCTTGGTTTTCTCAGCATATTCATAGCTTTGTCCAAGCTTTTCCACAGCCGTGTAGATATAAATAAAAATTGTATGCTCACGCCCAAAAGGCTCATGCTGAAAATTATCGTAGAGGTATGGATATGGATCCCGAACAGAAAACAAATTGGTGGATTGATCTGGCACCGTTTGCTGGTCTTATCGTTACCTTTTTCAGGGATCAGACCGGTATAGAACTGCATCAATGAATCGGCGCGTTCGTTGGCATCCTGGTAGCTTATTACCTGTTGGCACATCTTGACTGGGTGGCTGCAATCACAAAACGCTTCTTCACCAAGGCCCCTGTCCGGGCGCGGGTATATTATCTTCTTGATGGGCCGCTGCTTTTCGGTTTCTTTCTCATCATGTTCACCGGGCTGATCATTTCAACCTGGTTAAATCTCTCACTGGGGAATTTCACCCCCTGGCTGAATATTCACATTACGATTTCGATCGCCACCCTGGTGACGCTGCTGCTCATACTGATCCTGCACTGGCGCTGGATTGCCAACGTCGCACGGAATATCTGGTCCAGGCCTGCCGCATCTCCTGTCGGAACCGCAGTGAAACAACCCGCCAGGGTCAGGCCAGGCCGTGTGGGCCGGTGTGAACTCCTGAAGGTGTTGGGGTTAACCGGTGCAGCTTCTATCCTGGCACTGAGCAGTGCATCAAAGGCCCTTGCTGAAACACTCGCAGAAAATGAGGAGTATGTACCAGCTGAAGGAACAGCTGCAGCAGGAAACGCGACAGAGACAGCGACCGGTGTATCAACTGCGACGGAAAATGCTACAGCCGAAGAATCCACATCGGCTGAAACAGCCACACCAATCCAGGAAACCCCGCAGGCTTCGACAGAGGCAGTCGTTCAGTCCAATCCATCTTCTGCCTTTTCGACCAGCTGCACGGTGCGTTGTGACAAGGACTGTTCCTATCCCGGCCACTGCCCAAAATACACCGATTCGAACACCGATTCGAACAACAACGGCCGGTCCGATCTGGGCGATTGTATATAAAACTTCACAGGAGCAGGAGAAAGAAGCACCCCATTGAAAAATGAAAAAGATGGAGTGCCTGGAATGGTTTATCGATCGGGTTTGTTTTGCAGACAGGATCAGGGATTCGACAGCGTATCTGCCTGTGCTTCCTTGCGGAATAACAGATAGAATGTGTGGCTGTTCGTCTCAGTCTGAACATGCCTGAAGCCCACCAGCTCTGCTAGTTTTACATAATAATCGATTCCTCGTTTTTCCTCCGGCCATTGGGAACCGTATCCAGTCTCCTTCTTTACACCCCCCACCGTATAGCGAAGCTGCACCACATAGACTTCCTTATCAGTCTCCGGCCGCTCCGACAGATCCACATCCCAAACATGCAGATATCCCCCGGGCTGCAGCACCCGCCATACTTCATGCAATACTTTTTGCTGATCCTCCCGGGTTTTCAGGTACATCAGCGAGAAAAACGCGGTTGCTGTAGAGAACGTGTTATCCAGGAACTGCAGATCCCTGGCGTCCATCACAATCTTGAGCGGGCCCACTGCCGCTTCCTCAAGCTCGTCCCTCCGGCAGTCGATCGCGACCACATCCCGGCTCTTGAGCCGGCCGATCACGCCTTCCCCCCCTCCGCCGATATCGAGGATCCAGCCTTCCGAGCGGAGGTCCTTCACTTCAATCGCTACCGGACTGAACAGGTAAAACTGATTTTCATTCCCCATAAATGAACTCCTAAAAGCCATCTTTGTTCCATAATTCTGTGGTTATTGGGTGAATATCAGAACATCTTCTAGCAGCCATCGCCTCTCACGCAGTCGGCTCATACCCGTCTTCAATCAGTTTTTTCAACCGGTTAATGAACCGTGCTGCAGGAGCACCGTCAATCACATCGTGATCGAGACTGATCGTAACACTCATATACTTGCGTACTTCGATACGATGATCCACCACTCCCGGTTTATCACAGATGCAGCCCAGTGTAAGCTGGAGGGAATGGTTTGGCACCGGGATCCCCCACCCGCTCCCGTTCCCGAACATGCCGATCGAACTCACCATCACTGTGCCGTAATATTCCTTAAGCATCCGCGGGGTTTTCAGGAGAGTCCGCAGAAACAGCTGCCGGATAAAACCGGGCAGCCGAACAAACCAGTTGATGAATTTTGATTCCTCGCTGCCTTCGTGCTGGTCCTGGAAAGCCCGGATCTCCTCGTGGATCTCCCGGATACTCATATGGTTCACACCCCTGAAAATATGGGGCCTGATCATCTTTTCACCTTCCACCTCGACCTCGAACAGCATGTTCACATCCACATCCTCAAAAACGACCAGTTGATTACGCCGGTTCCGGTAGGCGTGCACCTGTTTGTCTTCCTCGATTGCCTTCCCCAGGCAAGCCAGGAAATAAGCCGAGAAGGACAGCGCTTCACCCGTTTGTTTCCTGTGTCGGCGAAGGGATTCTCGGGCATTGGTGATGTCGAACTCGACAAGGCCGTGGATCGTGTGCTGCTTCAGTCCCAGTCTGCCGCCGTCGGCCATGAGAAGCCGGGCTCTGGGATACGGTAGTGCAGTAAAAATGTCGTTTCGCTCTTTCATGGAAACTCCTCAGGTTCTTCAGGCAGAAGGTTCGCCGAAATATTGTTTAACCACCTTCACAGCATGTCCAATGCTGTTTTCAGCGCGTACAGCCTCACCAAAGGATTTCGCACGCTGCCTGATTTCCGGGTCCGTAACAGCCTGCGTGATCGCTTCTGCAAGGCGTTCTACGGTCAGCTGCTTGCGCAGGACCGGCTTCGGTCCGAGGCCGGCGGCAAAAGCCCGCGCTCCCCAGAAGGGCTGGTCAAGGATGAAAGGTACGATAATGGAAGGCACACCGGCGCGCAGCCCTTCCGCGGTCGTCCCTGCACCTCCGTGATGGACCACCGCCGCCATGCGCGGGAACAACCAGTGATGCGGCGCAGTTTCCAGCACGAACACATGCTCGGGTACGGATTCAATATGAAGGCCGCCCCAGCCTGTAAGCAGCAGCCCCCGCTGACCGCTTCTGGAGAGTGCCGCCAGCACGACACCTGCAAGCTCTTCCGGGTTTTCCCCGGCCATACTCCCGAACCCGATATAGACGGGAGGATCTCCTGCCTTCAGGAACGCCTGGAGTTCAGGCGAAGGCTGCCAGTCTGCCTGGCTGTCAAGAAAAAAATACCCGGTGACATGGATGTGTTCCGGCCAATCGGATGGATGCGGGATAATGCCGGAACTGTAAGCGCCAAGCATCGGGGTTCTTTTCAGCGTACGGATAAAGCGGGCTGCGTTGTACGACGAAAGCCCGAGTTGTTTCCTGAATTCCTTCACGAACGGACGATACCAGAGCCACAGCACCTCCAGCATCGCCAATCCCGAGAGGTAGTTATGCACCCCGCCCAGGGATTTCTGGATAGGCCAGGAGGCGGCAGGAAACGCCTTTGTTGGCAGAAGCGGTGTGGGTTCGATATGGAGCAGTGGAATATCGAGCGCTTCGGCTATCGATTTCCCGAACGCACTGAACACTCCCAGGCAGATCAGCCCATCCGTTTCGCGGCAAACTTCGAGAGCGTCCATCGCCATGCCCACAATAACCGGTGCGATCATCTTCCTGACAGCGCTGATCGACTTGAGGGGGTTTCCACCGCCCTTTTCCATAAACTCCCGGCCTGTGTCGCTGGCCATGATCTTCTGGACATCGCCGCGCAGGGGATAGAAGTTTACGCCGTACTGCTGTACGAAATCCGCAAAATCCTCAGGCGCGGCAAGGACCACCTGGTAACCTGCCTGTTGAAGGCCCCTTGCCAGCACCACACACGGCTGGATATCCCCCCGCGAACCAGCTGCAAAGATGGTGATTTTCATAGTGCCTCTAGCTTTCCCGTGCACAACTCACGGCTTATTATGCAGAATATACTACTGATCATAAAAAAAGCAGCTAGAAATGTTCAGGAAAGGTTTGTCCTGCACAGAATATGAAAGGTTTTACTCTCAAGGATTGATAGTTAACGTCAATATTCATTATCTGCTTACAGGGAGGAATTGACAACAGCCAAAATACTGGCTGAAATAGAATTATTATTCCCGGCTTCATTATCCATTCTGGGAGTACCGGACGGATTTCTCACACTATCACCAGGAAAGAGAGTGTCAGATTAAGTGTGTAAATGGAGTATCCTTAAGAGCCGAAAGGAAAAACCATGACACACAAAGACAAAGAGCCGAACG
>JAFGNH010000022.1 GCA_016927115.1 Anaerolineales bacterium | reverse complement strand
TCTGGGGATGGAGCTCTTTTTGATGGTACGGGAATCGGGAGAGCCTGGCTGCTGCTGAAAGGTGAGCGGGTATACTTTGAGCTAGCCGCAAGAAGACGACAGTTAGCAGTGGAAATACTGCATGCTATGGAACAGTCCGCCAGTGAAGAAGGAATACTGCCTGAGCAGGTCTGGGATGCCCTGGATTTCCCTGAGAAGGAGTTTTATTTTGGCGATTTTCCGGTTCTGCCATGCCGTTGGTCTGGGCTTTTTCGGAGTATATCAAACTGCTTTGGTCGCTGAAAGAAGGTTGTGTTTTTACTACTCTTGCACAGACCTGCCAGCGGTATACCGTTGAGAAAAAAACCACACCGGCCCTCCGGCGGTTGAATGCCCGCAGGCGGGTTATACCGGTTGGCAGGACGCTGTGGTTTGAAATACCGTGGGAAAGTAATGTTGAATGGTTGAGTGATGAGGGGAACCGGAGGATACTTTGCCTTTTTCTGTGTACGGCTGGAGATCAAAGAAAGCAGGGGGTTATTTGTGTTTAATCGGGATGTCTGGCAGCGTTTTGATTTCAGCTTTGTTCAGCTTCAGATACACCACATCTTTTGCTGTATGATCGATTGCTGATATCGGGATGGTAACTCTGCTGTTTCCCCAGCGGTGATTTTCAAGCATGATCAGGTGGGTGATATGCCCGTTTGGCGGCAGTACCAGGAATTGATCTACTTTACCGATGGGACCGTCTACCGCTTCAACCGTTGCACCGCGGTGTATGGCCAACTCTCCCTGTGGAATGTGTTCTACCTCAAGTTTCGCAAATTCCTCATGAATGGGCCATCCAAATGGCAGATAAACGTGCCTGCTCGCTGGATAGAAGCCGTGGGCTTCATCTGATTTAATGAACCTGTGTTCAATGAAGTGTTCCAGTTTAGAGAAGTCTTTCTTTGTGCCTTTCATACGCAAAACATTTGATTCTGTCTCCTCGAGAAGAGAAGTGGGGATAACGTAACGGGTGTAAGGATATACAGCATCGTCTACCACGACATGTGTGAGTTCATTGTTTACCGGATTGATGATCACACATGAAACACTGCCGCAAACTCCAGTTTCGCAAACAATACGGGCATCGATAGCAATGTTCATACTTCCATCTATCCTTTCGTATGGGCCAGTGCAGGCGAAGGCTTATCAACAAAATCTGGCGCTGCTGTTCATTATACATATTTATCAGGCTTCTGAGTACATTTCCTTCGACAGCAAGCCTGAACAAAACGTGGTATTACAAATCCAGGAAACCACTTCGGAGAAGGAACCACGGAAGTGAGAACCGGGATGCAGCTGCCGACGGCTATCCATGCTTTCCTTCATCAACCGAAGCCTGTTTTGCGACAGAAGAAACTGCTTTTTCGATTTCTGCCCGATCACCCAGATAATGGTGACTCAGGGCCTGATAATTGTTATCCAACTCGTATACCAGCGGATATCCTGTGGGGATATTCAGAGAAGGGATTTTCAAATCGGAGATGTTATCAAGGTATTTCACCAGGGCTCGAAGACTATTGCCATGTGCCACGATTAACAACTTTTCTCCGCGTTGAAGAGCGGGGATGATATTTTCGTGCCAGCTGGGAAGGACACGTTCGAGGGTATCCTTGAGAGATTCACAGGCAGGCAGTTCCTGTGAACCTAGACTCGCGTAACGTGGATCAAAGCGGGGATGTCGTTCATCATCCAGGGCAAGTGCAGGCGGGGCGATATCATAACTTCGGCGCCATTGTATGACCTGCTTTTCTCCATATTCTGCTGCTGTGACTTTTTTGTTTAAACCCTGAAGAGCGCCGTAATGCCGTTCATTCAACCTCCAGGTGTTTTCGACAGGTATCCACATTTGATCCATTTCCTCCAGAACAATCCAGAGTGTCTGAATGGCTCTTTTCAGGACAGAAGTAAACGCGCGGTCAAATGTAAACCCGCCTGCCCGGAGAAGATGTCCGGCACGGTGTGCTTCTTCTGTCCCATTCAGGGATAAAGGCACATCCGTCCAGCCGGTGAATTTCCCCTCGAGATTCCAGGTACTTTCTCCGTGTCGCAGAAAAACGATCGATGTAGTCATAACTCTCTTCCCTTTTTTTATAACACTGCCGCACTTTCAAACTGCAGAAGAATCTTGTGAACTGCTGGTTTCAGTGCTTCTTCCGTCAAGCAGCTTGTATGCTGCTTGCTTGACGAGATCATTGATTACGAACCAGAACAGAGCGTACCCCCACACTGCCAGTGCCCAACTCCAGCCGATCGGTGCCATGAATTAACCATACACCGCGATCAGCCGGTTGCGCTTATCAGACGGCTATCAGCCAGCTTGTTTTAACTATCGACGTTGTTGCTGTTCTTGTAATATCCAATCATGGAAAATCCATAGTCACATATATTAAGAGCCGGATTCCTGCCCATCACACCAAAGCCTATCATGCCGAGAACTTTCTTTTTTTCTCCCTCATCCTCTTCTTTGCTCACCTCTCAGACGATCAGAACGGGGATAGCGGCTTGTTGTAATATCCTGTCGACAGGACTGCCTATGATCCATTCGATTATATTCGGATTACGATACCCTTCCATGATAAGCAGGTCTGCCTGTGCTTCGGAAATAACATCCAGTATATCGTCAGAAGTGTCAGAAGCGATGCTGAAAATACTGCTCGCGGGGGAATCTTGTTCGGAAAGGAGTTTTGATAGGAGAGCCTTATCCTGCTGGTCGTCGTGTTTTACCCCGATGGTTATTGCTGCAGATCAATTTTCATGGAAGAAACCCGCCCATTCAACTGCCTGATCGCAGTGTCTGATGTTTTCAAGAAGCAGCATAACTTTATTGAGCGGTCTGGATTCATCTCCACCTATCATCAGAGGAATCCCTGCATGGTGTGCAATCTGAAGGAAATGTTTCCCCAGGTGGTCTTTCTGCGGAGCATGGCTGTTTCCTCTGCGGCCGAGTGCCAGGAAGGATGCGTTCCTGGAATAGCGCAGGATTAATTCGGGCACACCTCCAAGCAACAGATTGGTGGCGGTTTCTACGTTGTGTTCCCTGCTGTACTGTTGAAACCAATCCAATTCCATTGTTCCCTTTTCACGGAACGAATCAAGAAGGTAATCGCTGGATGAGTCTTCCAGTTCCCAGCCAAGTTCACTGCCGTGATCTGAATATGGGTCGAGAATTAAAGCTTCGTCGACAATGTAATATGCTTCAATCTTCTGGAATTGTTTTTGCGCAATCTGAACAGCTAATTCTGCTGCAAGACGGGAAGGATCAGACCCATCCAGTGCGGCTGTAATTTTCCTTCTTTTGCTGCGGTTCTTCATACGAGAATCCTTTCCGATGATATTTCCAAAAAAGCAGAAGCGTGGGAGAAGTAATCCACAGATTTTCTCCTGATCACCAGGGTAGGCGACTGGTTTGTTGAGGTATCAGCCTGACCCTTTTGAATAGTAAGGTTACTATCGATTACAAACGCAGCAAATGCTGCATTTATCCCGCTATTAAGATTATTCTATCACCGCAAGTTAAGTGTTTACTGAGAAGGACCTCGGGGTGGGCAACGGATCCGGGCTATTTTCTGAAAGTTGAAGTAAAGAGTAAAAGGTAGATCGATACAGGAATCTGTACTGCAGTTTCCTGCAGCCGGAACCTGACAGACAACAGCCAGGAGGTGTTTAATACAGGAATCTGGATGGGTAAACCCTACAAATCAATACCTGCACAGACTACTTCAGGTGGAGATATACCAGATTCTTAATAGGTCCTGGCTTGGCTTCCTGACAGCAGATAGCTGGTATTCATCGGCTGTAACGCAGAATCCACTGAAGATGTATTTGTAAGCAACCTTGAAGGATCCGGGCTGGTAAACCTGATTTGGAATACTCTGCAGAACCTCAATCCGGATAGGCAGGCGGATCGATCGGTTTCCGGTTTGGGCTTGAGAGAATCAGATTTTTCTCTTGAATAACAACCGCGGGATGATACTATTTAAGAGATAAGCCGGACATGAGAAATCTCAATGGAGGAATTATGGAATACAGGGAGTTAGGACGGACTGGCTGGAAAGTATCTGCTGTAAGTTTCGGCGCGTGGGCGATCGGCGGCACCTGGGGGGATGTTGAGGATTCTGAGTCGCTGGCCGCACTGCACAAGGCAGTTGAGCTGGGTGTAAATTTCTTCGATACAGCTGATGTGTATGGTGATGGGCGCAGTGAACGCCTGCTCTCCCAGCTGCGAAAGGACCATCCGGATATTATCATCGCTACCAAGGCCGGGCGCAGGCTCGACCCTCATGTATCGGAAGGATACAACCGGAAAAATATTACGGCCTTCATTGAGCGGAGTTTGAAGAATCTCGATGTTGAGACGCTGGATCTGGTACAACTGCACTGCCCACCGTGGGATGTCTATTATCGTCCGGAACTGTTTGGCGTGATGGATAACCTTGTTCAGCAGGGAAAGATCCGTTATTACGGAGTGAGTGTGGAAAAGGTAGAGGAGGCACTCAAGGCGATCGAATATCCCAATGTGCAAACAGTGCAGATCATCTTTAATATGTTCCGTCACCGCCCGGCAGAGCTGTTTTTTGAACAGGCGAAAAAGCGTAAGGTGGGCATTCTGGCTCGAGTACCGTTGGCTTCAGGAATGCTTACAGGAAAGATGAAGCCCGATTCCAGTTTCGCCGCTGATGATCATAGAGCCTTCAATCGTGAAGGGGAAGCTTTTGATCGCGGGGAAACATTTTCAGGTGTTGATTACAGTACAGGCCTCAAGGCAGTTGAGGAGTTGAAGAAGCTCTGCCCGCCTGATATGAGCATGGTTCAATTCGCATTGCGCTGGATACTGATGTTCAACGCGGTCACCTGCGCTATCCCGGGAGCGAAGCGTCCCTCTCAGGCCGAACAGAATATAGCATCTGCTGATCTGCCGCCGCTTTCAGATTCAGTCATGAATGGTGTTAAGGCGGTGTATGAGAAATACATCCGTGAACAGGTGCACCATTACTGGTAGCACCTGAACTGAATCGAAAAACTGCCGGATATCCATACTGCTGCAGTTTTTATTGATCTTGAATATATGGCTGGAAATATCGCATATTGTAAGAATCTCGGTATATTTTGTAATGAAATCTGGCAATGATATCGTCGAAGAAAGGCGGACGCCGCTATCAAACCTTCACGAAAGCAGTTCCTTCTATTTACAGCAGCAGGATTTGGCCCGGCTATTCTCCTGGCAGGTATGCTTTTGGTTGGTGCAATTCTCAAGTTTTCGCTTGTATTGTTTGCACGAGAGATCTCAGAGTTGGGTAGTGTCCTGCTGCTGGCGGGAACCGCGCTGGGATGTCTCTTTTTACTGATCCTCCTATCGATTGGCTGCTGCAGACTCTTCTATTTAATCCATTCTGGCATTCTCAAGTTCCTGTTACTCTATACAGCGAACCTTGTGATGGTGTTTGTGTTTCTTTTCCTGTTTGTGAGAATCCTTGGTGGAGCTTCTATGGCGGTGATTGACGGGGCCGTGAGCTCATCCGAACTGCGGGGGCTTTCCATTCAGGCAGCTCACCCGCTTTTGGCCCTGGCGCAGCTGGTGATCGTACCATGGGTGCTGGTTGCTGTAGTGGTTCTGAACCGCATAGCTTTTCGAGGCAAGCAGGATGAGCAACCAGTATCCTGAACCAGAACCAGCCATGCGGGTGAGGGTTGATATATGATACTCCTTCACGCTTGTACCCGGGGTAAAACCGCGAGGCGGTGAGGTATGAATGTGAGGTACATTCACTGGAAAGAAGAAGAAGCAGAATCGAGGGCAGAGCTCCTAGTTTCCGCTGGTTTTGACGTTGACTTCACTCCATTTACCGGTCCACCATCTGTAAAGAAGATGGAAAAAGAATTACTTGATGCAGTTGTGATAGACCTGTCTCGGATGCCCTCCCAGGGGTGTGACCTGGGTGTGATGCTCAGGAAGCGGAAAAGCACCCGGCTTATGCCTCTGGTGTTTATCAATGGGCCGGTCCTGAAGGTTGAGAAAGTGCGGAAACTTTTACCGGATGCGTTTTTATGCTGGCGGGAGGAGCTTGCAGAAAGAGTTTCCAGTGCTGAAAAACAGATACGCTCAGAAGTTTGTGTCGTTCCTGACTCTGTTTTTACAGCATAGGCCGGGAAATCGCTGGCAGAATAACCGGGTTGAAGAGAGAAGGCTCGCTGGCTGTGGAAAATTCCTCCAAAGTGTTTGAGGCAGAACAGGCTGGTTTTCCAGCAGAGATCACAGTGGTATTTGAGATGCTGGAAAACGCGGATACGGGTCTATGGTTCGTCCACTCTCCAAGCCAGTTGCAAACCGAATTGAAATCGATCGTGAAAGCTGCGACGAAAATACCTGTGTGGATTGCATGGCTGAAAGACGGCTCGGTAAAAAAGGGAGAACTAACACAGCAGATCGTTCGGGAGGAAGCGATGGAGCTTGGCCTGGTGGATTATAAAAATATGTTCTGTGGATGAATCCCGGTCTGCTTTATTGCCTACCTGGCGGGGGTAGAAAGGTAATAAGTTGGACTGACTGCGTGGTTTGAATTGGATTTCACGCTCCAGACCTGTAGAATAGAAGTGACCATTCCTGGTTTTCCTCATCAAGGAGGAAAAGTATGGCTCATGAGGTATTCGTCAGTTATTCATCTAACGATAAAGTAGTTGCGGATTCTGTCGTCAGTATGCTGGAGAAGAACGGCATTCGCTGCTGGTATGCTCCCCGAGATATAAAACCGGGCAGCGACTGGGGGGAGGCGATCGCAGCCGGCATCGAGGAAAGCGAAGTCTTCATCCTTATCTTTTCCGGAAATTCAAACCGGTCGCAGCGGGTGCTGGATGAACTCAATCTGGCGATCACCCGCCAGACGGTCATATTACCTTTCAGGATAGAGAAACTCGACCCCAGCGGAGCCATGATGCTCCACCTTTCTTCCCGTCATTGGCTGGACGCGTATGACCCTTCGTGGAAGCCGTATCTCGGTCAATTGGTCCAAACAACTGCTCGCAATATAGAACGGGAAGATGAAATACAAAAAGTAGAAAATGGGTCAGTTGCACAGCCGGTCGGTCCTTCATGGAGTAGAAAACTGGTGTATGCGCTTGGAGCTGGAGCTGTATTGACCGCCCTCATCATGATTTTTGGTATGGATACCCTGTTCCCTGGTGGCGGTCTGCCATGGATGAACAAGGAAGCCGCCTTGCAGGAAACGGTAACGCCTGGGGATCAATCCTCTGTTCCGGAAACCGCCGATGAGGTTTCTGAGGCAGCTGCAGCGGATTCTTCAACAACATCAACCGCTGCACCCGGGTCAGCACAAGGCGCTACCCCTACTGACGCTCTTCTCCTTGGCAGTGCAGAGAATCCACTTGTGATGATGTATCTTCCGCCTGAGGAGGAAGACTTCTCTGAAATAAGTGCAGCCGCAGGGAGATTGGTGACTTCTTTTCACGAGGAGTATCCAGAACTGAACTTGAAAATACTGCCTGCTCCAGATATGGCTGCAGCAGTGGAAGCCATGTGTGATGGTGAGGCACAAATTGCCTCGCTGAACGCGGTATCCTATCTGGTTGCGTCAGCTCGGGGCTGTGCCGAGGTACGTATGATCTGGAACGCATACAGCGATATCAATTATGGGGGGATGATCATAACCGGTTCGGAAAGTGGTGTTTCTCAATTATCGGATCTGGCAGGCACCACACTTTGCATTCCTGCGTTTTCGAGCAAATCCGGCTGGATGTTACCTTCGCTGGAGATGAGAGCAGCAATTGGTGATCCAATGACCTATTTCAATGAGATCAGGGAAATGGGCAGTCATGACGCTGTTGTTGAGGCTGTTTATAACGGTGATTGTGAAGTGGGTACGGCGTATTACGATGCACGCCAGCCATTTGCTGACCTTCCAGATATTTTTAAACGGGTGGTGGTGCTTTCAACAACCGTTGCTGCCCCAAATCAGAGTATAAGCTTTATGACCACACTTAGCCAGGGCCTGACGGCAGATCTCCTGGATTTTTTTATGAGCACTGCTGCTGGAAGCGACGATCTGGCTTTTCTGACGGGATCTCAGAATCCAACGGAAATAGGGTCTCTTATTGAAATCAACGATTACTATTACAATGCTTTCAGAGATCTGTTCGAACAGTCCGGCGAAAACCCGGAAGATTATCTTCAGCTGCAGGAATAGAGCTATCTGCAATGGCTTCGAGGACAGTCGCAACCCTCCTTCATCTTTGAACGTATTGAATACATGGTGCAGCTCAAGGCGTTCAAAAGGATGGCAGTTTGATGATTTCCAAACATACTGATCCACTGCTTCCTGAAAAACTATTGGCGCCGGCCGACTATTCCGGAGTGGCAGTCAGAAAAGTGTCTCGATCCTGTGCATGTCTTATTATCTTCAGGTGAAGCAGCAATCCTTCGCAGGGCTCCTGTTTGAGACTGGATATTTGAGGAGGATATATCAGCGATGAATGGCATCCATTTTCTCTTAACGTATCAGTGTACGCTGGAGTGTGATCACTGCTTTCTGTACTGCAGCCCGCGTTCAGAGGGGACTTTTTCACTCAGCCAGATAAAAAGTGTTTTGCAGGAAGCAAAGAAAATGGGGGTTGAGTGGATCTACTATGAGGGCGGCGAACCTTTTCTGTATTATCCTCTGCTGAAAGAAGCGGTCTCCACAGCAAGTAGAATGGGGTTCAAGGTTGGTATCGTTACAAATTCCTACTTTGCCCATTCTGAGGAAGACGCTGTTTTATGGCTAAAACCGTTGGTGGTGGCCGGACTTGATGACCTTAATGTGAGCAACGATGAATTCCATTTTGGAGATCAGGAACAGACCACAGCTGACATCCTTGCCGCTGCTGCCCGTATTTTGGGGCTGGAGCCCATCGAAATCTGTATTGAGGCGCCGGCAGCTTCTCTGACTGCTGCAGAGGGCGGCAAAGGAGAACCAGTGGTCGGTGGAAGTACGCGCTTCCAGGGCAGGGCGGCTGATCTTCTTACTGAAGGACTACCGCGAAGGCCGTGGGAGGAATTCAATACTTGCCCGTACGAGGAGCTGGTTACGCCTGAGAGAGTTCACGTGGATTCTTTCGGGAATGTCCATATCTGTCAGGGAATCAGTGCCGGGAATATGTGGGAAAAGCCGCTGGCAGAATTGATGGAATCATACCGGGCAGAGGAACATCCGATCTGCGGTCCGCTTGTTCGTAACGGCCCTGCTGGTTTGGCCCGTGAACTCGGCATACAGCCGGAACCGGAGTATGTGGACGCCTGCCATCTGTGCTATTCGATTCGGAGGAGAGTTCTGGATACCTATCCTGGGGTACTGGAACCACGACAGGTGTATGGAACAGACAACCGGCAGCAGAAAGCTTGATCTTCTGAAGAAATTCTGAATTATTCAGGATCAGCCCGGGACTTTTAATATCATAGTTCCGGGTTTTAATATTGAGTACCGGATTTCCCGGGAGTAAGTATGTGACGGTAGTTCTGACTTCAGAGGTAATTGTTTTTGGTATTGTACTATCCTGTCCGCGCTGTGATTTGCAAACCAGAATGTTTGAGCTTCAATCCAGGGTAACGATCCAGGGGGGAACAACAAGATTCAAAAGCAGTGTGTGAACTATCCGTACATTGGGAACCTGCTGAGTAACGTAATGACGCATTTTGTCATGTAAATGTATCGAAAAAGGTTTCAGTCGTTTATATAATAAAACCATCGATTGCGAAAACAATGGGGGATACAGAATAGTTTATGGCACAGTGCTTTTTACAAAGCGGAAGGGGGTATGGGACCTGTCATAATTAAGATCCAGGTCGAATTAATTACAGTCTGTTCAATTAAATGGGGGCAATCATGAATAAGAAGTATGGTTTGGCCAGTGAAATGGAAGAAGCAATCACCGGATTGGGGTACGCTTTGGTCGATGCCGGGCATTACCAGGAAGCGCTGGATGTTGCAGAAAGTCTCAAGAACAAGGGGATTTACAGTGCCTATGAAATTGCGGCTGCCGCCTATGTCGGAAAAGGGGAGCTGGACCAGGCCATTAAAACGCTGGAGCAGGGTGTCTCCAGGAACCCGGGATACTGGATAAACTGGGAACTGCTTGGATCCTATCGTTCTGACGCCGGCGATTACTCCGGAGCTGAAAAGGCGTATCTGAAAGGCCAGAAGTGTGAAGGGGCCTGGATAGATTCGATCTACTATAATCGAGCCGTGGCTTTCGCCAGAAACGGGGAAAGCGAACGTGCGATGGCACTGCTCGATAAAGTAGTCGATCCGGAACTGGATGAAGCTGCATCCATGCTGCGGATAACGCTTCTCACTGACATTGGACGGCCGGATAAAGCCCTTGGGCTTATTGATCGATGCCTTAAGAAGAGGTGGCATGGTCCGGATAAACGAGCGATCCTCAAGCGTTTCAAACAAAAACGAAAGTGGATTCTTAATTATATGGGGCAGGATTGATAATTCAATACAGATTCCGCAGCTCTTCCGAAAGGAGTCTAGGGAGGCAGATGGTCTCTTCAGCAAACTATCAAAGCATAGAATAAGAGTGAAAACACATTCAAGCAGCTGCTAAGGAGGGGGTATGGAAAACAATGATGAGTATGACCTGGAAATGGCACGTGAAATGGCCGAACTTGGCTGCTCTTCTTTTGAGGAGAGCAACAATGAGGACATTCTTGAGTTTGCACAAAAGATAATCAAAGTTGGACTGCCTGATGGGTTTGAGGCTGCAGCCATGGCTTACGCTGAAATTGGTGAGCTTGATGAAGCAATCAAAACATTAGAGCAGGGGGTATCCAGGTTCCCGGATTACTGGCAGAATTGGGAACTACTGGGGAACTATAAATCTGATGCAGGCTTGTTCGAGGAAGCTGCGGAAGCCTTCCATAAAGCTCTTCAATGTCAGGATGTATGGGTCGATTCAGTTTATTACAATTACGCAGTTGCCCTGGCGAGAAGCGGTGAGTTTGAACTTGCCGTGGATACGATCGACAAAGTTGTTGACCCTGTGTTTGATATTAATGCTGCACTTCTGCGTATTGGCCTTTTAATGGACCTGGGTTTCGATGAGGAGGCGTTGGAACTTTCGGATGAGTGGCTTTCACGGGATTGGAAAAAATTTGGTGATAAAGAAAAACTAGCGCGTTTTAGAGCCAGCAGGGCATGGCTGCTCCACCGGACGGGGACTCCGGTAGAAAAGGTCCGCCAGTATCTTGTGGAATCTATTCGTGAATCACCCCCAAATGAAGCACTATTTACCATGATACGAATAGTGGATAATCTCAAGAGTGAGTATGCGTTTGCCTATCGGCTTGAAATTATCGTGGAGCCTCCTGAGGATTGTGAGTGTTGTGATTGGAAACAATATTACGTGGCTTATGATATTGCCATGGAGAATGAAGAACAGGCGATCGCGTGGGTCAGGGAGTTCGAGGGTTGTGAAAACCCTTCGACAAGAGTCCGTATTGCAAGATCAGAGTTGCTGGAAGTTGTGAAAGATGCTTACCTCGGAGTTTATTGGAACAGCGGCAGAGTGTATACACATGAAAACGACGATGATTAAGACTGGACCGAATCATAAATTAATTCCTCAATCAAACACTCACATAATTCTGGCCTTAATATGACGGAATGCACGGATATGGAGGAGTGACCCTTTTCTCCTGATCATGTGAAGGTACAATAAGGCAATACTTTTTTCCTGGGGAGGATCCCATGCCAGATTTCCTCACACGCCTTGGTAATTCCGGTGTGCTTGTCGCTGATGGCGCAACCGGCACGATGCTGCAACAGGCCGGTTTGCCGGCTGGGGCTGCACCGGAACGTTGGAACCTGGAAAATCCAGACGCCATTATCGATCTGCACAGGGCGTATATCGATGCTGGTGCGGATATCATCCTCACAAATACATTTGGAGGTACACGTATCCGCCTGTCCCAGGATATGGCGGACCCGGATGCGGTGGTGATCAACCGTCGAGCAGCGGAACTTGCGCGCCAGGCCGCTGGTGAAAGGGTGATTGTTTTTGGTGATATGGGGCCAACCGGCCAGATGCTCCCTCCGTTGGGGTTGCAGACGTATAAGGAAACTGCTGAGGCTTTCGCAGAGCAGGCGGGCGCATTGGAAGCTGGCGGGGCAGATGCAATACTGATTGAAACTATGAGTGATTTATATGAGGCGAAGGCAGCACTGGAAGGTGCACGCGAGGCTACCAGCCTGCCGGTCATCGTTAGTTTTAGTTTTGATATGCATGGCCGTACTATGATGGGCCTCCACCCTGAAGATGCGGCCAGGGCTATGTGGGAGCTGGAGGTGGATGTCATAGGTGCCAATTGCGGCAGAACTCTCACGGAAACATTGACTGCGATTGAGAAAATGCGTGCCGTTATACCTGAGGCAGTTCTGCTGGCAAAACCGAATGCCGGCCTGCCGCATCGGGAGGATGGCAAGTTTGTCTATGATGTGACACCTGAAATCATGGGAGAGTATGCATTAAAGTTTGCCGATACCGGCGTCAAGATTTTCGGCGGCTGCTGTGGCAGCAGCCCGGCACATATCAAAGCCGCAGCTGATGTGCTGAAGGGTCGAAACCGGTAAAACCTGGGATGCAAAGTAATGTTGTACCCATCCATTGCACATGCTTATAACAGTCAGACCAGCCAGAAAGACGGGCTGGTCTTTTTTCTGCTAGAGCGATGGCTGTTTCACCGGACAATGTAGACGATAATTTTGGGGCAAGAAAAATGGATCCAGAACCCAGGTTCCCCGGACCGAAGGGATTAAAGTTAGGTTGGAGGCACCGGCAGTCAATTTCTATCTGTTGTGGAATGAATCCCACAAGCTTTTATCATTCATCGCAGGGAGGGAAACCTGGCAGTTCTGTAAAAATATGAATTTCAAGATTCCAGGTATGCGATTGCTTCATCAATGTCTGTAAATAACCTCACATTCATTCCACTGTTTCGGGACACGGTTTCCATAAAGTCGTGGGAATGATCATCAGGGCTGACAACCGTTGCAACAGTTGCAGATAAGTCAATATCTGCTTGCGGCATATCTTTGTAGGCAAAATTATAGTTATTGGTTACTGTGTCGGTATTTACTGCATCCCGGACGTCTACCAGATGCTTATTAATACCATTCTCTCTTGCAAGGGCGTGGGCTTCGATATTGTACTGAACAGCCTTGAGGTTATCGATATTACCAACGACTTTCATCTCGATATACTTCCCACTTTCAGATACTTTTATCGTATAGCTCATTTTTACTTCCTCGCAGGAAAACCTGCCAACCATCTCAGAAAATGTTTAAGGCAGGCAGTTGGTAAAAACCGGAATGAAATCCATGGAAAAAATATCATGCATCTATATTAAACCATATCAAAAATTGTTCCTCGGAGCGATAAAAAAAATGAGAATTCGTATCAAATCAGATAACACCCCTGTATATTCGCGATTTCCAGCAGTTATATATGAGTGGATTTGAAACCTTCGGGCGACAGGGATAGCAGACAATCCTGTTATATTACCGATCGCAGTCAGCGGTAATAAGTATAACTGATGATCATTAACAAACATGTCAATCATGCAGTACAATCAGGTCGGATGTAAACACCAGACATATGGGACGTCAGGACTGAAAATCGGCTTCATTCATTATTGGTTTCTTTGTTGCTGTTATGCTTTCTGCCTCGTTGGAAATGCTGCATGGAATGCTTGCTTCACACATAGCACAGCCCTGGATTAATACCATCTTTAAAAACGTACTCAAGAAGGAGACTCAATGACAATAGGCATTATCGGCGGAACCGGGGTGTATGAAATCCACGGGATAGAAACGAAAGAAGAAATAATAGAAACACGATACGGTGAAGCTATGGTCTACATCGGGCAGGGTGACAATAATGATATTGTTTTCCTGACCAGGCATGGTGTGGATCATTCAATTCCCCCGCACAAGGTGAATTTCCGGGCAAATATAACTGCGATGAAGAAGCTGGGTGTCTCAAGGGTACTGGGGATCTACTGTGTGGGGTCGCTGAACACTATGATCCCGCCTGGAGGTATGGTGCTGCTGGATCAGTTCATTGATATGACCATGCACCGCGAAGCAACCTTTTTCCAGGGAGGCGAATACGGCCTTGGGCACACAGACATGGTTCAGCCATTCTGCCCCACATTGCGGAATATTATTTACAGTGTTGCCCGGGAACATCAGTTTGAGCTCTACCCGACCGGCACCTATGTTTCCTTCAATGGCCCTCGATTTGAGACCTCCGCAGAAATCCGCTTATTCAAGAACTGGGGCGGAGATGTCATTGGTATGACCGGAGGTTCGGAAGCAGCCCTGGCACGAGAGGCTGGACTGCATTTTGCAGCTGTGGCATACTCGATAAACTATGGTGCAGGACTGCGAGATACTTCGATGAAGATTGAAAGAGCGGATCTTGATGTCAGGCTGCCCATGCTGATGAGGATTTTAATTGAGGCGCTCCGGAGCCCCTTCGAGCAGGAGTGTATCTGCGATTCAGCTGTACATTATTCTGAAGAACCAAAAATCAATTTATTTGAATAGGAAAATGCGAATGCTTTTACAGGAAGAACGGGTACTTGTAGTAGAATACGGCCTCCGTATGCTGAATGGGGGCCTCGTTAAGGGATCGGGTGGGAATATCAGCCTGTGTAATAAGGATAAAACGCTGCTGGCGATCACCCCCACCGGCATACCATACGATAGTATGGAACCATCCGATATTGTAATCCTTGACCTGGATGGCAATCAGGTGGATGGAGATAAGGCACCCTCCAGTGAGGTCGCGTTTCACCTGGGGTTGGTCAATCTGAGACCGGATATTATTTCTGTGGTGCATACGCACTCATTATATGCGACTACTGTGGCATGCCTTGGGTGGGAACTTCCTGCTGTTCATTACCTGATAGGTCATGCCGGCTCTTCCGTGCCGTTAACACCCTATGCAACGTTTGGGTCAAAGGAGCTCTCTGAGAATATTCTGGCAACCATCGGCATCGGAAATGCAACCCTTCTCGCGAATCATGGGCTGGTAGCTGTTGGCGAAACCCTTAATGAGGCCTTTTCCGCAGCAGAAATGGTGGAATATGTCTCCCAGATATACCTTCAAGCACGGGCAGTTGGAGAGCCTGTTATTCTGAGCCAGCAGGCTATGGATGAGGTTCTCGATAAATTTCAGACATACGGGCAGCAGAAATCCGGCGAGTGAAAACTTCTCGCTTACAGCTGCAAGTGTGATTGATTCGTGAATAGCCCGGTCTCCGGGCTTTCTCTTTTACTGCTGGCATAGCTGGTCAGCGGCAGTCATTTCAATGGCGGCTTCCATTGCTCATGCCATACTATCCAATGGATGCACTCAACCATTTTCTACGATACAGGTGAACGAAAGTGCAGCAAACCTGCCGATATTATTATATGGGAGAGGGTTTATGCTTGTTCTTCAATCTTTTCACCTGTAAACTGGTTCTCTGATAACGTGGACAACGAACGGGGATACAGAACAACTACTGTTTAATAAGATATAAAAAGGGTTCGTAGGTGAGTATGGATAATCACATAAAAAAGCGTTTGCTTTTTCCCGCTTTTAACACCCTCATAGGTATACTATTTGGCAGCGCTGTCGGCTATTACGTCAATAAACCAGTAAAGGGGGTTCTCTATGGAGGATTTGCAGGATTTATCACAGCAGCACTGCTGGAGTATCTGCTTGGAAAATTGGGTGATGGGCGTTGGTTATATCGCCGGAGGGTATTATTACTCGTTCTTCTGGAAATCCCATTGGTAACGTTTTTCCTTGGCCCTTTTGCGTATGTCATTTCCAATACTCGGCCGGATCATCATAATATCTGTTGTGAAACACCTCTCGAATTCGGCGCATCCGAATATAAAGAGATACGGATTCAGACGAACGATGGCATCAGCCTCGCCGGCTGGTTTGTGCCGCCGGAAATCCAACCTGGACCTGTTATTGTAATTCTGCATGGAACAGGCGGAGACCGGTTGGGCGGAAGCTGGTTTGCGAAGCAGCTTATTCCCGCCGGGTATGGTGTACTTCTGTATGATCAACGAGGATTGGGAGAGTCTTCCGGAGAGATTGCACCCATGAGCTGGCTTCAAGGTACTGACCTGCTGGATATTTTGGATTACCTTAATGATCAGCCTGAGGTGGATCCGGACCGTATCGGAATTGTCGGGATTTCTGGGGGTGCACATATTTCCTTGAATGCTGCTTACCTTGAGCAGTATCGTATGAAGGCTCTCTGGTTTGATGGCCTGCAGGTACAGCGGATTGAGGATTTCCCCGATCCAATAAATTGTGGCGAGAAGTTTGCTCTTTTGATAAATAAGATGATTCTGGTTATGGCTCAGCTGTACTTTCGCGAAACCATACCTCCGGGTTTTATTGATATTCTTCCCGCTGTTACAGATCCGGCAATTATATTGGTAGCAGGAGAGCAGGATATTTTTGAGAGCCGGGTGAATGAAAAGTATCGTGGTGTGCTGGGTTTGAATGCTGATCTATGGATTATCGAGGGCGCCAATCATGTGGGTGGACCCTATGTGATTCCGGAAGAATATTCGGATAGATTGCTGGCATTTTTTGAAGAACACCTGGACTGATCGTTACAGAGTTCACCGGATCGTTCCCCCCCCCCAGATCTCTGCCGGCAGCTGGATGGACTCAACCTGACAGCATGCCAGGGAATTTAACTGCGAGGAAAGATCTGGAATCCGTTAGTAGAAACAGTCAGCTGCGCTAAACACCTATGGAGAGGATTATGAGAGAGAAGTATGCACTGGTCACAGGAGGGTCCAGCGGGATTGGATACTCATTGGCGCAACTGCTGGCATGTGATGGTTACCAAATCTTCCTTGCTGCACTGGGTGATGAAAAGCTTGTGGAAGCACAGAAGGAACTCGAGGGGGATTATGGCGTGGAGGTGCTGCCGATAGCGGTTGATTTGAGAGAAAGAGAAGCACCGTTCCAGATCTATCAGCAGACTGAAGGCAGTGGTTATGCTCTGGATGTACTGATCAACTGCGCTGGTTTCGGAACCTATGGCGGATTCGAACAGCTGGAACCTAAAAGGGATTATGATCTTGTACTGGTCAACTGTGGGGCATTAATTGCACTCACGCGATTGATTTACCCGCAGATGCTGGAGCGTGGGAGCGGCCGGATTCTGAATATGTCTTCCACGGTAGGGCTGCAGCCTACCCCGTACATGGCTGTTTATTCTGCATCAAAGGCGTTTGTAAGCACCTTTTCCCTTTCGCTGAGTTTCGAAGCCAGGAAGACAGGTGGCGCAGTCAGTGTAACAACAGTCTATCCGTATGCCACCCGCACCAGGTTTGCGGAAGCAGCGAACATGGTCGGGCACCGGCTGTTCAACAATATTTTTACTCTGGAACCGGAGAAAGTAGCAGCAGCTGCCTACCGGGCGATGCTGGCCGGCAGGGAGAGACTTGTTCTGCCGCGAATCGGCAGCCTGGTCTTTGATGGGCTGTACCGACTGATGCCAATCCGCAGCAGGATGGCTCTGGTGAAATGGGGGATGCGCACATGAAGGATTTTCTGGAGAGGAAAGGCACCTTAGTTGAGGGGCGGCTGCCATTCATCAACCCGGCAAACGGGGAACAGTTTGGCTCCGTACCAGCAGCTTCAGCGGCTGACGCCCGGTGTGCTGTACTGCAGATGAGGGTTTTAACGGGGGAATGGGGCCGGCGCTCTCTGAAATCCAGAATTCAGCTGCTGCGAAAGTTCTATCAGGTACTCTTTGATGAAATCGAAACGATTACGACGGTTATCAGCAGGGATACCGGGAAGCCGCGGCAGGATGCGTTGATTGAGCTGTATACCTGCATGTATTATTTTGATACATTGCTGCGAAAAGCTCCGCAGTGGCTGCGCCGGGAAAAAGTACCAACAGGCTTGCAGATGTTTAAAAAAGCTGAACTGCGCTGGAAACCATATGGCGTGGTGGCGGTTATTTCTCCGTGGAATTATCCCTTTGTGCTGACGATGAACCCTGTGCTGGGCGCCCTGACTGCCGGTAATACCGTTGTGGTGAAGCCTTCCGAGTTCAGTGCTGCAGTGGGGGCTGGTATGGAGGCTCTGTTCCGCAAGGTCCCGGAATTGAACGACTGCATACGTTTTCTGCATGGCGATGCTGTAGTTGGGTCAGCCCTGGTGGAGTCTGGGCCGGATTTGGTCTTTGTGACAGGATCGGTGTCTACTGGCAAGGCTATTCTTTCAACTGCAGCGAAATCTGTTACTCCGGTCGTGTGTGAATTAGGTGGTAAGGATCCGCTCATCGTACTCGAGGATGCCGATGTCCTTGCTGCAGCAAGATGGGGTTTGTGGGGGGCTTTTTCGAACAGCGGACAGACCTGCATGTCTCCCGAACGGATCTATGTAGTGAGTGATGTATATAATGAATTTCTGGAAACTTGTTTGCAGGAAGCGCAGAAGATAAGGGTGGGATTCAGTGAAGAAGCTGAAGCACCTTATCATTATGGCCCGATGACCACGATCCAGCAGTTGGAAATCGTTGAGAGACAGCTGGACGATGCGGTCGGGAAGGGGGCGGTGGTTCGTTTTGGTGGTGAGCATAATGGCATGTTTTTTCAACCAACCATTCTCACGGAAGTAGACTCATCCATGGCGCTTCTGCAGGAAGAGACTTTTGGCCCACTCCTGCCTGTGATACGTGTCAGGGATAAAGCAGAAGCCGTTTATCTGGCAAACCAATCCGCTTACGGTTTGAGTGCCGCAGTTTTTGGAGAAAACCTCTTTCAGGCAATAGAAGTGGCAGAAGCGCTTGAAGTGGGCTCTGTGAATATCAATGACACCATGTCGCACTATGGCCTGCCCAGGTTGCCATTCGGAGGAGTAAAACAGTCCGGGTTTGGCCGTATCAATGGACGAGATGGCCTGCGCACATTTACCGTCCCGGCAAGTGTTGTGTATGGAAAACCAAAACCCTATGATATCGGGACAATTCTGCGAAAGCCGGGAAAATACACGCTTGCAAAATCAACGATGCTTGCAGTTCTCGGCCCAACATTGAAGGATCGCATCAAGGGAGTATTGCAACTGCTTCGAAAGTAAATCCTGAACGCCGTTGCTGATTGTTTTTCTATCGGGAACGGACCAGTTCGCTGTATCGGACACAGGAAACCGCTGCTGCGGAACCTGTTTAGACCGGTGTTCATCGATCACCCTCTTACTCGCCCGCCTCTCTTTAGTTCACTATAAAAGTAACATCCCTGCATGTGCCATAAACCGGCTCCTGTTTTCCAGCCCCCTCTGCCTGCTCTATTTCATGTGTTGATCGACTACAGGCAAAAACGGATAAAGAATATCGTATATATTGACTTAAATTATAAAAAGCTGTACAATATATATACAAAATATGGATAAACAGTTCCTAATGTGAGGGTTACTATGACGGAGAGGTATCGGTTGGAGTCGATGATTGAAATTAAAGATCTGTATAAAGCTTATACAGTAGGCGGGGCGGAGGTACAGGTTCTAAAAGATTTTTCACTTAGCATTGAGGCAGGCGACTTTACTGCGATTACGGGCCCCTCAGGAAATGGGAAATCCACACTGCTGAATATGATTACCGGTATTGACAGGCCCACATCCGGTGAGGTGAGAGTGCAGGGGCAGGCAGTTCACACCATGACCGAAAATGAACTGGCAGCCTGGAGGGGAAACCATATCGGCATCATCTTCCAGTTTTTCCAGCTTCTCCCATCCCTCAGCTTGCTGCAGAACGTGGTGCTTCCGATGGAATTTATGGGGAAGTATGCACGCCGGGAGCGCTCGGATAGGGCGATGTTTTTGCTGGATATGGTCGGTTTGGCGGATCAGGCAGGAAAACTGCCGGGTATGGTCTCAGGCGGGCAGCAGCAGCGGGCAGCTATCGCCCGTGCACTTGCCAACGATCCTTCTCTGATTATTGCGGATGAACCGACCGGTAATCTGGACTCAAAAACGGCTGAATCCGTATTTGACCTTTTTCTGCAATTGGTGGATCAGGGAAAAACGATTGTTATGGTCACACATGATGCCAACCTCGTAAAGCAGATACCGCGTGTGATAGAAATTCGCAACGGAGAAGTATACAGTGATACGATTGCCGCACCGGCACTCTTCTCTGTAAATCGGGAGCTGGTTCCTCTGGAGCTTCGCATATGAGAGGCTTATTGACGAAAGTCCGGTTCGATTTATGGGGCAATAAAGCCCGCACACTTCAGGTGGTTTTCGTAATCGCAATGGGAGCGATAGCCATCGGTCTTGTGGTTGGTGGACGTAATCTGATTGCCGGCACAATTTCCGATGAATGGCAGCAGGCGGAGCCTCCTGCTATTAAGCTTGGCGTCTCTCCCTTTCTCACCGATGAACAGATCCGTACGATGAAAACCATTGACGGTGTACACCAGGTTGAAGGTACTCTAAATTCCTCAGTTGAGTGGCGTTTTCCAGGGGAAGAGGAATGGCAGACAGCGCTGCTTGAAGGACGTAAGGACTTCGAAAGCCAGCAGATGGAGCTGATTAATCTTATCAGTGGAGAATGGCCTTTCCGTAACGAAATCGGCGTTATCCGAACTGCAGATGAGCTGTATGGCGTGGCTGAAGGGGACACGATCGAGGTCCGCGTGAATGATCGTGTGCGGACACTCACAATTTCCGGGACGCTTAAACCCCAGGGTCCCTATCCGGTAGTATTTGTGGGGCAGCCCATTTTCTACGCTGACCGCGGCACTTTTGAGCGTCTGACAGGCCGCTCGACATACGACACTGTAATGACCCGAGATGTCGAATTTTCGCAGGAATCTGCAGAGCTGACAGATCTTGCCATTCAGGATTATTTTGAAAGGATCGGCGTTGATTCCTTCGGTGTGGTATTCCCGTTCCAGAATCGGATCGTACCGCCCGATATTCCACCCGCTGCAGAATTGCTGAATGCGATTTTTCTAATTCTGGGTGTGATTGGTGTCGTGATTATCCTCCTGGGGGTCTTTCTGGTCTACAACAGTATTAGTGCGATTATCAGCCAGCAAATTAACCAGATCGGTGTGATGAAGGCGATCGGAGCCAGCCCGGGCCAGGTGTTTTTCGGGTATTTTCTTCTGGTGCTTATCTATGGTTTGATGGCCGCAGTTATTTCAGTTCCACTGGGGGGATTGGGCGCACGTAGTTTCCAAACTCTCTTTATCGATCTGCTGAATATGGATGACCCTGGTTTCAGTATTGATATGCAGGCGATTGTTATTCAGGTGGCTGTTGCCGTATTGGCACCGTTCCTTGCTGCCCTGATCCCTCTGCGAAAGGGTGTCCTGCTGACCGTTCGCGAAGCGATCAGCACCTACGGGCTGAGTGGCAGCCTCGGGACTGTTCCCACTTTTTTCAGCAGGCTGAGCAGGCTCCCGTATACGATTGTGTTAATTATCAGCAATACATTTCGAAATAAGAAGAGAGTGGTATTGATCGAACTCACACTCGTCCTTGCGGGGGTGGTGTTCATGATGGTATTAGGCTTGCAGGATGCCTCCCGCTATACCTATGAAGATAAGCTGGCTTCAATACATACCTATGATATCAGCCTTCAGCTGTCTTCTCCTTCCCGTTGGAAGAGAGTGGAAAGTCTGGCCCAATCGGATCCATCTGTCAGGCAGGTTGAATCCTGGCTCGTAATGACTGGAAAAGGCAGGCCCGTATCCCAGGATGAGGAGCAGGTGACCGATCCGCGTATCAGGATGATTGGCCTTCCCTCCGATTCATTGATGTATCTGCCGGAAGTAGTTAATGGCCGCTGGCTGCAGGAAGGGGATCAGCAAACCGTTGTTCTGTCACAGAGTCTTGCACAAAAAACCGGCTGGGTTGTTGGAGACACAATCACAATTGCTGACTCACAGGGAAGAGAACAGGATTGGCTGGTTGTGGGTACCGTGTATGATCCAATTGCAGACACGGCCGTATTTTCATCGCTGGATACAATGCAGCGTGAAATGGGAAGCATCGGCCTTGTGAACGTCCTCTCAATCCGTACAGGCCTCACTGGACTAGAACAGAATCAGGCTGTTGCATTTAATCTTTCCCGGGTGCTGGAGGATCGGAATCTGGACGTTTTGGCATCCGGCTTGTTTGGAGCAGAAACTACATTGGAAATCAGCCAGTCGGCGGTAAGCGGCTTCAGCTTGATCTTTCTGCTTCTGGCTATCATGGCTGTGATTATTGCCATAGTGGGTGGTGTCGGTTTGAGTGGTGTACTATCACTGAACGTACTTGAACGACGCCGCGAGATTGGTGTGATGCGCTCGATTGGCGCTTCTTCCAAACGTGTTATTCGGCTGGCAGTTGGGGAAGGCGTTCTACTCGGCTGGTTGAGCTGGGTTCTTGCGCTTCCACTGAGTATTCCGGCAACTTACTTACTGGCAACCCGAGGATTATCAGCGGCATTGAATCAGCAGCTTTCCTACCAGTTTTCGCTGCAGGGCCCGCTGATCTGGCTTTCAATTATCACGGTTCTTTCAATTGCAGCGAGCATGCTGCCTGCACGCAGCGCTGCAGGCATGCGTGTTCGTGATAGTCTCTCCTACTAAAAAAAGAAGGCCAGGAAGGAGTATGCTTCTTTCTCTGGCCTTCTTTTCTTCAGAACCCGTATCACAAAGCCTGATCACACCTTAACAATATCCAGCCACTCTTTCGAATGTTCTCCTTCTCCATGAACAGTCTTGAAAAAGGCAGATTGGAGTGCACTTGCGACAGGTCCCATGATGCCTTTACCGATCTGTCGAAAATCAATTTCCCGTACAGGAACGACTTCTGCCGCTGTTCCACATACAAATACCTCATCAGCAATATACAGCTGATCTCGTGAGATTCGATCCTCAACAACAGCGTATCCGAGGTCATCAGCCAGTGTAATTATGGAGGCACGAGTGATCCCTTCAAGAATGGATGCCCGCGGAGGTGTATAGATGACATTGTCCCGCACCATGAAGATATTTTCTCCGCTGCATTCAGCCACATACCCTTCCGGGTCCAGCATTACGGTTTCGTCAAACCCGGCTCTTGAGGCAATCGTTTTAGCCAACACGGAATTCACATAGTTGCCTGAAACCTTTGCCTTTGTCATGATTACATTCGGGTGAAGTCTTGTGAAAGATGAGACCATGAGCCGAACGCCTTTATTTAAGCCTTCTTCACCAAGAAGTGTAGCCCAGGGCCAGGCGGCAATGCCAACGGAAGGTTCCATCAAATCGATGTTCAAGCCCATGGATCCTCTTGCCAGGTACATCAAGGGGCGGATATAGCATTCCCGAAGATTGTTTACCCGCACGACCTCATGAGTGCCCTTTCGAAGCGTTTCCAGGTCGTAGGGCATGTTCAGCACGCCAAAGATGTGAATCGAATCCAGGAAGCGCTGGAGATGTTCATGCAGACGAAAAACTGCCGGACCTTCCGGTGAATCGTAGCAGCGGATCCCTTCAAATACCGCCAGACCGTAGTGCAATGCCGGGTTAAGGAAGGGGACTCTGACATCTTCATAGCTGAGTATCTGTCCATCATGCCACATTTTTCCATTTTCTATTTCCATGATTCCTCCGTGTATAGATCGAAAAAGCTGCGACTGTTTTCGATCAGGTTCCTGTATTTATTGCTTATGCATCGAGTACCAGCTTGCAGAGAATGCCGGTCATCTCTGTTGTTGTGAGGGTGTTTGAGTCCGCCAGGTCGGCTGTACGAGCACCCTGGTCTAATGCGTTTTGAACCGCGGTTTCAATGCACCTGGCTTCCTCGTCGAGGTTTAAAGAGTAGCGGAAGAGCATAGCTGCACTGAGTACTGAGCCGATTGGATTTGCCAGACCTTTCCCCGCGATGTCTGGTGCGGAGCCGTGAATGGGTTCATAGAGGCCCAGAGAACCAGATCTCAGTGAAGCGCTGGGGAGCAGCCCCAGGGAGCCAGACAGGACGGATGCTTCATCAGTCAGGATATCACCGAACATGTTGGATGTAACAACAACATCAAAATCACCCGCGCCTTGAATGATGCGCATAGCCATTGAATCGACCAGCTGATGATGAAGGGTGACGTCTGGATACGAACCGGATACTTCTATCACGACCTTTCGCCAAAGCCTGGATGATTCAAGAACATTGGCTTTGTCTACGGAAGTCACCGATTTTCGACGTTTCTGTGAAGTTTCAAAAGCAAGATGGGCAATCCTGCGAACCTCATCTTCACTGTAGAACATCGTATCCAGAGCGGTTTCCTGGCTACCTATATTTTTTCGCTCACGAGGCTGCCCGAAATAGATACCGCTGGTCAGTTCCCGCAAGAAAAGGATATCGACATTTTCAACACGTTCACGCCGAAGCGGAGAGGAATCAATCAGAGCGGGAAATACCTTGACAGGGCGCAGGTTGGCAAAAAGATCCAGTTCCTTTCGCAGCCTGAGAAGGCCCTGTTCAGGGCGAACAGAAGCTGAGGGAGAATCCCACTTGGGTCCTCCCACCGCTCCCAGCAGGATGGCATCTGCAGCTTTGCAGGCTGCGAGAGTATTTTCCGAGAGTGGAACGCCCTGTGAATCGATGGCGCAGCCACCAAAGAGGTGTTCTTCGAACGTCAGTTTGTGGTTGAATTTTTCTGCTGCAGTCTGCAGAACTTCCATGGCAGCTGCAGTTACTTCCGGGCCGATACCGTCTCCCGGTAAGACAATTATCTTTGCCTGCATGATGTTGGAATTCTACCTTTCTCACGATACTGCTGTAGTTACGGTGAAATCTGTCTTTCCACCGTTGAAATGAAGCATTAAATCTGTCGGGCTGGATACGCCTTTGGATTACTGCTGTTCGGTACAGGTACGCATAATGCCATACTCTACACTGTCGGCGAGCGCCTGCCAGGAAGCCTCAATAATATTGGCTGATGCGCCGACTGTGCTCCAGCGGTGATGGCCGTTGCGAGTATCGATCAGCACCCGGGTGGTCGCCGCAGTACCATTGGTTCCATCAAGAATACGGACTTTGTAATCGGCGAGGCGGAACTTTTTTAGTCCTGGATATACGGGCGATAAGGCTTTTCGTAGAGCGGCATCCAGAGCATTCACCGGCCCATTGCCTTCGGCTGCTGTATGCAATATTTCACCATCCACGCTGATCTTCACGATGGCTTCTGCAAAAGTTCCCCGTCCTTCTCTGTTTTGCACGCTTACGGAATAATCAATAAGTTTAAAAGCAGGTTTGTAATCCTGTGCCTGTCTTTTAATCATCATGATGACAGACGCTTCTGCAGCCTCAAACGAAAACCCCCTGGCTTCCAGATCCTTGATCTGGTTCAGAACGGTCCTGAGATCCATGTCGGCGCCCTGGAGAAGACCGGATTCTTCGATCATGGTCTCCAGGTTCCCTTTTCCCGACAGTTCGCTGATGACAGTGCGCATCTTGTTCCCGACCTGCTCAGGATCTATATGCTGGTAGGAGAGGGGCGTACGCCGCATGGCGGCAACATGGATTCCGCCCTTATGGGCAAAGGCACTATTTCCGACAAAGGGCATGTGTTCATCTGGTGCCAGATTGGCTACTTCAGAGAATAAGCGGGAGACATCCGTTATTTCGGAGAGCTTACCGTCAGGAAGGCATTTTGCTTTAAGTTTCAACTCAAGATCGGGAATGACTGCACAAAGGTTTGCATTACCGCAGCGTTCACCATAGCCATTAATGGTTCCCTGAACATGGGTAGCGCCGGCACTTACTGCTGCCAGGCTGTTCGCGACGGCAGTTTCCGAGTCGTTATGGGCATGGATTCCTATCGGATGCTGCACCACCTGAAATACTTCTCTCACGATCCGGCTGATTTCCCAGGGCATGGTCCCGCCATTTGTGTCACACAACACCAAGACTTCCGCACCGGCATCACGTGCTGCAATCAGGGTCTGCAGTGAATATTCGGGATCGGCCTGGTATCCGTCGAAAAAATGCTCGGCATCATAGAATACACGCCGCCCCTGCGCTTTAAGATACGCAGTGCTTTCAGAAATCATCGCCAGGTTCTCTTCAAGGGATGTTCGCAGTACTTCGGTTACATGAAGGTCCCATGTTTTTCCTACCAGTGTGCAGATTGGAGTTTCCGCTTCGAGCAGAGCCTGGATATTGGGATCCTGGTCAACAGCAATACCAGCCCGGCGGGTGGATCCAAAAGCGGTGATACTGGCACTCATCCAGTCTATTTCCTTTGCCCGGTCAAAGAACTCCACATCCTTCGGATTGGAACCCGGCCAACCTCCTTCAATAAAATCAATGCCCAATTCATCCAGCCTCCGGGCGAGTCTGATCTTATCATCGGCGGACAGTGAAATTCCCTCACGCTGGGTCCCATCACGCAGTGTTGTATCGTATATCTGAACTCTTTCAGGAACCATGGGTGGCCTCATATTCTGTGACCCTGTCCTCAAATGAAAACAGGTAGCTCAACTGATCCATGCCATCCAGCAAACACTGTTTGGCAAAAGGATGGATGGTGAACTCGCCTGAAAGTGCTTCTGATAGCGTCCAGCTCTGTGAGGGCAGGTCGATAGTGAGGGGTGTCTGGGGTGAAGCCTGGATGGTTTCAAATAGATAGCGGGAATTCTCAGGGCTGATCTGCACCGGCAGCAGTCCGACTTTAAGTGAGTTATTGTAGAAGATATCCGCAAATGATGTGGATAAGACCGCTCGGAAGCCCCAGTCTGCCAGTGACCATGGGGCATGCTCGCGGGAAGATCCACAACCGAAGTTATCTCCAGCCAGCAGTATGGATGCGCCCTGCGATTGTGGGTTGTTCAGAATGAAATCCGGATTGAGTGATCCGTCTGCCAGGTAGCGCCAATCTGCAAAAAGGAACTGGCCGAATCCGTCCTTCTGGATTCTCTTCAGGAAGCGCGCGGGAATAATCTGATCTGTATCTATGTCATTGACTGGTAGCGCAACGACATGTGAGGTAAGCACATGAAATTTTTCCATAACAGTCTACCTTCTCTATCCGGTAATAGCGCCGGAAAGTTTATGCATGAGAAAGGACGGTACGTACATCCGTCACTTTTCCTGTGAGCGCACTGGCTGCAGACGTTAGAGGGGAAGCAAGGAAAGTGCGCCCGCCAGGTCCCTGCCGGCCTTCAAAGTTCCGATTGCTGGTGCTGATGCTGTATTCGCCCGGTTTGAGTTGATCACCATTCATGGCAATACACATGGAACACCCCGATTCGCGCCATTCAGCACCGGCATCCTGAAAGATAGCTGCCAATCCTTCTTCCTCCGCCTGGCGTTTGATTGGCTGTGATCCGGGAACAACCAGCATCCGTACATCGGGAGAAATCTTTTTGCCCCGCAGGATGGATGCTGCCTGGCGAAGATCATTCATGCGCGAATTTGTGCAGGATCCCAGGAAGATAATATCCACGTCTTTACCCAGCAGCTGCTGTCCAGGCATCAGGTCCATATACTGCAGCGCTTTTACCAGTGAGTCCCGCTGATTTTCGCTCACATCGCGAGCCGGGTCAGGAACCGTTCCTGTGATGGGCATGCCCATTCCCGGATTAGTGCCGAAGGTGATCATAGGCTCAAGCTCAGTAACATCTATGGAGATGGATTTATCGAACCGGGCGCCTTCTTCTGTTGGAAGCTTCTTCCATTCAAGGACTGATGTGTCCCAGTCTTTACCATCGGGAGCGTAGGGACGGCCTTTCAGATAGGCATAAGTCGTCTCGTCCGGGGAGATAATGCCTGCCCGGGCGCCAGCTTCAATAGACATGTTGCAGATGGTCATGCGGGATTCCATATCGAGCTGTTCTATGGCAGAACCCCGATACTCGATAACATAGCCGCTGCCGCCACCCACACCGACCTGCCGGATGAATGCCAGGACCATATCTTTGGCTGATACGCCAGGTTGAAGAATCCCTTCGAAACGGACTTCAAAGGATTGCGGTTTGGACTGCAGCAGGCACTGTGTGGCAAGCACGTGTTCGACTTCGCTTGTCCCGATACCGAAAGCCAGTGCACCAAATGCACCGTGTGTGGAGGTGTGGCTGTCACCACATACGATGGTTTGCCCCGGTTGGGTCAGCCCAAGTTCCGGCCCGATCACGTGCACGATCCCATTACGATCCGAATCCATACCAAATAGTTCAATACCAGCTTTCTGGCAGTTCTCTTTCAGCTTTTCCAACTGAGCAGCCGCCTGTGCATCCTTTACTGGAAGGTGGCGGGGGAGAGTTGGGATGGCATGATCCATTGTGGCAAAGGTCTGTTCTGGTCTGCGAACGGAAAGTCCGCGGTCGTACAGACCAGTGAATGCTTGCGGTGAGGTGACTTCATGTACCAGGTGCAGATCTATATATAGAACTGCTGGAAAATCCGGTTCCTGGGTGACAATATGTCGGTCCCAGATTTTATCGAAAAGAGTTTTAGGAGAGCTCATACTTCATGTCCATTCATAATTGATATATAAAACCTTTTTCAAGCGGTCAGTTTTTCGGGTTGTTCGGCCGCTGCACTCTGCGGTTCGCCTTCTTCTATGTTGGACGCCGGATCATTAAGGCCTTCAGCAGCGAGAAGTTTGTTCAGGGCTGATAAGTATGCTTTAACGCTGGCCACAATAATGTCTGTATCCGCACCATAGCCGCCAAACGAGCGTGGCTGGGAAATCGAACGCTGTGCATGGTGGGGGCGGTCTTTCTCGCTGCCAAGAATGCGAACAGTTACCTCACCCTGTGCATCAATACCTTCTGTTACGGCACGAATAGAGAATTCGAGCAGTTTGCTGTCTTTCTGTACAATTTCATCGATTGCGCCAAAAGCGGCATCCACCGGACCTGTTCCTGTACAGGCACGTATATGCATCTTGTTATCCGGCCCTTGCAGGCGGATTGTGGCTGTAGGCATGCCCATCGTACCGCAGGCAACCTGGAGGCCGTCCAGGGAGTAGATTTCCTGCAAATGGTGGAACTCATCGGCCATAAGGGCTTCCAGGTCGGCATCTGTGATGTCCTTCTTTTTATCAGCCAGATCCTTGAAACGGGTGAACGCTTGCAGGAGCTGCCCATCGTCCAACTCGAAACCAAGGTTCTCAAGGTGGACTTTTAAAGCGTGTTTGCCTGAGTGTTTTCCGAGGATCAGCTGGCTGTGGCTGACACCGACTGTTTCTGGCTGCATGATCTCATAGGTTGCGCGGTGTTTGAGCATACCGTCCTGATGGATACCAGCTTCATGGGCAAATGCGTTTGCACCGACAATGGCCTTATTCGGCTGGACAGGGATTCCGGTATAGTTGCTGACGAGTTTGCTGATGCGGAAGATCTGAGTTGTGTCGATATTGGTATGCAGATCGAACACTGCTCTGCGGGTGTGCAGGGCCATCACAACCTCTTCGAGTGAAGTGTTACCGGCACGTTCACCAATGCCGTTGATGGTGACTTCGGCCTGGCGTGCACCTGCATGGATTCCAGCCAGCGAGTTGGCGGTAGCCAATCCCAGGTCGTTGTGGCAGTGAACGGAAATGACAGTGTTTTCTATACCTCTGACATTTGATTTGATGCCGCGGATCAAAGCTCCGAATTCCTCCGGAGTCGCATACCCGACGGTGTCAGGTATATTCAGGGTTGTGGCGCCTGCGTGGATCGCAGTCTCCAGGACACGGTACAGGAATTCCGGGTTACTGCGAGCGGCATCTTCGGGGCTGAATTCAACATCAATACAGAGCGAGTGTGCATAGGCAACCATATCGGCAACAATCGCCAGAACTTCCTCTGGTGTCTTTCGCAGCTTGTGCTTCATGTGGATTTCAGAAGTAGCCAGGAAGGTGTGGATACGGGGTTTCTCAGCCGGGCTAACAGCTTCCCAGGCTTTATCGATGTCTCCCTTTTTAGCGCGTGCCAACCCACAGATGGATGGAATCCGCAGTTCTTCTTCTGAATCATACGAACGCCTGTTTCCAACTTCTCGGGCTATACGCTGAACGGCTGCCAGATCATCCGGGGATGCAGCTGGAAAGCCTGCTTCGATGACGTCCACTCCCAGGCGGGCAAGGCCGCGTGCAACTTCCAATTTCTCAGCTGATGTGAGAGTGGCACCTGGTGATTGTTCGCCATCACGCAGGGTTGTATCGAAGATCCGGACATGGTTGTCTGGGGCTGTCTGTGTCATGATTAATCCACTCCTATTCGCCGGGCTTAATGGTGACAGGGTCCAGGAATGGCATCATTTTCCGCAGATCTGCTCCAACTTTCTCAATGAGGTGCTCTTGCTCACTACGCCGTTTTTCATTGAACCATGGTCGGCCCTGGTAATTCTCATCAATCCATTCTTCGGCATAGGTACCGTTTTGAATGTTGGCGAGGATCTGTTTCATAGCTGCGCGTGTATCATCCGTGACAATCTTGGGGCCGGCTGTGTAATCGCCGTGCTCGGCAGTATCACTGACAGAATAGCGCATGTAATTCAAACCACCGCGATACATAAGGTCAACGATCAGTTTAAGCTCATGCATACATTCAAAGTAGGCAATCTCCGGCTGGTAACCGGCTTCAACCAGTGTATCAAAACCTGCTTTTACCAGTGCACTGACCCCTCCACATAGGACGGATTGTTCCCCGAACAGGTCGGTTTCCGTTTCCTCGGCGAAGGTTGTTTCAATCACTCCGGCACGGGTGGCACCCAATGCCCATGCGTATGAAAGCGCGTTCTCTCGTGCTTTTCCGCTGGCATCCTGGGCGACTGCCAGTAAAGCAGGTGTGCCGGCGCCTTCCTCGTAGGTCTCGCGCACCCGGTGCCCGGGTGCTTTGGGTGCAATCATGCTCACATCCACGTTCTCCGGTGGAGCGATAGTCCCGTAGCGTATATTAAATCCATGACTGAACATCAGGGTGTCGCCCGGTTCAAGGTACGGAGCGATTTCCTTCTCGTAGATAGCCGGCTGTTTGGTATCCGGTGCCAGCATCATGATGACATCCGCCCATTGAGCGGCTTCTGCCACAGAAGTTACTGTGAGCCCTTTTGCTTCAGCTGCTGCCTTACTTTTACTTCCTTCACGCAGACCGACATGGACAGTAACGCCACTCTCCATCAGGTTCAATGCATGTGCATGCCCTTGTGAACCATATCCAATTACAGCCACTTTCTTTGCTTTTATCAGGGATTCATCTGCGTGCTGATCATAATAAATCGTTGCCATTTTAAATACTCCAGTGTATGTATGTTGAATAACCTGCCGTATTGCCGCTACTTCAAGCCATTAACCGGCAGCGCTGCCGAGACAAATTCAGGATTCTCTGATGGTGTGGCTGAACCGCGTGCCATGGCCACACGGCCTGTGCGAGCCATTTCCAGAATACCGAAGGGACGCAGTACTTCCAGCAGCCCCTCGATCTTGTCCTCTGCACCTGTAATTTCCACGATCAGAGCTTCCGGATGGACATCAACTACATGGGCTCTGAAAACGTCGCAAATCTGCAGAACCTGGGCTCTGTTTTCAGTATTTGCTTTCACCTTGATCAAAGCCAGATCACGAGAAACCACGGGAATATGTGTGAGGTCTTCAACGCGCAGTACATTGACCATTTTGTACAGGTTTGCTTCCACACGCCAGGCGATTGTGTCGTCCGCCTCAATGACAATGGTCATACGTGATACACCTTCTTCGTCCGTATGTCCGACAGAAAGAGATTCGATGTTAAATGCTCGTCTGCGGAACAGCGAGGCGACTCTGTTCAGCACACCCGGTTTGTTCTCCACATAGACCGCGAATGTCCGCAGAGATTTTGTATCGGGATGATTGCCATTGCCATTGCCATTATTGCTTATCATTTTCCACCTCCGGAACTTGCAACCTGCTCGGGGCGCCTGATCATATCGTGGAGCGCTGCCCCGGCAGGAACCATCGGGTAAACACAATCCTCGGGAAGCACCCGAAAGTCCAGCACTACAGTGCCTTCCATCTGCCTGGCTTTTCTGATTGCACCCTCAACCTGATCTCTGTGGTCCACACGGATACCATCCAGACCATGTGCCTGGGCTAATTTTACAAAATCCGGACTGTGCATCGGTGTAGCGGAATAGCGGCGCTCGTAGAAGAATTCCTGCCACTGCCTCACCATACCGAGATAACCATTGTTGATCACTGCGATGTTTAATTTGACATTCTCCTGCGCGCAGGTGGACAGTTCGGATGCAGTCATCTGGAAACCACCATCACCTACAATAGCCCACACTTCATTATCCGGATTGGCAAACCACGTCCCGACGGCAGCCGGCAGGCCGTAGCCCATCGTTCCCAATCCACCGGATGTAATCAGGCGGTAGGGGTCTTCCTGCAGATAATACTGGGCTGTCCACATTTGATGCTGGCCCACATCTGAAACGATCGTGGCTTTACCTTCTGTTATCCGCCAGATATCGTGCAGAACATGAGCCGCGAAAAGGGTATCCTCAGGCAGTTTATTCAGGATGTCGTTTTCCTTTGTCTGTGAACGGCGCTGCCCGATACTCTGCAGCCATTCTTTGTGATTCATTTCCGGCAGGGCAGGGATTAGCTTCTGCAGTACGTATTTCAAATCTCCCACCAGCCCAACATCAGCCTTGATGATCTTGTTTATTTCTGAAGGATCGATATCGATATGTACAACTCTTGCATTGGGAGCATAGGTATCCAATGTGCCGGTCACACGGTCGTCGAAGCGCATACCGAAAGCTAGCAGCAAGTCAGCTTCCTGAATAGCATGATTTACCCATGCCTCTCCATGCATACCCATCATCCCCAGGTTCAAAGGGTGGGAGGCGGGAAGCCCGCCGATACCAAGCAGTGTTGTGGCAACCGGAATCTGTGTTTTTTCAACAAAGGTTTTCAGGTCCTGCATTGCACCAGACATCAGGACACCATGTCCGGCAAGAATTATGGGCCGTTCAGCTTCAGTGATCAGCTCGCATGCTTTTTCAAGTTCTGCCGGGAGAGCGCGCAGATCAGGCCGGTAGCCGCGTAATTTGATCGGTGAGGTGTCAAGCGTAAATTCGATCAATTCCTTCTGTGCATCTTTGCAGATATCCACCAGTACTGGTCCGGGCCTTCCTGAACGTGCAACGTAGAACGCTTCCTGGAGAGACGGAGCGACCTCATCAGCGTGCAGCACAAGATAATTATGCTTCGTGATCGGCAGGGTAACACCAGTCACGTCGATTTCCTGGAACGCATCACTGCCGATGGAATTGCCCGAAACCTGCCCGGTGATAAAAACAACCGGAGACGAATCCAGCATTGCGGTGGCAATGCCGGTTACAAGGTTTGTCGCACCAGGCCCGGATGTCGCAACAGCTACACCAACCTGTCCGGAAGCACGCGCAAAGCCATCGGCCATATGGGCTGCTCCCTGTTCGTGCCTTGTAAGCACATGATGGAGAGGATATTTCATCAGTGCATCATACATTGGCAGGACAGCACCACCAGGGTATCCAAATACAGTCTTTACACCCTCGCTCAATAACACTTCCCAGATAATTTCAGCACCTGTACGTTTCATCGCGCTCCTCCTTGCTTATTTTGGTACCTGTAAACATCCGCTAGAACTGCGCCGGTTGAAGCACTCGTCACCATTTTTGAATACCGGCGCAGCCACTTGCTCCTGACCTTTGGCGTAAAAGGTGGAAGTTTTTTCAGTCTTGTCTCTATCTGTTCATCTGTGAGCTGTACATTCAGTATGCGCTGTTCCAGATCGATGTCGATTACATCCCCTTCTTCCAACGCTGCGATCGGACCTCCGGCAGCTGCTTCCGGGCTGATGTGGCCGATGCAGGCACCACGGGTTCCGCCGGAAAAACGACCGTCTGTTATAAGCGCAACACTTTTACTAAGTCCCAAACCGGCGATGGCGCTGGTGGGGCTGAGCATTTCCTGCATACCGGGGCCGCCAGCCGGCCCCTCATAACGAATAACAACCACGTCACCTGCCTGGACTTTTCCATTCAGTATGCCAGCCATGGCTTCTTCCTGGCTTTCGAAGATGCGGGCTGGGCCGGAAAACACACGCATGGCCGGATCAACCGCAGCTGTCTTGACAATGCCGCCTTCCGGGGCAAGATTGCCGGTCATAACTGCAAGCCCGCCGCTGGCAGAGTGTGGGTCGTTATATGGGCGGATCACATCAGAATCCTTTATGGTTGCTTTGGCGATAAGCTCACCAAATGAGGATCCGGAAACGGTCGGACGGTCCAGATGCAGGATATTGCTATGCGCGACAATTTCGTTCAGGATGGCAGGTACACCGCCTGCGCGGTGCACATCCTCCATATGCCATGAGGAGGCCGGGCTTACCCTACAGAGGTGGGGTACACGTGCTGCAATCTGATCGATGCGTTCGATGGGATAGTCGATACCTGCCTCACTGGCAATCGCCAACGTGTGAAGTACAGTATTGGTACTGCCACCCATGGCCATATCGAGAACGAAGGCATCATCAATCGCATCCCGTGTGATGATAGTGCGCGCTGTCTGATTTGTCTGCACCAGCTTCAGCATCCGACGGGCTGCCTGCTTGCCGAGTTCCTCCCGCTCAGGTGTATTTGCCAGTGCAGTCCCGTTGAACGGAAGAGCGATACCCAGGGCTTCCATCAGGCAGTTCATACTGTTTGCAGTAAACAAGCCGCTGCAGGAGCCGCAGGAAGGGCAGGCGTGGTCTTCCAGAATCTTTAACCGGTTTTCGGTGATTTTTCCAGAGGAGTAGGCGCCTACTCCCTCAAAAACACTGATCAGATCGACAGTTTCCCCATCCGGTGTACGGCCGGCAGGCATGGCGCCTCCGCTGACGAAAATGGCAGGAATGTCCAGTCGAACAGCGGCCATAAGCATTCCCGGTACGATTTTGTCGCAATTTGGTATGCAGATCATGCCATCGAAGCAGTGGGCTGAGATCATTGTTTCCACACTGTCGGCGATTAATTCCCGGCTCGGTAGTGAAAACTTCATACCCTCATGCCCCATCGCGATCCCATCATCCACTCCGATGGTATTAAATTCAAAGGGAACCATTCCCGCTGCACGTATTTCGTCCTTGATTTTTCTGCCGAATTCCTGCAGGTGGACATGGCCGGGAATGATGTCAATATAAGAATTAACAACAGCTATAAATGGCTTCCCCATATCAGCATCACTGACACCTGTAGCTTTGAGCAGGGAGCGGTGCGGGGCTCTCTGGAACCCCTTCTTGATTTGATCCGATCGCATAATTCTTCCTTCTGTGCTGCCTGGATTTTTATAGTTCTAATCTGACCCCGATGGCTCCCTCATTGACTCTAAATTCGGAGAACCGTCGTAGCTTGCGGTGCACCGAAATGCACCAGGGTGGATGAATATTCGTATGATGACTGTCAATATTCCACAGGTTCAATTGGCCTACAGCTGCTTGGGCATGCTGTATGGACTTCCTTAAGCACCGCCCGGTCATCATACTGTCCATAAAAAAAGAACCCGTTTACCAGGTGGGTTCCTGTGTGGACGGGTTCTTTTTTTCGGAGGCGTTTTTACCATTTGTGCGAGTCTCAGGCTGTGTTTCCCAGACAGCACACCAGGCATTGGACCATGAGCTATGCTGGTCGTTGATTTTGCCGAACTTCATTTCGTTTGTGGAATCTGTCGTGTAAGGTGTACCTTTTTGCTGTTTCATTTTTCTCCTCCAATTATGGATAGTGTGATAAAAAAACCGCCTCTGGCGATTGAGGCGGCTCCTGTTGTTCCTTTTTTTTGGGCTGTTCTTTATTTGTGTTCCACTTCAGCCCTTGCCGGAGTCGGCTCAATCACAATGTGCTGCTGCTCAAGAACGAGCAGCAGCTCAATAATATAAACAAACAGTAGAGCGAGTGTGGGCAAATATCCGGACATGATTTTTTATTCTTCCTTTTCATCAAAAAAAAAGCACTTCCCTGTCAGGAAGTGCTCGTGTATTTTATCGTTCTTGTTGAGCTTTACGCGATCCTGACAGGAATTATCTTCTTCGTCCCAATAATAAGGACGAGAACTAGATCCAGAATTAGAATAATTTCCAGCAGAAAGAAGTTCACGATATTCTCAAACCTTATCTACGATTCAGTTTATCTGAACATGTCAGACAACAGGTTCCATTTATTTAGATACAACAATAGCATGAAAAGTTCATTTGTCAAGGATTAATTCATTAAATGATTAATATAAATAGTTAACTTGTGTAAAGGGGATAAAAATGAATTAACGCTCACAGGGGAAAATTCGCAGGTGGTTTGGATAGAAGGCGAAAAAACCATTTAGAATATGTATGATTCTTTTTAGAAGGAAGGAAGTGCACGCATATGATTTCACGATGGAGAACCATTGTTGCGGAACTGAAGAAGAAAACCCTGGTTCTCTATTATGCCTTTCGTGACCCTCGTACGCCTCTGCTGACTAAGGCCCTGTTGTTTTTCGTAGTCGCCCATACTTTCAGTCCGATTGATCTGATCCCTGACTTTATTCCGGTACTGGGATATCTCGATGATCTGGTGATTACACCTTTGGGCTTGTATATTGCCTATAAACTTATTCCGTATGAAGTGTTGATAGAAGCACAGCAAAAAGTAGAGCAGTCTCCTGCAGATCTTTCGCGGATTGGCCGAGTTGGAGCAATTCTGATCATTCTGACCTGGCTTCTTGCCCTTGTTGTTGCGTCAGTATGGTTGTTGAATATCTATGAAGATTGATAACCTGTCCTGCCGATCCTGATTATGAATGATCGAGAAAGCAGGTTTTTCCGGTCCGGCTGGGATAGCGGAACTTTCCTGGCGCTGGATGAAATGCCAAATCCGAATAGCCAGCCGGTTTCTGTATAGCTGAAAAGTTATTGGGTATTGGGAAGGGGATGGTTGCTGTAATGGGCAGCAAGAGTGAAAATCAGGGCGCACTTACTCAGCCTGTATGAGAGTTTGAAGTAACCCCAATGGTTGTTCTGGTTTGTGATTTTAAAGCCAATGTACTGATTCGTGCAACTCTCGTAGAATTAAGTCTGGCATGAACTCATTTCAATTTATTTTCCAGATTGATACGGTCAATAATAATCCAGATACTTTTATTATTACATTAGGGCGGAACGGGTTTTGTGATTGAATAGGAAGAGGGGCTGGACAGGTTTTTAGGCAGCATTCCCCTCCGATTTTTTCTTAGAGATGCTATCTCATGTTTATCAATACAAGACCCGCCAGGCAAAGCACCATGCCAATCCAGTTGGCCGTGGTCAGTTTTTCATGGAAGAAAAGCAGCCCGATAGGGATAAGCAGGACGGTAAGAGCAACATTTGACACACCGGCAGCCAGACTGATGTTCCAGCCTGCCCTGTAAGCTAAAAGGAAGCCTGCTTCCAGCCCTACAATTGCTGCTCCCAGGGCTATGCTCGACCAGTTTATCTGTTTAAGGGAAGCCAGGATACCTGGTTGGCCAGGAAAGAGTGGCATGAGCATTGCGCAAAGTATTGCTGCTGTCAGGTAGGTCACCATCAAGGCAATCATCGGATGAAGATTGCCCGGAGTGAGTTTTTGGAAAATGTGGTACAGGATGTTCGAGCCAATCGTCAGAATCAATGCATTCACATACATCAGAAGCTCCAGAGGTGCCTGCCGCTTTCCTTTCTCCGCAGGCATCATGTAGAATTAGGTTAAAGCATGCTGGTGCAATTTGTGGATTACTGCAGATTATCATAACACGCTTCAACTCATCCAAGAAAGCAGAGAATTAGCAGGCACTGAGGGTACAGCCTGATCTCTCATATAATATCGTACTTCACTTGACGGTTGGTACAAACGGGTTTGACCCCGATACTTTATTCAGACAATACGAGTGACGCTGTCACAATGGAGTGCGTGATTGCGTTATGAAGTTAATGATGTATCGGACGGTTCTTATTCTGAAAATCGGGAGGTCGTGATGAAAAAGAAGTTTTTCATGGTGCCTTTATTAGTAGCTGCGGCTCTTGTACTGGCTTCTGTAGCATGCAATTTTCAACTGCCGGGACCTGAGGAAAGTTTTGATTTGCCTGCAGATGTACCTGAAGATATACCTGCAGCAACGGAAGAGGAGCCTTTACCTTCAGAAGGTGAAATGCCTGAGACTGAGCCTGAGCCGGAAGTTGCTCCGCCTGCATCAGCCTGGCTTCCACCCGGTACAATTGCTCTTGTCCGCTCTGGAACATGGGCTTCCGCTTCACTCAAAGCTGCAGCTGCCGACGCCACAATAACGGATCTTGGTGTGACTCTCTATGGCGCGTCCTCGGTTTCTCTCAGCGGCCGTTGGGTTGCTTCAGCGGACAGCCCTGCACCTGCAGCGAATATCCAGATTATCAATCTGGAATCCAGCATCACTTATTCCATCCCGATTACTCCGGGATATACGATCTACGGTACTGCGTTCGACCAGGATGAACAGCGCCTTGCTTTTATGGAGCTGGGCGCCAGCGGTGGAACCTATCTATGGGGGATCGTAGTAGTGAACCTGGCAGATGGTTCAACCACACGATTCGACACAAGTTTTGCGATAGGCTCCCATCCAGCATTCCTGCCTGGGCGGCCGGTTGGTTGGAATGCCGCTGGCGATTTGCTTATTCTGGATACGTTTATGCCGGACACAGAAGGCAATTGGGCTGGTGTGTGGGGTGTTGCAGTGCCGCCGGGCGCTGCATCAGCTGATCTGGATACACTTGCTGCTGTTTCGCTTGTTCCAATGGGTGGTTATCTGACAGAGCCTGTTCTATCTCGTGATGGTACTCATTTGCTGTATCTCAATCGTGATTATGGTTACACACCGGCTGGCTACGTAGTAATGGCCTATGATCTGGTCGTGAACGAGCTGTGGGATCTAAACCTGACAACGAATACAGCCACACCATATATTGATGCCTCTGATGGCAGTGCACTTATGCGAGGTGCTGGCTGGTCCATGGATGGATCACAAATTCTGTATGGACAAGGATCTTTTTCGGGAGGAGCTGATTTCACAGCAATGGGATTGAAGACATATACAGGCGGCGTTTCCACAGCTGTCGGTCCGGCGGCTATTCCGGCTGGAGGAGCGATGCAGCAGTTGGCCTGGTGCAGGCCGGGAACCGGGCTGGCTACTGCCAGGCAGTCAGGTGGAGACTCTGAGCTTCAGGTGATAGACATGCTCAGCGGCGGCAGTGTAGTGATTGCTGATGTCCAGCAGGCAGTTGACATACTTGGTTGTGTCCCCTGAGCATTGCGGTGAGCCAGAGGAAGTAAACCGGGGTAATGGAAAACCATTGCTCCGGTTTTTCTTATGATTACCCTGCTTTTCAGGTAAATAGTAACAAAGGCCTGGCAGCCATAATTCTGTAACCTGAATCTTCTCAGGTAGCAGGAAGAGAACTGAAAGAACTGCGCATAGCCGCATCAACGTCAAAGGATATCCGCAGGAAGTGAATGAACTTCTCCGTGTTGTCTGCTGCTGGGGAGCTTTTTGCATAATAATGAAGGTAAAGATGAAAAAGTACGAGTTTTCCACTGAAGTGAAATTTATAGAAACATTGTACTTGGGGGAAAGGAACGGAATGGATGTTCTTTGTTTTACCGACAAGTAGTCCAGCAGAAAATTCACTGTAGAATAGGAGTGTCGTAAATTATTATTTTTTTATTAAGGGGGGAGTACAACGAAGCCGAATCAGATTAGAATTTTTTTCAATATTGGAGAAGCTAAATACGGGAGAGTGGAACTGTGAAGGAAGCTAAATCCAAATCATCAGGCAAAAAACAGAGAATTGACTGGGTTAGAGAAAATTGCAGACTCTTGGCGTTAACGGCTGCTGAGTTCCAACAGACCCAGCCATTTGCCGGGAAGACAATCGGAACAGGAATCCATCTGGAACCGAAAACTGCTGCGCTATTACTTACACTGAAGGCTGGCGGTGCAAGAGTGATAGCCACCGGTAATCTGAGCAGCACGCAGCCTGAGACGGTCTTTTACTTAAAGGAACGAGGCGTTGAAGTTTTTGCACGCCAGACGAGGAACGCAGAGGAACACACAGCCAATCTGGACAATATATTAAACCAGAGGCCTGATATCTTGCTTGATAACGGCGGGGATCTTTTTGCCCGCTACCTTGAGAAACCATACCCGGGATTAATGGGTGGAACAGAAGAAACCACATCCGGCCGAATACGATTGCTGCCGCTGCGAGATCAATTAAGGATGCCGATTTTGGTGATCAATGACAGCCCGATCAAACAATTTGCCGAGAACAAACATGGGGTCGGGCAGAGTGTGATGGAGAGCTACCTGCGTTTTACCAATCGAATCACCAACGGGCAGCGTATCACCGTTTTCGGGTATGGTTCCTGTGGAAGAGGCGTGGCTGATTATTTCCGAAGCTGTAAAGCCATCGTCTCAGTGGTTGATGCAGATCCCCTGAAGACTCTCGAAGCACACCTCGATGGTTTTCTTACCCCGTATCGGGGGGATGCTGTTCGATCAGCGGATGTGATCATCACGGTGACCGGAGTGAAAGAAATTTTGCAGGAGGATGTGCTCGAACAACTCAAAGACGGTACCGTTCTGGCGAATGCAGGACACTTTCCCTGGGAAATCGATGTGGAGGGGATTGAGAATTCCTCGAATGTACAGGCAGTTGAAATGTATGAGGATGATATTACTACATGGATACTGGTTGATGGGCGAAAGATACACCTGCTGGGCCGTGGGCATATGATGAATCTGGCAGGGCCGCGGCCTCTGGGCAATACCATAGAAGTGATGGATATGGGATTTACGCTGCAGTCTCGCTGTCTGGAAGCTGTTGCATCCGGCACGGTCGGCCAGGATCACTGTGTTGTTACTGTTCCCGAAACAATCAATATTGCTGTAGCTGAGACCTATCTGGAGCTTGTGCGCAGCTGAGCTTTACAGTTATCTGGTGGTTTATTGACTATTTTTAAATTCTGATAATTTAGATTTCTTTTTTTAATTATTCAGGTATATACTGCTGGAAGGAATTAAACGTGTGACTTTCAGCGAAGAAAGCAGGCATACACCATGGAAAAACATTTATATCTCTCGTTGATTCCGGAAGCCCTGGTTGTTTCGATGCTATCTCCGGAAGAGTTTGGCATATACTATGCCGTTGGATCTGCAAAAAAATCCCGCGGCGCTGCTATCTTTTTTGAGGTAGACCCGGCATACCGCCACGAAAAGCTCAGAATTGAAGAGGCTTTAGAAAGGTGTGAGATTCATGAAGACGGCACACCGAAGGCGTCGATTTATGCTTCTGTCTACCGGGTGATGGAGTATATTTCGCTTGATGCGCTTATGCAATTATATCTGGTAACACCGGATGGAAGAGTATTAGGTCTGGAACCCGGCAGTGAGTTTCCTGAGGAAACTGAAGGCATGCACCTGTACCAGGAAATTGCCCCGGTCCATCCACAGGTGGTCAGTAATTATGGTCCGCTTCAATTTTACGAGTTGATTGTAAAGAATCCGACCAGTCTGATTTCGCTCCCAGTTGTCTGCTTTGTTGAATTAAGACTGAATGGCCTGGCTGTTGATCCTCTCGAAGGTGATGCCAGCGATTTGCCGTATTCAGGTATTGAACACCTGCGAGGATGCCTGACGGATTTGAAAACAAAGCCTTTCCACAGCAAAATGGTAGATCGTGTGCACCCTGCGTCCTTCCCATTCCGAATGATTAAGAATGGTGTATTTATCGGTAACGAGCAGGAATTAAAGTATTTCCCCATGCTTTCAACTGAAGAACTCAGAGCAAAACATTATCGCTTCTGGCGGTCTATAAATATGTGATCATAACAGAGGTATGTACCCTCTAATTGGGCAGTGATCCCCGGTATTGTGCCGGGGTATTTTTTGGGAAATATTCTTGCCTACTGAGCCGGAACCATACTCTCTGATTAAAACAGTGAGGTGCGTGTTGACGAATACAATAACGATTGTTGCATTTTCTATGGGGGTCCTTTCCCTTCTTGTAGCTGTCTATCTATATAGATGGGTAGTCCGGCAGGATGCGGGAACAGAGCGGGCGCAGGAGGTTGCAGCATGGATCCGGGATGGAGCGCAGTCCTATCTGCGTAGATTGTACTCAGCACTGACGCTTGTTGCTGTTGCGTTGGGTGTTGTAATCGCAATCGTCTTCAGTTTTGACATAGAGCATATTGGATTGGAAACAGTTGCTGTGAACCCAACCAAAGGGCTTATGATGGCAGTCGCGTTTCTGGGCGGAGCGATCTGTTCTGCAGCTGCGGGTTATATGGGGATGACCGTTGCTGTTGCGGCGAATGTACGCAGTGCCACCGCCGCCAGAGAAGGTATACGACCGGCCTTTAAAGTTGCTTTCTATGCAGGCGCAGTTATGGGTCTGGCAATGGTTGGGCTGGCAGTGATCGGGATGAGCCTGATTTACATGCTTACGCAGGATCCTGAAATTATATTGGGATTCAGCTTTGGAGCCTCTGCGCTGGCTCTTCTGGCGAAAGCTGGGGGCGGCATCTATACCAAGGCTGCGGATATAGCCGCCGATCTGGTCGGAAAAATCGAAATCGGGATTCCGGAAGATGACCCACGTAACCCCGCGGTTGTGGCGGATAACGTAGGTGATAATGTTGGTGATGTTGCAGGGATGGGGGCAGATATTTTCGATAGTTATGTCGCCAGCACGGTAGCTACCATGTTGTTGGGCCAATCACTGTTCAGCGGAGAGCTTCAATTCCGCTATATTCTCTTTCCACTTTTGTTGTGTACGCTTGGTATAGCTGCTTCGCTGATAGGTATTCAATTTGTTCGCGTTGGTCGAAACGGGAAACCGGGAACAGCACTGAATCTGGGAACCGTGGTTACCTGTTTGATCTTCGGTGGATTTGCCGCTGCAGCTGTATTTCTTTTTGACTACAATCCCGGTGTCCTATGGGCTACTCTGACAGGGTTGGGCACAGGTGTGTTGATCGGTTTTACCTCGGATTATTTTACTTCGGAGGGGTACAAGCCGGTTAACGAAACCGCCCGGGTTTCCAGTTCGGGTGCTGCTATTAATATCATTACCGGGTTCAGCTATGGGTTGATCAGTATCGTTCCCTCCATTCTGGGTATTGTTGCTGCAACTTTGCTGTCCTACTACCTTGCTGAGATGGCAGGTATCAGCGGTATCTACGGGGTATCAATCAGTGCGGTAGGTATGCTGTCGGTCAGCGGTATGATTGTATCGTCGGATGCCTATGGACCCATTGTGGATAATGCGCGCGGTATAGCTGAAATGGCTGGTATGGAGCAGGAAGTAATCGATACCACCGATGTGCTCGACGCAGCTGGAAATACTGCCAAAGCAATCACCAAGGGCTTTGCAATCAGCGCGGCTGCATTGACTGTGCTTGCGCTTTTTGCTGCATATGCTGAGGTAGTTGGTGCGCGCGGTATGGAACTGGTGATCAGCTTGCGAGAGCCGCTGGTGATTGCAGGGGTTCTGCTTGGTGCGGTCACGCCACCATTTTTTGGCGCTCTAACCATGCTATCTGTTACTCATAATGCATTCGATATGATTGAAGAAGTACGCAGGCAGTTCCGTGAAAACCCCGGCATTCTGGCTGGAACAGAAACACCTGATTATGCCAGGTGTGTTGGGCTCGCAGCTCAAGGAGCTCTCTCCTCACTCGTGCTCCCTGCTTTCCTTGCTGTTGTGCTGCCTCTTCTGGTTGGGTTCCTTCTTGGACCGGAAGCCCTGGGTGGTTTTCTTGGCGGCAGTATCTTTACCGGTGTTATCTTCGCCTTGCTGATGGCAAATGCAGGTGGTATGTGGGATAACGCGAAAAAGTTTATTGAAACAGGCCAGTATGGTGGGCCGGGATCCGATGCACATAAGGCAGCTGTTGTGGGAGATACGGTCGGGGATCCGTTCAAGGACACGGCAGGCCCTTCCCTGAACACACTGATCACCGTGATGTCGCTGGTTTCTTCCTTGTTTGCTCCAGTGATAGCTGCAGTGCATCTGTTCTAGTGATTGTTACAGGAGGTTTCTGTGAACTGGAACGCAGAGATATCGCGGAAGTGGAGGATATGATATTCTCTTAACCTGAAAAAAAACGGGATATCAGATTAAGCAGGATTCCCAATATAAGGAAATACTACAGCGGAGAAATATTTCTCCGCTGTATATCTATCCATTAATCTATACCGAATTTGTTGACCAGGTGTGATAGATAGGAAAGCCGGCAAGAATACTGCCGGGCAGCTATTCTTTCTCTCCAAAGTTGTTTGCATGGAGGGCAATGATAGCTTGCAGTGCCTCCTCAGCATCAGAACCTTCTGCCTGGATTGTGATCATCGAGCCCTTATGGGCACCCAGTGTCAATACTTCAAGAATACTTTTAGCATTTATCCTTCGGTTTTCATTAACAGCATAAATGTTACTTTCAAATTTTTTTGCTTCCTGAACAAAAAGAGCTGCAGGGCGAGCGTGCAGTCCGACTTTATTCATAATCTCAAGCGTAATTTCAGGCATGGACAACCTCCAAAAGTTATTCCGTATAATCATATCGCACTGTACAGGTTTATCAAGATTAAGTCATGGAAAAATCAGGAGAATCGCCTGTGTTAATTTCTTTTTTATGGAATTTGGGAAACTAGAAGATATGTGGCCAGTCATTTCAGGTCTACTTCGCTAATGGACATCGCAGGCATCACAGTCTCAGCAGGAGAACACCAGACGAAATCTACTGCTACACTCTCGCCAATGAAATTGCAGCATGAGGAAGGATCAGTTTATCACTTATAAGCAGAATTGTACTGTTCCAATAAACTGAACCACCGTTCGAGACTCGTTTACTTAATCTCATAATCGGGGGAAACCAGCATCCAGTACCTCAGAATACCCAACCGAAAAAGACGATTAATTTACAGGTGTAATAGATCACAATCTTCCCTTCGATAAACCTGCAGATTCCCGGAGGACAGGGCGACTATGACACGGGAAGTGCTTCGGGCAGTAAAAAAAAAGTTGTTCAGGTGTAGCTATGAGGGGGGGAAGGCTTTACAGGCGAAAACAGGAATACAGGACGAGTTCACCTGGAGGGCATAAATCTTGCATCGTAAGTGTGTGGGTAAATCTGGTTTAGGAGGACATCATGAACCCGCTTATTGTAAGTCTTTCTCAGTTTGCTCGATCAGGTAAGGCACTGTTGTTCCGTACGGATCTGGCGCTTCTGCAATCCTCATATCGCGAGGCTGTGGAAAAAAGACTGCATCATTACACTGAACCCGCTGATCCTGAACAATTGCAGCTGGCAGGGGACCGCCTGGCTTATCGCCATCGCCTGAATTCTTTCTCTGTTTGAAACAAAAACAGAATTACCTTTAACAAAACACCTTAATCCACGTTAATGGATATGGATTAAGGTGTTTCTTAATACATGCAGAGGGGGGAACTGCAACTCTTGGGCCTCATTCTTCTGGTTTTTCTGACCCTGAATCAATTCTTGATGGAATATGCCTATAAGGTATCAGAGACAATCCAGTATGGTTCTGAACTTGCGCGATACGATCAAGTTGGTGTATGGTGGAAGGTGACCAGAGTAATGGGGAGTATCTAGCGAAAGAATCATACAATTGATGTGTGAGTAAAACTGAGGCCTTCCTTTATGCCTCTGAAAAAACTGTCCTGCTTATTTTCTGATCAGGTATTATCCAATTCTTAATAAATGACAGGAATTTCAGAAGCTCTTCAGTTGATCCAAGAGGAACAGCTGTTCCCGTCCCCTTCACGACACAGGTCTCGAAAGAGGGAATCATATGGGCGAAAAAAATAGGCGAATTGTCTGTATCGAAGATGAGCCAGAAATGATTGACCTGGTTCGTTTGATTTTGATCCCCAAAGGGTTTGAAGTTATAGGAGCTGAGGGGGGGGTAGAAGGCTTGCAGACTATTCGGCGTGAAAAACCAGATGCAGTTCTGCTGGATCTGATGATGCCTGATCTGGATGGCTGGGAAGTATATCAGGAAATGAAAGCCGATCCTGAAATCAAGAATATCCCTGTCATAGTGGTTACTGCGAGGGCACAGTCAATTGATAAAGTCCTTGGCCTGCGAATAGCCAAAGTGGATGACTATATCACCAAACCATTCGGTCCTCAGGATCTGTTGGAGAGTTTGCTGAATGTCTTAAAATAATCCAGACTGCGATTATAATTAATGTGCTGCGGGGCGGGTGAATACCGCCCCGTATGATTAGGAGAGAGTTTTGACAGAAAAATGGGTTCTGGTAAAAAATACCACAATGGAAAACAGTACACTGGCGCGGGCACGCTGGTGTGATAGTACATTATGCCGGCTCCGAGGGCTCACTTTCCGTGGTCCCCTGAAGGATCAGGAGGGCCTGATTCTCGTCGAACCGGTTGAATCTCGTATAGGTACATCAATACATATGATGGGTGTGTTCTTTTCACTGGGTGTTGTATGGATTAATGCACAGAACCTCGTTGTGGACAAACGGCTGGCCAGGCCGGGTGGTTTCTACTTCCCAGGGGCCAGCGCACGTTACGTCCTCGAGGCGGAACCGGCCATCCTCAATCGGGTCAAAGTTGGCGACTTTCTGGAGTTTACTGATGCTCCATAGACGCGTGCTGGCAGCCATACTCGTATTTGTTCTTTGCTTCAGCTCCCCCCAGGCTGTCCTTTCACAATCCGGCGGGCCGATGTACATAGTGCAGGAGGGGGATACGCTTTACAGCATTGCCATTCGTTTCGGCACAACCGTTGATGATATTCTGAGTCTCAATCCACAGGTAGAACCATCGCTTCTGTATCCCGGCATGCAGATCATTATTCCTGGGTTTGAAGGGGTAGAGGGGGCACTGGTTACAACAAGTGTTCTTGCTGGTCAGACTCTGGAAGTACTCGAAAAAGTGTATGCTTCCCCGAGGGAGGATATTATCCGGTTGAACAGAATTCTCAACCCGGAACGCCTTTACATCGGGCAGGATCTTGTACTGGCAGAAGGAGAACAGACATCCTCACTGCAGGCATTTATTTTTCCTGTAAGCGAAACGCTTCTTAATACTGCTGCTCAGCAAGCACTTAATCCCTGGGTATTGGCAAGTTATCTTGATACTCCGCACCTTTGGGTGACTCCAGGGAAGATTGGACATATACCGGCTGAAGAGAGCAGTTTGTATCCTGACCCTATTTCAAACATTATGGTAAATCCGACAGCAGTTTACCAGGGCCGGACGCTCGAGGTTCAGGTTCACGCCAGCACAGGCATTCGGGTAAGCGGTGCACTGGGTGATAAGGTGTTGACTTTTGTGGAGTATGAAGAAGGTGGGTATATTGCACTACAGGGGATTGATGCGATGGCTGAACCCGGGTTGGAAACTTTGCGGGTGCAGTTATTTACCAAGGACGATGGGATACCATTTTATGGTTTCCAGCAGCCGATCCGTATCCGGAATGCCGGGTATGGCAGTGATCCTGTATTGACTGTTCCACCGGAGAGTGTCGATCCTGTAACGACTCAGGCTGAAGCCGATGCGGTTGCAGAAGCAGTAGAAGCCGTATCGACAGAAAAGAGGTGGGGCGTGGTTTTCGCGTTCCCATCTCCTTATACGGAAGCGTTCCCTGCAGTCTTCGGCAGCAGGCGGAATTATAATGATCTGGGGTATAACTCCTATCATACCGGTCTTGATCTTTTCGGTAACCGGGATACCCAGGTAACAGCGCCGGCAGACGGTACTGTGGTGATGGTTGACACACTTCCGGCCCGCGGCCAAGCGATCTACATTGATCATGGGTGGGGTGTCTATAGTGGTTATGGCCACCTGTCACAGGTATTTGTTGCAGAAGGAGAGGAAGTGACCACCGGGCAGGTGATTGCCATGGTTGGAAGCACTGGACGTGTCACAGGCCCACACCTCCATTGGGAGATCGTGGTTGGCGGCATACCGGTTGATCCGCTGGAGTGGGTGGAGAGGGTGTTTCCTGCAGGGGACTAAATGTCTGTCCCTTGCTGGTAGCTATTCAGCATTTCCCGTGCCTCCTGCAGATTTTCCTCCGGAACAAGGAGATCAACTTCAGCCAAGGGGCCGACACCCAGCCCAATTGCTTTTCCGGCAGATTCTCCTGAGAGAAAGACAGGAATATCGTTTGCTTCAAGCATACCTTTGATGATTTCTGCTTCCAGGGAGCCGAATGCGGTTGTCAGGATTACATATTTTTTAGACATATTGGTTTGTGGTCCACAGCTTGTAGTATAATCAACATCTGGCCGATTATTTGAAGGATATTTTATAACTATAAACGATTATGGTTCAAAGTTCTAATACTCCAGCAAGCAATTATTGGGAACATTTTGAGTTGCAGGATATGGATATGGAAATTATCTATACCTTGCTGCTTGAACGAGAAGTGCCACTTACCACCACCGAGATGGCAATTCCACTTATTGAGAGACATCAGGAGCGGTTGATCAGGGAAGCCGAGAAGGCAGAAGCTGTCGAAGCTCACAGCTACAAACCCGCTGAGACATACAAAGAAGGGCAGACAATCCTTTTTCCGGCACTGGAAAACAGCGTGGGTAAGGTCGTTTCCATTCGTCCGGGCCAGAATCCGGATATCCCCGATTTTGATGTTCTCAAAATTTCCTTTAGTGATAATGAAACACGCTATTTTGCAGCACGCCTCGAGGACCACGCTCTCAATCAGGTTCCTGTTCAGGAGGATGAAGCAGAAGATTCCACGCCTGAAGGAATTCTGGCAGCTAACAGGCGCAGAATCCTCACAACCATCGAAAAGGGCATGCGGGAATCTGCCGACATTGTACAGATTGCCGGCCGCTGGTTTCCCAGCTCTCTTCTGGCGGATATCAATGAGGGCCATCTGAACCTGGCTGAAGCTGTGCTCGATGTTTCCGATGGAGGGCCTCTGCCGACATCGGATTTCCTTGAACACCTTGATCTCTCAGAAGATCTTGATCCTCTGCTGGCCGAATTCTCACTCGATTATGCTCTGCAGGAAGACGAACGGTTTGATGAGGTGGGACCAGCCGGGCAGACCCTTTGGTACCTTCGCAGACAGGAGCCGCCTGAAGTTCTCTTCCTTCCGGCAAGGTTGGAATACAAGCCACACAGCTATAACCACAGCGTATTGACGGAAACACTTCTGGAACTTGAAAAATCCCTCGATGATGAATTGAGCGACGAGGACACTGAAATCGAGGAAGAAATCGATGAAGTCACCGTAACATTGCTCTTCCCGCACTGGCGAGTTGGGACCCTGCCTTTATCCGCCCGATTAAGAAATCTCTTTCCGACTGCGTATGAGGCACCCAGGATCCGTTTTATGCTTGTCGATGCCCACAGCGGGGATGAATTCCCCGGCTGGGTAGTCCGTGAGGAAAAATATGTATACGGATTGGACGATTGGTACCGCCGCTACGAGGTACCTGCGGGTGGTCTGGTTCATCTGAAGAGGGGGGATAAACCCGGAACCGTAATTGTCTCTACTGTGAACCGTCGTAAACGAAATGAATGGATCCGGACGCTGACGATAGGTGAGAATAGTAAAATTGGTTTTACCATGTTAAAACGGCCTGTTGGTTCGGCTTTTGATGAATTGAGTGTAATAGGGCTCATGGATCCTGTATTACTGGATGAAGCCTGGCTGAAAAGTGAACCCTGGAAGATTGCTGTTGAACGGCTGGTTTCCTATACATTTAAACAGCTGGCGAAAATAAATCCGCAGACTGCTGTCCATGCTAAAGCTCTGTATACCGGTGTGAATGTTTTCCGTCGATTGCCACCTGGCGCAATATTTGCCGAGCTCATAGACCGCCCATATTACCATCATGTTGGTGACCTCTATTGGCGGTTTGATGACAATCAGTGGAGTGAATCATGACGACGGAACCCAAACGAGTACCTTTAGGTTTAAACAAACCCACTCTCGAGACCCGGTACCAGATCGACTATGAATGGTGGGATAAATCCGGTAAGGAATTAAGTGTATTCCTTCGAAGCCTGTTGTGTGATACGCATCGGGAACTGTTTGAAGAACTGTCGGCCGATACACTGGTGGACCATGTTGATCCGGTAACAGCAGAGATCCGCCAGGTCCCAGGGATCATGCACACTCTGATCACACACTGTTCCCGTCAGGATGACTACATCACTCCGCAGACGAGCCTGGTTAATGCTATATTCCGTCTGTTTATCGCCAATGGGAATGCTTCCCTGTCTATTAATGAAATCGGCCAGGAGTTGAACCGCCCGGCATCGATGATTCTCCGTATGCTCTCCGGATCACGCGTCTTTCACGGGATTCGCCCGGCTGGTGAGGACTAACCGTAACACAGGGCTACAGAACCTGGACAATGGACCCCATTATTACAATAAGAATATACTGCCGGACGGATTGTAGATCCGAGATGGTGCTGGTAAAATCCCTCGAGAGTAATAATTATCATACGCCCCTGTAGCTCAATGGATAGAGCGCCGGACTTCTAATCCGTAGGTTGTGCGTTCGAGTCGCACCAGGGGCGCCTTAGTAAACGCCAGTGTGGAATATCTGGTACCATTTTTATACTGTCCTGAACGGGCAGTTTATTTTTTTCTTCTGTGGCTGCAGCTGTGAGGATTGTACGGTTGCAGGTTGCCTGGTGGAGCAGATCTGTTTTCCGGTCAGCTGTTGAACGAAAGTGTCTCATGTGTAAAAAACCTTCAGCCTGAATACCCGGTTCCGGGCGACAAGTTCAAGGAAATCCAATTTTATTTCTGCATTTTTAGCAAGAACAAAAATTTTGAATTTCGGATGGAATCCTTGGTTTTTCAGATGAAAACCTGAGAAAAACAAATCTGAAATCGAGCTGTCGACATCCAGATCTGTTGCACTAAAAGGTATTCATAAAATGGGAAATTTTCAGTTACCCGGGCCATTCTGTAAGCCACAATATTGCCGTGTATCAGCTCACTGAAATATCCTGAATGTGCGGTTCTGAGAATTCACAATTTCCGTTGTTTCGGTTCTTCGGTAATCCTGAAAAAGTGACAGGTTATGATTCATTAAAACCGGCGGATTATTTTCGGCATTTACAAAAAGACCGAAAAGAAGGAGAGAGGGGATGAATCAGGAGAGTTTCAAAGGTGGAGACTTGCAGACTGAAATGAAGTTTTGAATATGAAACAGGAAGGTGTTCTCGTTTTACTCCATCAGCAGGCTGCGGATGGAATCGGTGATCTCTCTAAGTCGAAAAGGTTTTGCGATCACTTTCTTGATTCCAGCCTGAACCAGGCGGTTTTCGGTAATCTGGTTGCCATAACCTGTCATGAGTAAAATGGGAAGATCGGGTTTCATGCTGTGGATCCGCTCTGCGAGAGTGATACCGTCGATTTCAGGCATGGTCAGATCTGAGATCACCAGGTTATAGGTACACGTATCTGTTTCAAGTGCGGATAATGCAGAGGAACTGCTGGTCTGGATATCGATGTGATAGCCCAGATTTTCAAGAAATTTCTGCAGGGCTTCCACTACAGGGAGCTCATCATCGATAAGCAGAATCCGTATATTTTTATCTTCAGCCATATTCAATCCTGGAATTAATACCGTCTTCAATACCAATATTGAGTTAGAAACAAACATCATTTCTTCAAAATCATACCATGAAACCCGAATGCAGTTACACCACATCGCGAATTTGATGGTTTCAGCTGCAGGATTTCCAGACCAGAAGCGTTGTACCGCAGGCCATGAAAGGACTGCGGTTCTGGTTGTATTCGGGATGCTAATCCGGGATGGGAAGCTGATCACCCAGGACCGGGACTGGGTGCAGGATGGTGAGATCCAGCAGCGCTTTCCAGAGTGCTGGAATTTCCCTCACGCGGTACCAGCGAATATGGACATATGTTGTGCGGTCTGACACATAGCCGGTTGCTTCCACCCCAAGCCTGTTGCATGTTTCCATCGCGCGAGGCATGTGATAGCGTTGGGTGACGAGGATAGCCTGATCGACCTGGAAGATGTCCCGGGCACGATAACAGGTGTCATAGGTCCGGCGTCCAGCGAAGTCGAGGACGAGGTCATTATCAGGTATACCCTGCTGCAGAAGATACTCGCGCATTTTCGCTGGCTCGTTGTAATCGACAACACGATTGTCACCGCTGAGCAGCAGTTTGCTGACTTTCCCGGCCTGGTAGAGCTCAGCAGCAGCGTCCAGGCGGTCACGCAATACGTCACTCAACCTGCCGCTGGGCCAGTAACCAGCTCCGAACACGATAGCCACCTTCTTCCCCGGTATCTGCCCAAGCTGCTCCTGATTGTAGATACGATCCTCGAATTTCCGAGTCATGATCCATATCGTCCATAGCAACAAACCGGTGAGAAGGACAGGCAGGAGCAACCATAGGCGTTTGAAGAAAGATTTCCTGGATTTCCTGGTGGGGGTTTCATCAGTCATAAAAGTATTCTCCAGTTGAATCGGCAAACAATGACCACCAGAAGTGACTGGAAGCCAGAATTATTATAAGGGGTCACGGAAAAGCTGGTGGAATTTCATCCTCCAGCTGGCAGCGCTGAAAGTTTACCATGGCTGTACAGGAAGAGGACAGGGCACTCTGCATCAGAAAAAGCCGTGAAACAAAACTGTGCGGGTCAGACTATTCCTGGTCCCGAGGTTTAACATCTCCCCCACCGCTGTTTTTGATGTCGAGTGATGGGCTGCCGATGTAGGCCAGGTCACCGGTACCGCTCAACCTGGCTTTCAGGGTGTCGGAAACCTGAATAACCGCGTTCCCTGTACTGGAGAGAACCAGTTCTGCATCTGAGCTGAGAAGATTGGCGGCTTTATAATCACCTGTACTTGAGATTCTAATGGATTGCCATTGGGTAGTGCCTTCCTGAATGGTAATATCGCCGGTGCTTGACAGGTGGGCTTCCAGCAGATTCGTTCTCAGGGATAAGATAGTGATATCGCCTGCACTGCTGGTTCTTAAATTAACGCTCTCCGCCTGGAGCCCTTCCATTCGAACATCACCGGTACTGGAAAGGGAAGCGGTGAAATTCTCAGTGGAAAAAGGATCGATTGTCATATCGCCAGTGCTTGAACTTCGGATTTCGATTAAGGATGGCAGCGAGACATACACGAGGATTGGCTCCTGTGGGATCAGGGTTGTTCCCTCTTTCAAATCAATAATCAAGCTATTGGATTCCACCCTGGTCTGGATGTAGGGCAGCAGATTATCTTCGGCTTTCACGCGCACAAGGAAGCTGTCGCTGAATTGAATAAAGACATCGGCTATCGTGTGGAGCTCAACTGTATTGAATTCTCCGACCGGGCGGATTTCTTCCTCGACGCTGCCTGAACCGCGAATATTGGCAGTTTGTGCCAGAATGCAGCCGGAGAGCAGAGAGGCGAAAAAGACGATGGCTGGGATTACTTTTGATAAAATAGGCCGCATAAAACGAATCCTCCAGAGAAGCAGCAGATAAAAAAAGACACGTTGATACTTAAGACGTAAAAATTAATCAATAAGTTGCATAAAAAGCCGGACAGAATTTTATGCTCTTAGTACAGCTGATTACAGATCACCAAATTATTCCAGGAAGGGATTCAGGCACTGGTATCAGAATTATTAAGAACTCTCCATTATTCGAAGAGTTCTTCGTGGTGGTATTCCATGCTGGAAAAAAAGATCAGAAAGGCCGTACACCTTTATTCATGAGGTACCCGTACTTTGTCATGAATGAATCCTTTGAGAGGTTGGTGAGGGATACCATTTTTTCCAGAAGCTCCGGATCATTTGCATCGTCCGGTGTGAGGCGGATCATAAATTTCGTAGCCGAGTGGTATGTGAATGAATTCAACTTCACCATACGTACTTCAGTGCGCCCGGTATTGGGATCCATCATGGTATCGAAGGGCATAGGGGTAAGCTGATCATCCTGGATGGTGATAGTTGCATTGGTGCCGCCGTTGATGAGGAATTCGATCGCTGCCTCGCCAAGACTGCGGGTATAGTCGATATCAAAGGCATTCGGATCCGCACAACGAACTTCATAGCCGATATCTTTGCTGACGATTCTCATTTTGATGCCCAGGGCTTTAAGTTCATTGACAAGCTCTTCTTTCAGCACATCCCCGCAGTTGATTTCTGAGAGGGCGATATGACCATGTTCGTCCCGTTCCACATCCTCAAGCTGTGAGAGATCTTCAATGGCCATCTGTTCGATAATTCCCTCGGCAACAAGAACCAGGCCATAGGGTTTGCCAAGTGCCATACGCTTGAGCACCGTTGTGGTAAGGATATCAGTTACTTCCTGCAGCCTGATCGGGCGGTTATTCCACTCTTCGGGAATGAGAGTGAGGGTTGCCCCGGCACTCTTTCCGATCCCGAGGGCGAGATGGCCTGCTTTACGCCCCATGCTTACAACCAGGAACCATCGCTGACCAGTCAGGGCATCTTCCGATAGATTTCGGACGATTTGTGTGCCGAGATCACGGGCTGTTTCAAAACCAAAGGTCCTGATACCGGAAGGAAGCGGTAAATCATTGTCAATGGTTTTGGGGACGTGGACAGTTCTGAGGTCAATATTCATGTTTTCTTGTGCATAGCGGGCCACCCGGTATGCGGAGAAAGCAGTATCGTCACCGCCAATTGCTACAAGCGCATCTATCCCCGCATCCTGCAGGGAAACAACGCAGTTCTTAAGGAGATTGTCGGATTTTGTCGGATTTGCCCTTGATGTATACAGAATTGAGCCACCTCTGAGGTGGATCCGGCTGATGTCATTGATTTCCAGGGGGCGGGCTTTAAACTCGCCTTGCATCAGGTATTTAAAACCTTCATAGATCCCGGCCACTTCGATATGGTTATTAATCGCTTCAATAGTTGCAGAATGAATGACGCTGTTGATTCCGGGCGCCGGGCCACCCCCCACGAGGATTCCGATCTTATTAATTTCTTTTTTCTGTATATTCATGATTTCCTCTACCTGTATTGATATATTCAAGGCAAACAGACTGATAAAAGGCCAATCTGGCTCCTGTATGATAAATAAGCCATCCTCAACTGTCTATGACGGATAGCACCCTGCATTTTTACAGTCTGATACCGCCGGTGTCAAGTTAGGCCGTATAAGGCAGGTATTGCCGTGATCAAAGATGCTTCCTTACAAAGAACTGTCCCAGATTTATCGGGACCATACCAGTATAAAGGAGAATATCAGGTTGAGGTAGGTTTTTTCTGTGGAAGGTGCACAACAGGCGTGGAGGAGCGGGCTTTTTAGGCCAAACCAGTCTGTATGCTGTAACGGGAGGTTCAGGATCTTTCGTCTGCTGTATTTCACTGTGCAAGAATCTCTGTATCCGGTCGAGATACTGCGCTCCGGAAAGTGCTTTTCAAGTCTGATTCTTTTCAAGTATGATTGATGTCTGTTGAGTCGAAAACAGCCACGAAAAAAAAGAGGCCGCCCAGAGTGTGTACGGATGTAGAGGGTCGGTTTATCAGGTAAAGGCGGGTCATGCAGGTATTTCGTATTGAATCCGAAAATCGCAGGCAGGTGCGGGAGTTTTTAAATCTTCCTGAAACGCTTTATCATTCCAACCCAAATTGGGTTCCAGCGTTTCGTTCTGATCTGAAAGCCTATTTTAACAGGGATCGAAATCCTTTCTATAAACATTCCGGCGCAGCTTTTTTCCTGGCCTATGATGATGAAAGCAAACCAGCCGGGCGGCTTGCTGTGTTAGAGCCTGTTAAGGTGAATGAGCGTCTGAAAACGAAGATGGGGTTCTTCTTCCTCTATGAATGTATCGAACAACTGGAGGTGTCGAAAGCCCTGTTTGCAGCAGGGGAGCGCTGGGCAGTATCCCGCGGCCTGGATATGCTTTATGGCCCCAAAGGTTTCACAGCCCTGGATCCAATCGGTATTCTCGTGGAAGGATTTGAAATCCCTGCAGCAATGAGCACGGGATACCATTTTCCATACTATCAGGATTACATCCTGGCATCCGGATTTGAACCTGCAGTGGATCTTCTGACTGGGACGTTGACAAAAGATTCCTCATTTCCTGAGCGGATCCATTGGATCTCAGAAAAAGTACAGCAGGAACGCAATATCCGTGTTGTGCCCTTTCGCAGCAGGAGAGAAATGCTGAGGTCTGTGCCTGAACTGGCGATGCTTTTCAACCAGGCGCTCGGAGTTGAATCTGTCAATGCACCGATGAGCGAAGATGAAATCCGATCAATGGTGCGGGTACTGATGCTTATTGCCCAACCGGCGTTGATCAAAATGATCACAAAAGATGATGAACCCATAGGATTTGTCCTTGCGTTTCCGGACGTTTCAAAGGCGATCCGCAGCAGCAGAGGGCGGCTGCTTCCCTTCGGGTGGCTGCAGCTGCTTTTGGAAGCCCGCAGGACAAAGCGTTTCGCTATTAACGGAATAGGTATTCTGGAGGAACATCGCGGTGCGGGGGGTCTGGCTGTGCTGTACAATGAGCTCTACCTTACATTAAGGGACACCCGGGGGGAAATGGCGGATGTTATCCAGATTTGGGTTGAAAATGAAAAGATGCTGCGTACATTGCGTGGTTTCGGAATAGATTTTAATCGCAAACACCGGATGTACCGGAAAAGGATCGATATGGTGTAACACTAATTCATTGTGCCTAGGAATAGTGGTCACAGCCGCCGAGAGACTGGCTGAAGGGGGAGGGGACTGGGGCCGGTCAATCTACTTTTACCTGATATTGAACAAGGCCTTCCGGCAGACGTGCTGCCATGGAGCATGGTTTACTGCATTGACCGCAGTTCGCTGTGCAAAGCATATTATTCACCCGGATTATTTTTCCCTTTCGGATCCAGAATTCAATCACTTTTTCCAATGCGCTGCGTTCCATAAACAAAGACCGGGCAAGCTGATCGAGAGTAAGCGTTGATCCGGCTTTCTGAATTTCTTCGAGAACTTGAAATGTAATACCCATAAATGATCCTCTAATAATTCCTCTATAGCTGCATTCTGCCGGGTGAGCTATCCGAGCAGAAAAACGCCACCCTGGTAAATAAGAAATGAGATCACCCAGGCAAGTACAAACTGACCGATCATGCTGGCAAACATCCAGCGTGTTCCCAGTTCATGTTTCAGCGCTGCGGCAGTGACCATGCAGGGGGTGTAAAGAAGTGCAAAAATCATGAAGGAAAAGCCGGCCAGCTTTCCGTGGCCGCCGCTCATCAAGTCAAACCGGTTTGTTAACGTCGCTTGCAGTCTGGTCTGGTCTACTTCTTCATCATCAAGGAGGTTGATATTAATAATTTTTGGAATGGATTTAATCGTATTTATTGATGCTGAGTAAAACTCCATCGCGATTGTGCGCAGCCCTTCGGTCAGGTTCATCGGTTCAGCTTCCGTCATGGTGGAGTCCACTCGGTATACCTGGGACATGGTTGTCACCACAATTTCTTTTGCAATGAGACCGGTGACCAGTGAACTGCTGACCTCCCATTCACCGAAGCCCAGCGGTGTGAAAACAGGTGCCAAAGCTTCATTCACTACTGCAAAAGCGCTGTCTGAGATATCCACACTGGAAAAATCTCCTTCTCCTCTGACAGGAACAGCCATCAGCAGCCAGATTAAGAGGCTGGACCCCAGAATGATAGTCCAGGCCTTGCTCAGAAACTCACGGGTTGGATTCCACATCTGGAACCAGATATTGCGTAAAGTAGGGAGTCGATAAGGGGGAAGTTCCATCACAAGGGGAGTGGGTTCTTTCGTGCGGAAAAGTGTTTTTCGCAGCAGAAGGCCGATGAACAGAGCCATCAGGATACCAAACAGGTACAGGGCGGAAATAATGGTTCCCGTGTTCTCCGGGAAGAATGCTGCGGCGAAGAGAAGATAAATCGGCAGCCGCGCACTGCAGCTCATAAACGGAACCAGTAAACTGACAAGAACGCGGTCTTTTCTACTGGCGAGTGTTCTGGTCGCATAGATGGCAGGAACACTACAGCCAAAACCGAGGATCATCGGCAGGAAGCTTTTTCCATCAAGGCCGATGCGGTTCATCAGGCTGTCCATGACAAAGGCAGAACGGCCGAGGTAGCCAGAATCTTCCAGCAATCCCAGCACGAAGTACAGCGCCATCAGAAGAGGCACAAATACGAGAATGCCTCCGACACCGGCAATAACCCCCTCAAGCAGAAGGCTTTCAAACCATGTGCCGTTCAGACCTGCAAGCTGGAGGAGCGCAGTTGTCCATCCATTGACAGGGCCGGCAATAACCTGGTCTACAAAATTAACAAAGGGAGCGGATATGTCGGTGATAATCTTGAATACAACCCACATCAGCAGGAGGAATATGGGAAGTCCCAGAATCGGATGGGTGGTGAAATGGTCCAGACGGTCGGAGAATGTGCGTTTCTCAATGTCGGGTTTCTGGATAACATCCCGAACAAGATAGTTTATCCAGGTGTAACGGAGATCGGCTATGACCGCATCAAGATCGTTGTCATAGGTTTCCATAAGGATCTGAAAGGAGGATGAGACGACAGTCTGGATAGGCTGAAGAATTTCTTCCGGGAGGTCACTGAGCAGGGACTGGTCACCTTCAAGAAGCTGGATAGCCAGCCAGCGGGGATGGTACACCTCCAGTTGAGGATAGTGTTTTATGGTTTTTACAAGGAGTGAAATCTGTTGCTCGATTGCACTACCGTAATTAACAACAATCTCATCAGCGGCTTGATAAACTGCCATGAAGAAGCCTTTCATTGCCAGGGGTTGCGAAAGCTGGCTCTTCAGAAATTCCATTCTGCTGGGTGAACTCGAGGATGGCATCCTGAAGCGCCCGGATCCCTCTATATTTACTTGCTGTTCCAGGAATCACAATAATTCCATTCAGCCGCCTGGATAATTCCTGGTGATCAATCTTATAACCCAGCACGTGTGCCTGGTCTTCCATGTTCAGGAAAAGTATTACGGGTGTATGAGTTTCTAGAATCTGAACCGTAAGATACAGGTTGCGTTCAAGGTTGGAGCAATCCACGACATTCACCACTACATCCGGGTGGTTCTTTATGATGTAATCACGGGCAATCTGTTCCTCCAGGGAATAATAGGAAAGACTGTATGTGCCGGGGAGATCGATGACCTGAACATCTACACCCCCATAGCTGTACTCGCCTTCCTTCTTTTCCACGGTTTTTCCTGGCCAGTTACCAACATGCTGGTGCGATCCGGTGAGTGCATTGAATACGGTGCTTTTTCCTGTATTTGGATTGCCAGCGAGGGCAACATGGATTCGTTTCTCTGTCATTCGGATTATCCTATCCTATCGGTTCGATTTTTAATTTGTGAGCCATACCTCTACCCAATGCAATACGGGAGCCACGAACGGAGACCAGTACAGGGCCGCTGCGATCCGCCTGGACAACAGATAGTTCCACACCGGGTGTCAGGCCAAGTTCCGCCAATCGATGAGTCAGCCCACGACCGGCATCTATGCTGATCAGCTTTACCTGCTGCCCGGAAGCAGCTTTGCTGAGTGTTATGATGGACTCCTTTTTCATTCACATACCTCCACAAATTTCCAAATACCAGAACAATTCCCATTTCCGTAAAAGCTTGTGCGTAATTAAATGTCTCTGATCAAAGTGCAGCGATTCGTGATTTAAGGTTCAGGCCAACTTTTGTTCCATTCTGATTTGCGATGCCGGTACCGGCACCGGTTTAATATTGATCTGGTGTGTTATCTTTTCTCCAAGATGAACTGAGTTTCCGTTCACGTCTACCAGGATATCTCCCGTGCTTCCTGTGCCAAGGGAAGTTACGATTGCACCTGGTGTAACACCTTCTGAAGCCAGAAAAGCTCTTGCAGCTTCGTCGGTCTTGATCTGCAGAATTATGGCATCTTTGCCCGCTTTGAGATTGCTCAATGTGATGGTTGGAAGGTGCCGTTCTTCTGGATCCGAAGGTGGAATCAGCTTGCCCTTGGGTGAAAACACCGGTCCATCCAGATAGGTTTCCAACCTTTTTGCCAGTTCTTCGGTGCTGGCATGTTCGAGTTCGCACGCAATTTCCGATGCTTCTTCAACAGTGAAACCAAGATGCGTGGTCAGGAATACTTCCCACAGCCGGTGAAACCTAAGAAACGTACAGGCAATGGTTTCACCCATGTTGGTAAGCAAAACACCTTTATAGGGCAGGTAATTCACAAGATCGCTGTCTTCAAGTTTGCGAATCATCTGATGGACGGAAACGGGCTGCAGCCCCAATTCCTCCGCTATCTGTGTTATCGGAACTGGACGATTGGCATTCTGTTCAGTCATTCGTGCAATTGTAAGAAGATACATTTCTTCGCTTTCGCTTGTATCTTCAGATTTATGGTTATTCATAACAATGTACCCTTAAAGTTATGGTTATCCATAACATAACCCATTATACACCCATTTTTAAGGAGGAATATCTGTATGAATTAGAGAAATGTCATATATAAGTGTGCAGGTATTGAAATGTTGGTGTACAAACTAAAAGAAGATCAGGTTTGCAGATGATATTCACTCGGGTGATTGGATTGGTAATACTTTTATTGAGTGATCAGGATATGGCGCAAGCGAGAGGGACTCAGGGCATTCTCAGGAGGGCAGCATGAAAGAAAAGATTTTTCAATACACATGGATTCATTTTCCTTCGTTTGCTTGTATAGTCCGGAAAGATCTGGAGATACCGTTTCGACGAAGTATGTAATTTTCTCAGAGGCCGCCTGAATGAGAATTCTGGTACCAGTCCAGGCAGGCTGTAAAGAGGATGATACCCATCAGGAAATAGATGGTTGTGCCTGATAAATCGCCAATAAGGAACAGGCGTATCCCACTGCCAAATAGAAAAACGGCGGTCAGGACTGACATCAGGAAAATGAAATTGTTTTTACGCCGTGTTTCCATTAAGGTCCTCAATGATATCCCAGAGAATATTGAGACTGGCTCGAGATAGCCGGCTTTTTGTCTGAAAAGCACCTTTCTATTAGAAATACCTTTGAGAATCGGAAATGGTTTGTTTCCATTGTAAATAGCGGGTAAAGAAGAATCCGGTTGTTGACTTATCTGGAGAATATGTAGAAGTAAAAATCAGTCAAGCTGAATAATGAAGCAGGAAGCTTGACTGATAGGTCTTTCTCTAGAGGCAGCACAGGGTTACGGGTTACGGATTACGGATATCCGGCAATCCGGGAATAAAAACACGGATTCGGTAGACTGAGGTGCGTGCAGTGATGTACAGCGACTGCCTGTCAGCGTCTCCCCATGCACAGTTGCTGGGTTTCTCCGGTGTGACGATAACCCCGAGCCTTTCGTTGTCTCTGGAAAAGACCCAAACGCCGGTGGCACCTGTTACAAAAAGATTGCCCTCACTGTCGATCTTCATGCCATCTGGTGAACCAGGTTGTGGGTGGTCCATATCAGCGACGATTCGATCGTCTGTGGGGTTTGCAGCAGGATCAAGAACGAGAGCGCGGACATGCCTGTGCTGGCTATCATCCACATAGAGGATACTCTCATCGTAGTTGAGGGCAAGGCCGTTCGGCCGGCTGAAATTATCCCGGATAATGTTGATCGATCTATCCGGATTTATACGATACACGCCGTTGCATGGCTGTTCGATTTGATCGGGTTCTATCCCGTATGGAGGATCGGTGAAGTAGATGCTTCCATCTGACGCAATCACGACATCATTTGGGCTGTTCAGAGGGTGATCCTGGAACCTGTCCGCAAGCAGGGTCTGGCTGCCGTCTTTTTCAAGCCGCGAGACGGTCCGGGTCCCATGCTGGCACATAACGATACGGCCGAGAAGATCAAGGGTCAGGCCGTTGGCATTCCCGCTTGGTTCAAGATACGTTGATACTCCATCCCCGGGAGACCAGCGATAGATTTTATTGGCGGGGATATCTGAGAAAAGCAGAAACCCTTCCGGTACCCATACCGGACCTTCTGTAAATTCAAATCCTCCAGCGATGTGTTCCGGGTCACCTGATTGAACGATTGATTTTAATTTCATGGTTGCCTGCCTATTTTGGTTTGACCTCTTTGTATATAGTGTACCTAAGAATCAGACAGCTCAAAATACCGGAAGTCCTTCTTGAAAGCTTTTTTCCCCAGCAATGTAAATAATTCACGGATATGTTCATCCATGCTGAAGTAAGTGATCTGCCAGCCGCTTTTTGCGATACGGATGATTTCCTGCAGCAGTCTTTCTCTGCGCTGCCAATCTGCATGCTGGAAGGCATCATCCAGGATAAAAAAGGCAGGCTGACCGGCGAAGAGTCGGGAAGCCAGACCAAGACGCAGCGCCAGCAGAACCTGCTCCTGTGCACCGCTGCTGAGGTCAGACAGCCTGAAATGGGCGTGAGGACCGCTCACAAAAAGGTGATCGTCCTCCAACTCGAGTGAGTCATACCTGCCGGTAATCTGCCAGAGAGGATCGAGGATGCTTCGATCCTGAAGCGCCTGGAGTATTTTTTCGTCCTCCTGAACCCGCAGATTGTTGATGGTATTAAAAAGGATGATTTTGCCGGCAGCATCGCTTACTACAGCCCGATATTCCCGAGCGGTCTCCCGACGTAAAAGAAGTAAATTCTGAATAACCTGCTCCCAGGGAGTCGATATATCATCCTGTGTTACGATGCAGATCTGCTGCTTGAGGGACTGGAACTCCGCTTCAGTACTTATCCGTTCTTTTTCAAGGATTTCGAGCTCTGCTCTACAGGCGTCCAAGTCAGAGTGAGAAAAGGTTAGGCCCGGATCCTCCGGCAGGTACCCATCCGGTTTAATATTCAGGGAGGTCAGTTCCAGTTCAAGGGAATGAACTCTTTTTTCAAGATTCCTTCGTGTAGACCGGAGTTCCGCCAGTTTATTTGACCACTCTTCAGGCCGGGTCGAAGGGCATTCAAGTCGGGAGAAGGCGATTTGGATTTGCTGTTCCAGCTGCTGGAGAGATTGCTGCTGTTGAATCAGATTGGACGACAGCTGTTCGAATGCGTAAAAATTTATTTGCAGTTTCTCCAGGGCAGCTTTCATGGAGGCAAGGTCAGATTTGTGATCCGGGAAGCGGCTCCTGAATTCCCGGAGTATTTTCAGGTATTGGTCCTGCCGGACAGCTGCGTTGGCTGATTTTTGGAGGCGAAGAATATATAGTACGGTGAAAAATACTGCACTCAATACTGAGGCCAGAACAGCCAGTGGGATTTCAAGAAACAGGAAAACTATCGCAGTAATCAGGGCAGCGCCGGCGGCGGGAAGCAGGAATGGCCGGGGTTTTTCCGGTTTGAGCTCGGGCCATGATTCAAGTTGGGACACTGCAAATCTCAGCCATCGTGTCTGGTCTATGTCTCCTTCCAACCCGGAAGTTTTCTCCCGGTTTTCTGCAATAGCTTTTTGCAGGTTGTGATAATCATTCAACCGGTTGTTCAGGTTTAGCAGGGTTTCTTCCGGATAGTGGGAAAGGCGCTCATTTTGAGCGTTGATTTGTTGAGCCAGCTGGTATGCTTGATGGCGTCGGGCATGCTCCAGGTTCTGTAATTTCTGTTTAACCGTCCCGATTTCTTCTCGGATCCGGGCACGTTTCGCACCGGAGTACTGGGAATCGAGATCCTCCAGGATCTTATCGAAAGATGTCAGGGAAGCTTCAAGTTCATCAGAACGCTTGATTTCGCCCCGCTTCGGACCGAGGATTCTGGATTGATCAATACTGGATGATTTGAGTGTTGGGGAGATCCTGTTTTCGATGGTATCAAGCGTTCCTGTTCCAGAGAGATAATCTTTCAAGATTGTGCGGTTTATCCCATTCTTCCGGCCTTGAATAAAGGCGAGCTCCGCGCCTTTTACTACCAGAAGCCTGGCAATATTCCGGGGAAGACCAGGAGCTTGCTCCAGGAGCATGGTGTCAAGTTTGGTTCGAGCCCGTGGAGAGAATGTTCCTCTTATATCTGTGCCGGAAACAATTACGCTGCCCTCAAGCGGCACATCTCGCAATTCCCAACTGCCTGTACTTTCAAACAGCGAACGTAACAAGAATTCTACTATCAGTGTCTTGCCGCGTTCGTTGCCGCCATAGATCAGGTTGAACTGACCAAGCTGCAGGGAAAGGTCTTTGCGCAGAGGCCCGTAGCTGCGAACATTTATCATATCGAGCGTGATAGTCATGATTCAATCCCGTAAACTACAGCAAGGGCGGAAAGTACAATCTCGTCTTTAGTGGGCAGGTCCTGGCTGGGTTCCCAATCCAGATCCTGCACTCTCTGCACAACCTGGCCGGCAATCCAGGTAAGCTCAGGATCGGAAACAGGAAGGAGTCCACTCAGGTCAGGACCTTCATCTTTATAGAAGCGATAGCCTTCCAGTGCACTTTGAACAACTTCTGCGAGTTTCTCCCGGTTTATGGAATAGCCTTTCATACGGATTCGGATTTGCGCTGTTTTCCTCTCTTCTTCTGTAAGATTCCATGTATCAATCCGATTCCAGAGATTTTCAAGAAAAACGGATTCCTCATTTTCAAACGGTGTGATAAAAAACATCTCGTCGAAATAGAGAAGGTCGGTGTGGACAGGTTTTCGCAAAATGGTATTGTCTGATGTATCAAGCAGGATATAACTCCTTTGCCCGGTTTCACTAATATCCAATCCGCAAGGAGAACCCGGGAAGTGGACGATGCCGCTGGAAAAAGGTTGGTGGATATGCCCAAGCAGGACACGAGCAGGTTGATAGGCACTGATATCGCTGCGGGTGAGGGGCATATAAACACCTGGTTCAAGAGGATTCCAAGCTGTAAGTGAGCCGGTCCAATCGCCGTGGCTTATGAGGTACCAGCGTCCAGGCGGCAGACAATGAGCATGTTTCTGTAATAAATCTCCCATAGATGCAGCAGGGGTGTATGGAAGGAAAAGGATGGGGAAACTATCCGGGGCAAGCTGCTTAATGGCAGGAGTCGTGTACAGGTGAAGATTCTCAAGTGCAAACATTTCGCTGGTGAGATGCGCATCGTGATTACCGGGGATCATGTGAAACGTGAGGGTGGAATACTGCCCTAAAATGCTCTCGAGGGAAGCAACAGCGCTAACACCCTTATCGAGAATATCTCCGGCAAGAACAACATGCTCAATACCCAGTTCCAGTACCTGGCTGCAGATATCTTCCAGAGCATGGTTCCGCTCCGGGTGCTGGTCATCGGAAGTAATGTGTACATCAGCTGTGATTGCGATTCTCATTCCCGAATTCTCCATTTCACGACTGTCCGAATTTTGTGAACATTATAGGAGGTGCCGGCAGCTCGTCGCAATCCACCGGCAGGGTGATTTCAACCGCACACTTGCGTGGTTGTTTCCCTGTCCTTCGGCAGAAACCGTCCCGATCCTCGTTCGCTGTTGACGTGCCGGAGAAGTGTGCAGGAAGAACGGTGATACATTTATATACAAATCCGCTTTCTTTGTACCAAAGCAGCTTCAAGGTCGGGGACGAAACCAGTGGTAGATCAGAACGTCGCCGTACCAGCCTTTCCAGTCAACGTGCTTGCCAGCATACTCGAATTCATCAAGTGGGAGGGGAAATGACCACAGATATCCGCGTTCGTAGTCTAATGCAATCCAGCCCTCCTCTGATGAACGGATTCCCGCGAAGATGGACTGTTTTCCGGGATCAAGATCATACCAGTACAGGAAGAGGTGCTCAGATTCTATGCCCTGCCAGTACATATACCGCTTCAGAAACGAGGTTGTTACCAGTGCATCTTCATTGGATAGATTTTCAGAGAGCAGGGTGCTGGCTGGTTCAAGGTCGGAGTAATACTCATTGGTAATAATGGAATTTCCGGAAGTGAAGAAAGCTCCTCTGGAGCCCGGAATGATATACGGGATATATTCCAAGTTGGTGGAGGTGATATAGGGGAAGTTGAAAAATAGCAGCACAATGCCCAGACTGGCCAGGGGAGCACTGTTCAACATCTTCTTCCCCAACAGAAATGCTGTGTAAAGACCGGCTGCTGTGATTGGGATAAACCAGATCTGAATGTAAATAGCATATCTTGGTTTCAGGCCCTGGACTGTGAAGATGGTAAAAACGCCAAGTGTAATCAGGAAGCTGAGCCAGGATAGCGGGACAGCAAATCTGTTGCGCTCCCGAAATTGTGTGCTGAGCAGAGCCAGCAGGATTACAAGGACTGTGCTCAAACCGTATCCGTAGTTCCACTGTTGGATGGGATCTGTATATAACAGCGGCTGGCTGAAAAAGAAGGAAATGAAGTAGTTTGAGAAGTCAGCAAGATGAAAGCCAGAATATTGTCCCTCAAGCATGTCAAGATTTAACGTAAAAACAACCAGCATGATTGCTGGAATTACCAGGAGATAGAGATTCTTTTTTTTGTGCCAGTTGATCTTCCTCAACAGCAGCAAACCGAATGCAAGGTAGACTCCCAGGATGACTTTGCTGGTGGCATGTGCATCAACAACGAGGACGTAAAAGAGAAAAAAGAACAGAAGGATGGTTGTAATCAGTGTTCTGGCATTGATAAGCCCTGGAAGATCTCGGGGAAAGACAAAATCCGAGGGGAATGAATCATAGAAAATCTGCATAACCAGTGCAACTGTGTAGAAATAGAGTGGTGCAAATGCGTACTCGCGAACGATTCGCGAGGTTTCCAGCATCCATGGATTTAACAGGTACAACATGACAGCAAATATGGCAAGCGTCTTATTTGTACGCTTCATCAGGAAGTAAAGGGGAATAATTGCCAGCGTATTAAATATGATAGCCACCCAACGAGCTGTGACCAGGCTGACACCACCAAGTTTGAAACCCGCTATAAGCGGCGCTGTTACGGTATAGAGTCCGCGTGTGTACAACAAGCCTTTCCAGGGTGTTCCCTGGATGAACTGCAGTGCAGTGGCGAGATGGTTGGTCTCATCATCCGTTACAAAGCCAGTCAAAGAATTTCCACGCAGGTAAAGGCCTGCAGCAGTAAGCAATACAACCAGAAGGAAATATAGCCAGTTGTAAAACTTGCGTCTGGGATGTGCGTCCTGGCTGTATTCTGGAGGAGAGTTGGACCCCGTTTTTAATATCGGTGTGTAGCCAGTATCTTTCTCTGCAGACATGAACTGCGATTGAAGCCAGAGGCGACCGCGATTGATCGTTCTCCAGGAAAACAACGCAGCAACTCCGGTCAGAGGGAATAAGTACGAGGATATCTGAAAGAAAATACTCCTGAATTTTCTTACGACAGGAACATCTTCCCAGGAGGGATCAAAGTAGATCGCGATTAATGGCTGTAGAAGAAGACAGTTAAGTAACAGAAAGAAAAACAGGATGGCTGCGGCATCCGTAGCTTTTTTAATCGGATTTTTTTCCAGATACCGGGCAAGTACTGCCAAAATCAGGAATTCCCCCAGGACAACCATAACCTTTTGCATATCCGTGCTCTGGAAATATGGCAGGAACGGCAGGTGGGAGTGCAGCAGCAGGTAAAGACCAGAGAGAATCAACAGCACGGTTGAGATTCGAATGGCAGGAAGAAGGAGTCTTGATCCCAGTTCTAGATATCGGTATGATCTGATACGCTTTATCAAGTTGGCTTCCTTTAGTACGGATGAAAGATGTTATCAAAAACTGAATCGACAGCCCTCGTAATCTGTGGATAGATCTGTATGAAACTGAAATCGGGAACAAAAAATTTGAAAAATTATTGAAAGGTACAATTTTCTATTACGATGGTAATCATATCAGATTCTGCCATAAACCATGTCAGGGGGAGGGATAAACCAGGATAGTTCCAGGCCGATTTTCTTCATAGTTCAATATTCGCAGTTGATTTTCACACTCAGTGAAAGAGCATTGTTTATAACATCACCTGGACGTAAATAGGAGATCAGGAAGGAAAAAAAATAAAGTGATAGAACGCGCAGGTAGTCTGTATTTTTACACAATGTGTTAATTACACGACGCCATACTCGATTCACCATTAAAAAAAATAAGAGGCGTTGGTTGCCGCCAACGCCTCTGCTGATTTTGAAAAATGAAGGTTTAGACGGTTTCTACATCCTGTGCCTGAGGGCCTTTATCACCTTGAACTACGGTGAATTCGACCTTTTGGCCTTCTTCCAGGGAACGGTAGCCACTTCCACTGATTGCACTGTAGTGGATGAATACATCCTCACCGCTCTCTCGCTCAATAAAGCCGAAGCCTTTTGTGGCATTAAACCACTTGACAGTTCCAGTTTCTCGATCTGGCATGATGCCGAATCTCCTTTATTTGGTTTTTCTATTTTCTTGTTAGAGGTTCAACATCAATTTCAGATCCAAGTCTTACTCTAGATTAGAACAACTACTAACAATGCATACAATGTATCACGGTTGTACATAACTGTCAAGCCAACTCTATGCGTACGCAGGTGCCGGGAATTATGGCCATCTGCATCCAGCGACAATAAGGGAGGGATTCCTGAGTTCGGGAACGATTTCTCACGGAATCAAGCCGGTAAAGCATAATGCTGCTTATCGAAAGGCTGTTACTTGTGAAATACCCTAGTAACTATGATTTTGGTGGGGTGGTTGAAAGGAGACGGGTCGACGGGGGGCGTTGAACATACCGTTCGCGGATAGCCTGTCATATCGAGAGGAACAGGAATAATCTGCTCGAGTGCCAGGTAGCCATCACTGCATAGGCCGGAAATTGATGAATATAACTCCACGCCAGGAAGGAACAGTGCATTGTTTACAATAACCAGCCAGCCTTCGTTCCTGACTAATGGACGAACCTTGTTGATCAACCTGGCTGTGTCCTTGTTGAGATCAAGCATGGCTTTACGGGTCTTCGTAAAAAATGGTGGGTCCAGGATGATGCAGTCAAAGTGTGTATTATTCTGTTTGAACTGCTTGACCGCTGACCAGAAGTCCATTCGCAGGAATTCATTCTCTGTTTGCTGTAAGCCATTCAGTTTCAGGGAGGTTTTGCCGATATTCAGGAACATTGTACTGAGATCGAGATTAGTTACAGGCTGTGCTCCGCCAACTCTTGCCGCGATTCCGAGGCTGCCGGTATAGGCAAACATGTTCAGCACCGACTTTCCTAGGAGTGAGTCTTTTATCCAAACGCGAAGATTCCTGGTATCAAGATAGAAACTCGTATCCTGGTTCAAACACAGATTGATCGCATAATGAACACCATTTTCTATGATGACCGTATCCGGCTGCTCACCGCGGATAATTCCATTCCGTTCCTCAGGTGAGGGAGCATATCTTATCTTGCGGACTACGGATTGTATCCAGGGGAACCTTTTCAACAGGGTTGTTTCGGCTGTGTCGAGAAGCTCAGTATATGCTTCAGGCCTTTTTCCATAGTTGTGCAGAACCAGAGTCCGGGCATATAGGTCCGCTGAGATCCCGGGTTCACCTTCGGTGAATCCATTGAACAAGCGAAAAGCATTATTATTTTCAGGGTTAAAAAACTCTGTGCGGGCATCAACTGCCGCGAGCAACATGTCGGAAAAATCTGCTTTCAGCATAGGGCACCATCATACCAGTAAAACGATTTCTATTTCCATTGAGGCCGGCGCACAGTTTTTATAAACGCAGTTTTGAGACACGGAAGAATAATGGGATTTATTGAGGCATTCAGGCTGCTTTTTCATTATCCTGGAGTCGAACCCCTTCAGCCGATAAACGTTTGCGTGAGGCGAGGATAAAGGCACTTGAATAAAGGAGGATTGGAAATGTGAGTGCTCCCGCCTGCAGAAGATGAACGGTAAATGTGGAACCACCCGAATCGTACCATGCCCAGATAGATAGCAGGTAAAAAACAAGCCCGAGAAATGTAAATGTGTATGCAGGGGCCAGGTCGAGCCATTCGTTAGAGAAAGCTGCTGCTGTTATCACAAAGACCAGGTACCAGGGCAGCATGTTGGTAAGGATTGCACAGAATATCAGATACGTCATTGAAGCAATGCGCAACAAAGGATCGCCACGAAGGAATTGAAGGATCAGTACACCAGACGCAAGCAGGGTGATCGAGGCGCAAAGTATAAAAGCAAGGGAGGATACCCATCCGGATAACCCGAAAAGAGAAGAGGCTTCTCTAAGAAGGGAGAAAATCGAGGCTGTCTTAAGTGCATTGGCGTGCTGCATGCCTGCAAGAAAACCAGACATGAGATGGGGCGAATCCAGGAAGGGAATCCAGCATAAGAAAAAGAGAAAAAGTGACTGACCGCAGGCAGAGAGCCATTTCCGAAGAGGAAAAGCCTTTTCCTTTACTGCGTAGACGATACCTAGAGGGAGTAGAATCAGGGCAAATGGTTTGATCAACAGACTCGCGGTAAAGGCCAGCAGACTTTCAGCCCGCTTCTTTTGCAGAAGGATAATAGCAGAGAGCAGGAAAAATACCATCATGGCATCGTTGTGGGCATTTGTAATCAGTTCGAATAGAACGAGAGGGTTGCCAAGGAAGAAAATAGTTGAAAGCAACTTTGATCGGAGGTCAGGTCTGTTGGACCAGATCAGGATGGCAATGCCAACCCAAAAGAACAGATTGAGGGTCTTAAATCCAATTACCTGGGAAAGAATGCTTTCAGAGCTGGAAATTGCTGCTGTGATACGGAATGTCCATTTTGCCAGCAGTGTCCATAAAGGGCCGTACCCAAGGGTGTGGTCAGGGAAGGGGTCATAAATGAAAAACGGATCCGAGGGGGCTACCTTGCGAGCTATCTGAATATAAGGATTCGCATTGTAGACAACCATCATTTTTGCTTTGAAAATGTAATGGAAAAGGTCCAGTCCACCAACGGGGTACATTGCAAAAGCTGCAGCAAGTCCTGCGGCGATCGGGATAAGGAGCAGAATTACATACGCCGGCCGGATCTCCTCGTTCCTCCGTATCCAGATTATCTTCAGGAGTGATAGAGCGCACAATGAAAGGAAAACCAAGTAGGTTTCCTGAATAATCCGGGAAAAGAAATGTCCGTGAATCTTATCAAAAGCGAACTCACTTTCCTGGATGTTAGTAAAGAGATTGTATGTTCGGAAGAGATAGAACCAGCAAAGAATTTCTAAAAGACCAATCAGGATGAGGGAAAGGGTGCGGAACTTTCTGCCAGCAAGAAAATGATTGGCAGTTCCCCGAATCTTTTTACAGATAGAAGATATGCTAAATTTAACTTTTGCTGTCAAGATAGAAATACCTTTAGATCCAAATGGCTTTTGCAGGTTCCCGATAAAATAATGGAGATAAACCCTTAAATAAAATCATGCGCTTTGTTTCTGCTTTTTTTTCAAATATCCGAAGGAATTGTTCTGTAATGGTCCTGTGTGCCCTTTCACTGATTAAGCTCGTCGAGAATAGTCAGTATTTCGTCAATGGCAGGAATATCCTGCATGGAATGTCCATAGTGTATGTAGCGTACAATACCTTGTTTGTTGATAACAGCCTGTGCCGGCATCCGTCCTAACTTAAAGAGTTTGATTTGCTGCCCATAGGTTTTCAGTACTGTGTGTGTTGGATCAGCAAGACCGATAAAAGGCAGGTTTTCTTCCTCCCAGTATTTCTTGAAGGCATCAATATTTTCAGGACCTACCACAATAACTTCTGTATCTCTTGTTGTAAACTGGTCATAATTCTGGCGCAACTGCGCCATGTGCCCGCGGCAGAATGGTCACATGAAGCCGCGGTTAAATACCAGGACGATGTTTTTTTTGTCTTTAAACGAAGACAGGCTCAATGGGGTGCCGGTTGTGTCGGTAAGTGTAAAATCAGGTGCTGAGACCGAAATACTTACTTGAGACATGTGATTTATCCTCTCGCTCTTTCAACGATTATGCACAGCAACATGCCTGGCGCAATTACTGAAGGTTCCAGTCAATGTGTGGTGTAATCCGTTTTTGAATCCCCCCTCAATCGGAGATCGAGGGAGCAGCGCTGACTGTGGTGAAACCAACGACACCGGGCCCGAGGTGAGAACCCAGGACCGGAGTGACATCAAGGAAGAGTGGTTCTGGTATATCCGGAGCAATTTCTTTCAATTGATCCCAAAGAGCTCTGGCGCGATCCATTGCGGCCGTATGCACCATGATGATCTGTTCCACCGGCGTCAGAGTGGAAAACGTCTTTAAGAGCCAGTTCATTGCTCGCTGACGGGTACGTGCTTTTTCCATATTGATGACATTATTATGCATGGATAGCAGTGGTTTCAGATCAAGCAGAGATCCGAGGGCTGCCTGAAAGTTTGAAAGCCGACCAGAACGGCGAAGAAATTCCAGGGTGTCCAATGCAGCAAAAGTGCCGATCCTTTTACGGAACATCTCCAGGTAGTGAACGATCTCCTGAATGGTTTTTCCCTGGCGGACCGCGTTAGCTGCTTCCAGTACCTGTAAGCCTGTGCCAACGGTAAGCTGACATGCATCGATTACAGTCACTTTCACCTGCTCAATCGCTTCGGCTGCAAGACTGGCGACATTGACAGCGTTGCTTAGTTGTGAGGAGATATGGATGGATAATATCTGATCAGCACCCTGTGTAACTAATTTCTGATAGGCTTTTACAAAAACACCTATTCCAGGAACAGAGGTTGTCGGGTGGACAGGGGCATCCGGAAGCATTTCATAAAAATCTTTGCGAGAGATATCCACACCATCACGAAAACTCTTCTCTCCAAAGTTAATATATAGAGGAATAACCGTAATATTCTCTCTTTCCAATATCTCCGGAGGAAGATCACAGGTACTGTCAGTTACGATTCTGATATTCATACAACTCCTTCAGATTGAGCGCACAACGTTCGAGAGGTATGCTGAAAAGTCACCTGTTATTGTGAAGGAACTTCAAGGAAAAAGCAATTCAGAATCCATAATGCAGTGAGATGGGGCAGCAGAAGAATTAAAATGGTGCGTGCTATCAGGAACCCCGTATTGCTGAATGCAGGGAAAGTATTAAGGTTTTATACGAGCCAGGGGGATAATAATATGAGTAGTATGAGCTCCGGCACGGATGTTTTCTTTGGGTAGCCGGGTCGTGTATGCAGTATTTTATTGCATCAAGTAATTCAGCGGTAACACGCACTCCTCAGGTACCGAAAACCACGGTAGATCTTGAAGTCCTGTTTGCATGTCCGCCATAAGCGCTGCCAAAACCTCCGGCTACAAAACTACAATAACCGGAGGTCCAGCGCCATATAGTGCCTTCTCTGCAGGCAGGAATACACCGTATATCAGAGTGGTTGTGCGCAGCCGAAGAAAACTGACAGCAAGCCCGGTAAGAACCACAGCAAGATGAAAGGGTGTTCCTCATCCTGCAAGCAAGTATGGATACAAGGACGCTGACCGGAAGGAACGCGTGGAAAATGAAAATAAAATGATTTGCGTCCAGAGATATTGGCTGAGTAACCTTTACCCTGATTCGTTCTTTTTCAGGGTATTAACAGGGTCAGGTGGTTCCTCGAAAACTCAACAGTACGGCTTTCCTGCTATCAGGCTGGAACACCATCAAAAGCGGAAACCGGTGAGTAGGCAACCCCTACCATACTGGGACCTGTATGGGCGCCAAGCACAAGGGACATAGCTCCGATAGGAAGCCACTCGCATTTAAAAAGTCTGTCCATGTGCTCAACAAGCATCTCAGCGCCTTCCAGATTGCGGGCATGGAGAACCTGGACGCGCATATTGGTGCCGATCGGGTGTTGTTTGGTGATAAATTCTGCCAGTCCTGCAATTGCCTTTGTGAACGAGCGTACCATACCATGCTGGACATAGGTGCCACCGATCTTTTCAACACCAATGAGCGGTTTGATCCTGAAAGCTGATGCCAGCAGTCCTTTGAGGTGGCTGATTCGGCCGCCGTTAATCAGGTATTTCAATTCCTTCAAAGTGTAGATGCTGTCGGCACCGTCACTGATTCTTTTTAGCATTTCCAGTATTGCATCCAGGCTGATCCCTGCTTTTACAGCTTTCGCCGCTGCCAGTACCTGCCAGCCACAAGCTGCGGAAAGGGTTTTTGTGTCAACATGGGTCACTTTAATTTCGGGAACCATTCTGGACCCGGCAAGTGCTGAATTGTAGGTACCGGATAGACCGGAGGACATGTGAATGGATAGAATCTCTTCACCACTCTCACCCAGTTTACGGTATAGATCGGCAAATTCTCCTGCCGAAGGTTGTGAAGTTGTCGGCATTGTGTTGCTGGCTTCCAGCAGGTCATAGAAATCATCTGTGCTGATATCGATACCTTCACGGTAAGTAGTACCTTCCAGTGTTACATTCAATGGAACCACATGAATATTCAGGTCCCGGATCGCCTCCGGGTTAAGCTTGATGTCTGCCCCGCTATCCGTCACTATTTGCATTCCGTTTTCTCCTCGCTGGAAACTTCACAGTCTTATTCTATAACAGATTATTTTAGCATTATTTTTCTGACCGATTAAGTATTGCGGCTGCTAAACAGGGCAATCGCGTTTTCAATTATGTAAAACCTTAAGCAAGTACTCATGGTCCATACTGCACAATAACCGCTTCCATTTGGCACCG
>JAFGNH010000175.1 GCA_016927115.1 Anaerolineales bacterium | reverse complement strand
GGGGGCTTCGGATACGATTGGTCCTGTTGATTGGATGATGCGATAGAACCCGCCCGTACGGGTGCCTGCAGCTGTGCTGAGGCCGTGAGGGTGCGCGCGACAGGGGCGGGTTCCACGGGCTGCTGCGATGGTAAGGGGGCTTCGGATACGAATCATTCTGTGAAATGGGGCGATCCCTGGAACCCGCCCGTGCGCGGGCTGCCCCTTCGAAGATACGCAAATACGCCGGATGATCCCATGGTAGAATGTGCCTGTCTGGGCGTGATTCCAACTTTGTTGGACCGGAATCACAGCTTGAAGCGCATACAGGCAGGAAAAGAAAGGCTTCTGCATACAGCCTATGCATATTCTCCTGATCCACCAGATCTTTATTCGGCCTGAAGATGCCGGCGGTACACGTCATTACGAATTCGGACGCTACCTTGTGCACTCCGGTCATACCATTACCGTGCTGGCTGGAACCCGCTCCTATCTTGATGACTGTGAATTCCCGGCCGGCAAAAAAGAAGTCATCGAGCCGGGATTTGAAATCATCCGATGTAAAGTGGCGGGCAGCGTGCACCGCAGCTTTGTTTCCCGCGCATTCGGGTTTTTCAGCTTCATGGCTTCCTCATTCTGGCAGGGTTTGAAAGTGCGGAAGGTGGATGTGGTCTACGGAACTTCACCACCGTTGTTCCAGGGGCCGACCGCCTGGGCGCTCGCCGCGCTTAAACGAGTCCCGTTTGTGTTCGAAGTGCGGGACCTGTGGCCCTATTTCGCAGTTGCTGTCGGCGTTTTGACTTCGAAGCCGCTGATCTGGCTGGCAGAATGGGTTGAGAAATTCCTGTATAAACGAGCTGATGTACTGGTTGTGAACTCTCCAGGCTTTATAGATTTTCTCCGCGTCCGCGGCGCCAGGCGGATCGAGCTGATTCCCAATGGTGTCGATCCAGATATGTTCTACCCGGAAGATCGAGGTACGGCGCTTCGGAAGGCATGGGGGCTCGAGGATCATTTCGTTGTCCTGTATGCCGGTGCCCATGGACTGTCGAATGACCTTGCTGTTTTGCTTGACGCTGCCTCCGAATTGAAAGATCGCCGCGATATTGCATTCGTACTCCTGGGAGATGGTAAGGAGAAAGCGGCTCTGGAAAAGAAAGTTGAAACCCTGAACCTGCACTCCGTACTTTTTCTCGATCCGGTACCGAAGACGGAGATGCCGCAGAACCTTGCTGCAGCTGATGCCTGTGTCGCCATTCTCAAGCCGATTGATGCTTACAAAACCACGTATCCGAATAAGGTATTTGATTATATGGCTGCCGGCAGACCGGTGCTGCTGGCGATCGATGGGGTAATCCGCCAGGTGGTTGAAACTGCAAATGCAGGCCTGTACATACCACCAGGGGATGCCCATGCACTTGCACAGGCTGTCCTGGAGATGGCGGAAAATCGTAAACGGGCTGAGGGTATGGGCGTACGGGGCCGGACATATGTTGAACAGTACTTCAACCGAAAAGACCAGTCTCAGGCGGTGGTGGATCTGCTGGAACCGTTGGCGGCGAAACCACCCCGTTGACAACTTTTTTCATCCTGTTCCCGAATTTTATTTACCGTTGATTGGAATCGCAGATCGCGTTAGAGTAAAGATTGCTGTAAGGTATATGTTTCCGGTTTAACTATGAAAGTGAGAAGCATATGAGCATCGAAAAACCAATCCGGGTGAATGTGCTCTTTACCAGCGTGGGCCGCAGGGTTGAACTCCTCCGGGCATACCGCCGTGCATATGAGGCACTCGGAATTGAAGGCCGTATTGTAGCCACCGATATCGACCCGCTGGCGCCGGCACTGCAGATGGCGGATGCCGTCTATCTTGTGCCTGCTATCGGTGATCCGGATTACTTACCGGCACTCAAACAGCTTATCCTGAATGAGGAAATCGACCTGGTGTTTCCACTACTGGATCACGATATCCCTGTGCTGGCCCAGCACCGGGAAGAACTGGAAGCAGCTGGCGCGATTGTACCGGTGGTTTCTGCCGAAGCCGCAGCGCTTACCCGGGATAAGTGGCAGACGAATCAGTTTTTTGAATCACTGGGTGTGCCTGCCCCGCGCTCCTGGCTTCCGGATACCCTGCCGCAGGAAAACCTTCCCTTTCCTCTGTTTATCAAACCCCGATCCGGCAGCGCCGGAAAAAACACCTACCGTGTGGACTCACCGGAGGATTTACGCTACGCACTTGACCACGTGCGCCAGCCGATCATACAGGATTATATTTCCGGCGAAGAGATAACCAATGATGTGGTATGTAGTTTTAACGGCGATGTCTGGGCGGTTGTCTCCCGGCAAAGAATCGAGGTGCGCTGGGGAGAGGTTGCCAAAGGCAAGACTATTCACGACCCGGAGATTGAGAAGCACTGTGTAACCATAGCAAAAGGGCTGAAAGCGCGCGGTCCGATCACAGTGCAATGTATTCTGGCTGAAAAACCACTCTTTACCGAAGTCAACGCACGTTACGGCGGCGGTCATCCACTCAGTATCGCTGCAGGGGCTGCTTCGCCAACCTGGTACCTTGCCGCAGCGGCCGGAATGATCGTGGAACCGAAAGCGCTGGGTACCTACCAGACCGGGCTTTACATGACACGTTACGACGATTCCTTTTTCCTGGATGAGGGTGCATATGGCCAGATTAAAGGCCGTTCTATTCGATCTGGATGATACCCTCTATCCCGAGAGAGCTTTTGTACGCAGCGGGTTTAAAGCTGCTGCAGCCTTCGCGGAACAAGAACTGGGTATTGGCCGCTCCACAGGGTTCGAGGAGCTTTGGGCGTATTTCGAGTCGGGAGTGAGAGGCAGTACCTATAATCTCTGGCTCGAAGCACATGGAGCAGATACGGAGCGCTGGGTACCGCAGCTGGTGGAAGTATATCGCAGCCATAAGCCGGAGATCGAACTCTATCCGGGGGTGCGCCAACTGCTAAAAACGCTGTGTGCAAGAACCCCGCTTGGTCTGATCACAGAGGGGAACACCACAACACAACGGAACAAGCTGGCCGCGCTGGATCTCGAGGCCATGTTCGGCGTGGTTGTGATTACCGACATGAAAGAGCGCAGCTTCTGGAAACCGCATATGCGGCCCTATATCAACGCGCTGGACAAGCTCGGGGTGGAAGCGGCCCGCTCTGTATATATCGGCGATAATCCCCGCAAGGATTTTTTCGGCGCACGCCAGCTGGGCATGCATACAGTGCGTGTGAAGTGGCCGGAGGGATTGAACACCTTGCTTCAGGCGGACTCTCCAGCGTATGAGGCGGATATTTCCCTGCCCAACTTTGATAACCTGCTGGAAGTATTGGCTTCCTTTGAGGAGGAATCATGAACGTACCGATGTCATCACCTGATCTCACTGATGCTGAACGCGCCGCTGTTAATGCGGTGATGCATACAAACCGGTTGAGCATGGGGCCTGAAGAGAAACAATTTGAAAAGGCCGTGGCGGATTATATAGGCGTAAAGCATGCTGTGGCTGTCAGTTCAGGAACCACAGGCCTGCATCTGTTGGTGCGGGCAGCAGGTATCCATGAAGGGGATTTCGTGATCACCTCCCCGTTTTCGTTTGTCTCGTCGACCAATGTGATCCTGTTTGAACGGGCAGTCCCTGTGTTTGTCGATGTCGATCCGGACAGCTGTAATTTGAACCCGGAGCAGGTGGCACAGGCAGCAGCGAATCTGGCTGCAGGTGGAAAAGCAGCAGAGCGCTGGCTGCCGCGAAAAGGTGCTGAATCTGCTGAACGGCTGAAGGCGATTCTTGCGGTGGATATCTTCGGCCAGATGGCAGATTATGACCGGATCATACCGGTCGCGCAGCAGTACGGCCTCGATCTGCTCGAGGATTCTTGCGAGGCATTTGGAGCGACGTATAAGGGCAGACCGGCCGGGCTGGAAGGGGACGCCGGTATTTTTGCATTCTACCCGAATAAGCAGATTACCACCGGCGAAGGCGCCATGATCGTCACCAATCGGGATGATTGGGCAGCCGTGTTCCGCTCACTTCGCAACCAGGGACGAGCTCCGGGTGATGCCTGGCTCGATCATACCTACCTGGGATACAACTACCGTATAAATGAACTGGCTTCGGCAATCGGGCGGGTACAGATGACCCGTCTGGATGAGATGCTCGAAAAACGCGCTCAGGTGGCTGCATGGTATGGCAAGCGGCTGAAAGAGTTCCCCGCTGTGGAGACACTGCAGGTGGTGGAAACAACAACCCGTATGAGCTGGTTCGTGTATATAGTTCGCTTTGATCCGGCTTTCGACCGCGACGAGGTGATCCGGCGCCTGGCTGATTTTAGTGTTCCCTGCCGGCCGTATTTTTCACCGATCCACCTCCAGACTTACATGCGTGAGATGTTCGGCTATAGGGAGGGTGATTTTCCGGTAACCGAGGATCTGGGGCGCCGCAGTGCCGCCCTTCCGTTTTCAAGCGTGATGACACGCGAGCAGGTGGATTATGTATGTGACAGCCTGTCCACAGTCCTCTCAGGGATGGAATAGGCCGTAAAAAAACCAATCTTTCAACTCAAGCCGGAGGTTTTTGCCCATTGTCCCCGAAGGGAATATGGCCTGTTGGAACGGTTCCTTCATCCCGGCTTTTTTCAGAAGATATCCCGGAAAAATCTGGTTTTCGGGTACAATCCCACTGCTGTTTGTGAACATTCGTAAAACCTTCAGCGGTTTCCGCCGCTGTTTTTCTTGTTTTTTTCCATCCCTGCGTCTCTGTCTGCGTCGCAGTAGAAAACCGGAGTAAACGTTTATGCCGCATCACCAGGATTTTTCATCAGAACAGATATCTACCGGAAAACAAACCGTCTCACCGGCCAACCAGGACAGGCTGGACTTTGCACGCCGGATCGCACTGGAAGCCGGCGCAATCGTCCGCAGGGGATTCCGTAAAAAGTTGAATGCTATGCATAAAGGTGAGATCGACCTGGTTACTGAATATGACCTGGCTTCAGAGGAATACATTACCCAGGCGATCCAGGATCGATATCCAGACGATGGTATCCTGGCAGAAGAAAACGGGCTGGAAACCGAAGGAGAATTCCGCTGGATTATCGACCCGATTGATGGCACGACAAACTTTGCGCGCGGCATTGTTCCCTGGTCTATCTCCATAGCCTGTGGTATCGGCAAGGATATGCAGGTCGGAGCCGTCTATGACCCGATGCAGGAGGAGCTCTTCTCGGCTGTTAAAAATGGTGGAGCCTGGCTCAACGGCGATCGACTCGTCGTTTCGAAAGTTGACGACCTGAATGATGGTTTTTTTGCCACCGGATTTCCCTATGACATTCGAACCCATAAGCAGAAGAACCTGCGGGAATTCAGCCTCATGTCCGTTACTGTGCTCGCAATCCGGCGGCTGGGTTCTGCTGCGCTGGATCTTGCGTATGTGGCGGCTGGCCGATACGATGGTTATTGGGAGCACCGTCTGGGCCCGTGGGATGCTGCGGCAGGGATGCTGGTTGTATTGGAGGCAGGTGGTGTGGTTACCCGGATCGACGGCGGTGAAGATATCTTTGCAAAACCGGCTTCCGTACTGGCAACCAACGGCCTTATCCATGATCAGGCAATGGTTGTGTTAAACAGCATTCAATAGACGGCTTATTTGCAGGAATCGGCAATCCTTTTGCAGAATTGATCCGCCAATTGTGCCCGGTTCACACCGGCTGTGAGATCGAGCGTGAGCGGTGAAATGGAAACATGCTTTTTCACCCGCACAACATAGATATCAGATTGTTCATCGGTCTCCTGTCCGGCATCTATTGGGGCATAACTCAGCTCTCCCTCTTCTACCTTCTTCCCGAGGTACACTTTCTGGAAGTAATACCTGCTGCGGGATACCCTCGTCATTTCCCAGGGTGTATCCACTGTTGCTCCAGCCGGCACATCCACTTTCAAAACATCAAACGCCCGCCTGCTTTCTTCCTCCAGAAGCAGTTTTCCAAAGATTGCGGTGAAATGCGCGGCGGCCTCAAAGTGGATTTCCTCCGAGTAGGAAAAGTGAAATTCGGGTGGTGTCTGCAGCGAAACTGCCATCGCCGGAATGCCGTAAGATGCGCCTTCCAGTGCAGCGCCTACCGTCCCGGAGACTGTAACGCTTGAGCCCAGGTTCTCGCCGTAATTGATTCCAGCTACCACGAGGTCCGGTTTGCGCGGCAGAATCTGATTGATCGCCGTGCTCACCGACTGAGCCGGCGAGCCGGATATAGCGTACACTTCCCAGGACTGTTTCCCCACCTTTTTGGTTTCCTTGTGGATGGATTTATCAAAAAGGGAGGGTTTGCTGCGGCCCATGGCACTCTGCTGCTCGCGGGGAGCAGCAACAACAACATAGCCGAGGGTTGAAAGTGCCTCGGCGGCTGCCCACAGTCCGGGCGAGCGGATCCCGTCATCGTTGCTTAATAGTATCAGGCGTTGTGTATCTTTCATTCTCTGTATACCTCTATGCAGTATCTCTATAACTCTTCAACCGTATTTTCTGCTTCAGCTGCCAGCTGTTCAAAGAAAATGGTGAGAACTTCATGCCTGCGTTCAGCCAGCTTTTTTGCGATGGGTGTATGCAATCGCTCACGTACCCTGCGCAGCTTGAACAGGTATTCGTGATAGGCGCTGTGCGGTTCGTCGGGTTCTGTTTCGCCGGTTTCCAGAAACAATGTGGAGGGGCGGGCGTAAAAAGGTTGACCGGCCTGGATGGCATATCCCAGGGTGCGGGCGGCACCGAATGCACCATTTACGTCCAGCTTGTCGGCGTCGAACAGGATTTTCGCTTCCAGGCTTTGCGGGGGGTGACCGGTGCGGTAGCGGTGAGCGCGGATGCAAGCCTGCACATGTCGTATCCGTTCCTCCGGCCAACCGGCGTTTGTCAGGATGGTGTGAGCAAAATCAGCCGAGTTTTCCTCGTGTGATTTGCGTTCGCCTTGCCCGGATTCATCTGCCGGATTTGCGCCCACTGCATCATGCAGAAGTGCTGCCGCATGGAGTATTTCCATGTCGGCTCCCATTGCAGCCCCGATCTTTTCTGCCAGACGCAGCACCCGCAGTACGTGATCAAACCCATGCACCGGGTCGTTTGTTGGGTACCAGGCTTGTGCGTCTTCAATGGTTGGTATCATATCGCTTCTCTCCTGTTTTAGCCCGGCCGGAGATGGGCGCGAATTCTCCGGTAATCCTGAGGGTATGTAGAATGGATAAGCTCCTGGCTTCGTTGTATTGTACCTGATCCGAATCAGTTCCTCGAACCCGGTTTTTTACGTTGACTTAACCTGGAAATTGCCCGGAAAAACTTGTATTCCTGGCGAGGGTTCATAAAATAAGAGGTCAGGCAGTGTCTTTGCTGCCTGGAAGACCGGGAACAAGGAATCTGATGGCCCTTCTCAGGGAAGCGGCCGCAGAATTCCTGAGGAGTATGTACGTTATGACTACCAACCCGCAGCATATCGAAAATCGCAACAGGCTCAACACAATCACGCTTCTTGCTCTTGCCACAAGCGTATGGGATACACTTGGCAGAACGGCGTTTGCCTTCAGTGCCCCGATCGGGAACCATACCCTGTGGATGATGGAGCGCGAGCTGGACCTTGAAATCATTGGTGAGGACCCCGGCGAAATTCTGATGGGGATCTGCCAGGTTTTTATTGATGAGTTTGGTTTTGCCAGCGAGATTGAGATTTCCAGCGATCGTGAAGGACATTTCCAGGTATCTGTCAGGGATTATGAAGGATTGACGTTTATCCATATGCTTCTGAGTTCGGGAATTGAAAAGCCTTTCCTGGATCCGATCATGAATACCTGCCAGGCAATGCTGCGCCAGATGGAGTTCCGCATGCATCAGGACCTGCAAATCTGGGAAGAAGGCAACGGCATTATCATCAACTTTACAGAGGTGTAGCAGGTTTCCACTTCAGTATGAAAGCCCGTCTGGGGCTGAAATGTCCGGGGCAGGCTTTCGCTCCGTGCAGCAGTCACCTCATTAATCGATAGGGACAAATAGCGGCAGCAGCGCATAAAAGCGGGCTGCCGTTACTACATCTTCCATACGCACCTGTTCCTGCAGGCTGTGTGCATGCAGCAATTCTCCGGGACCGAAGCCGATCGATGGGATCCCCGCAGTACCCCGCCAGTAGGCGCCGTTTGTGCTGGCCGGCCAGCCGCCGGTGGTGACCGGTTTCTGGAGGGCTGCTTCTGCTGCCCGTAGCCCCGCCTGCACATACGGATCTTCCAGTGGGAGTTCCCAGGCAGGAAATACTTTCTCTGTTTCTCGTACGTAACCTGTATAACTCGGCTCTTTATAAATCATCAGCTCTGCAGCGATGGTGTTACGTAAGGTTCCAGGAATACAGGCGCGGATTTCTGCTATGGCATCCCCGGGTTTCTCCCCGATCCCCAGACGCCGGTCCAGATAGGCCGTACAGCCGGAGGGGACAGCGTTGATCGATGCGGTCTGGCAGGACAGATCCGTCACGGCGACTGACCCCCTTGCCAGGCCATCTCCACGAGAAACCAGCTGCTGGTTGAGCTGCTCCATTGCCAGTAGGAAAGGTGCCATTTTGTAGGTCGGATTTACGCCGACTCCCGGCATGGAAGCGTGTGCGGATTTCCCGGAAAAATGCACAGCCATTTCCACCCGGCCGCGCTGGGCGCGGAAGACAGCCATATCGGTCGGCTCTCCGATAACAACAAAATCAGGCCTGAGTCCTTCCTCCTCGACAAGCACACGTGGCGCAAGCCCGTCACACTGCTCTTCCAGAGAGCCGTAATAATAAAGAGTGAAAGAGTCCAGTACGCCTGCTTCAGCTGCGGCTGCAAGGCCATACACCATCCCGGGGATGCAGCCCTTGGTGTCACAGGCGCCGCGCGCATACAGCTTTCCATTTTTTAGTCGACCAGTGAAAGGATCCCAGTCCCATTCTTCCGGATCTCCCACACCAACGGTATCCAGGTGGGCATCGTAGAGTATTTTAACGGGGCCGTTTCCGACTGCCCCGATAAGGCATCCCATTCGGTCGGTGCGGATCGAATGGAATCCGAGCTTCTCCATCTCTGCGGCTGTGCGTTCAGCCGCAGACCGTATCTGCCCATCTACGCTGTTGATCGCGCACAACTCGCGCATGAACGTGCGGATATCCTTCTCGTGTGGTTTGAGGTATGAAAAGATTTGCGGCTGAGCCTTCGGATACATGAACTTTCCTGTGCCGGGGATCGTACCCGTTTGTATGGGTTGTTGTTCTGTGGTGAGATCCAAACCCGTCTTATTTTACTCCAGATGCTGTCGGTGAATTTTGAAACGTGAGTTGGGGATACTGTCCCGGATCCTGAAAAGTAAAGTGTTTATTTCCAAATCAGTCGTACGTACAAAAACAATTTGATTATTCCGGATTTCCCGGTTCATGGAGAAAGTTTTTTCCGGCTGAGTATACGGCTGTGAGCTGCTGTAATACCGGGACACCGAATAAGAACCACATACTCTTGATCGGGATGGGTCAGAGCTGGAAAGGGAAAAAACTGATACTTGACTTCGATCGTAAAAATCCTGTAAACTGTAAGTAGTTTCGTGCGCAACTATTTAGTATGCAACTATCGCTGGTGAAACTATGCCGCCTGAAATCAAAAATCCTTATACTATCAATCCATCATCCTATCGCCCTTATCATCTGATACATGAAATTTATGTGCTTTCAGACGCCTGCGATCGTCAGGTGCTGGATCAATTCAGCATGAATAACTCTCAGTACCGCGTATTCGCCTTACTCCACCAAGACCAGGGGCAGCGGATGACCACACTCGGTGAGAAGCTGATGCTCTCGAAGAGTACCATCACCCGGATTGTTGATCAGCTGGAAGAGAGAGATTGGGTAAAGCGGATGAATGATCCCAACGACCGCCGCGCTCAGTATGTTGTCCTGACTGCTAATGGGGATTTTCAACGTAAGGAAATTACTGCTGCACATCTGCAGTCGCTGGTTGAACGCATGGACTGCCTGAATCACACCGAGCAAACCCAGCTCGAGCTGCTGCTGGATAAACTCAGCAGCGGTCTTCGGTCCAAAATCGAGACAGAAAACTCCAACGGAGCGGCCGCCGATACATCGGCCGGATCCACTGCCTGATCGTGTAGGATCTACTATCAACAGGAGGTGAAAATAGAACCTGCAAAGAACGATATTCTGATCACCAAACCACAGACTTCAAAGCATAAATATCTCTGGAGGATATAAGAAGATGAAGAAGAATGTAGTATGGATGTTGTTCATCCTGACAATCGTAGCAAGTTTGCTTGTTACTGCCTGTGGCGCTCCGGCGGCCGAAGAACCGATGGAAGAACCGGCTGCGGAAGAACCCATGGCTGAAGAGCCTGCGGCCGAAGAACCGGCCGAGGAAGCAGTAGTCGAAGAACCAGCTGCAGATCTGGTTGAACTCATCGTCTGGGCTGACGATACCCGGTCGCCAGTAATCAACGACCTGGCGGCTTCCGTTGCCGAAGAATACGGCGTTTCCCTCGTTGTACAGGAAATGGCATTCGGTGATATCCGTGACCAGCTCGCAGTTGCCGGCCCCGCTGGCGAAGGCCCCGACATCATCATCGGCGCCCATGACTGGCTTGGCCAGCTTGTGGCAAACGGACTGGTTGCCCCGCTGGATATGGGCGCAAAGGAAGCTGACTTCCTGCCCGCCGCAGTGACCGCTTTCTCCTACGAAGGTACCCTTTACGGCCTGCCCTACGGCACCGAAAACGTTGCTTTCCTGTGCAACCCGGACCTGGTCGAGACCACGCCTGCTACCTGGGATGATGTGACCGCACTGGCCGAGACACTCGAAGCCGAATCCGATGGTGCTGTAACCGCCTGGACTATCCAGACGCGCGATCCCTATCACTACTTCCCGCTGATGACTGCCTACGGCGGTTACGTATTCGGCCTCACAGATGCCGGCTATGATCCTGCCGATGTAGGACTCGACAGCGAAGGCGCTATTGCCGCTGCCACCTGGATGTCTGATATGGCTGCTGCCGGGCATCTGGAGCCTGATGTGGACTACGATGTGATGCATGCGCTGTTCAATAACAGCGAGGTTGCCTGCATCGGTACCGGCCCGTGGGCTCTGCCCATGATCCGTGAGTCAGGCGTGAACTATGTCGTTAGTGCTTACCCCGAAGGCCCTGCTGGTGTAGCCAAGCCGTTCATGGGCGTACAGGGCTTCATGGTCTCTGCTTTCAGCGAGAACCAGCTCCTGGCTCAGACCGTGCTTCTTGAGATTTTTGCTACAGAGGACTTCATGCAGGCTCTCTTTGATGCTGATCCACGTCCTTCCGCATACATGTCTGTCCGTGACGCAATTTCAGATCCTGATATTGCTGCGTTTGCTGCTGCGGGCCAGGAAGCTTACCCGATGCCGGCCATCCCCGAGATGAGCTCCGTCTGGGAAGCCTGGACCAATGCAGAAGAACTTGTTATCACCCAACAGCTTACTCCTGAAGAAGCCTTCTCTGATGCTGCTGAACAGGTCCGTACGCTGATCGCTGAGTAATCCGTGCTTTAGCTGGGAGGACCAGTTATGAGCGAATCAACAGTAGTGGCCAGTGGGGCATCCCGCCCCCTGGCCGCTCTTTCAAGCTCACTGCCGCGAATAGCGGTTCGCATCCTCGGCCTGATGGTTGTCGATGCATTTGCAGTCTACCTGTTCCTGCTTCTTGCTGGTGATGGTATCTGGTTTTTTGCCGGAGCGATCGCAGTTGTCACCATTATGGTGAACGTGATCAATCTGAGTGAGCGTATGTATCCACTGCGCTGGATGTCACCGGCTTTCACCGTCATAGCCATGATGGTGCTCTATCCGCTGCTGTTCACTGTTTATACCGCGTTCACCAACTACAGTGACGGGCACCTTCTTTCCAAAGTTCAGTCCATCAAACGTATCACCCAGGACACCTACCTGCCCGAGGGTGGCAGCACGTACCTGTGGACCGGTTTCCGCTCTGACAGCGGCGATATTTTGTTGTGGCTGACCAGCGTAGAAGGACAATCCTTCCTTGCCCTGCCGGATGAACCGCTGCAGGAAATTACCGGCGGCGAGGAGGGCATTGGCGCACTCGATGAGGATGGTATCCCGCAGAGTATCGAAGGCTACACTCGCATGGAGATGCGGGATATTCTGCCGGTCCTTGATTCTGAGCTGGCGCTGCTGGAATTCGGCGAACCACCGCAGACATTCAAGATCAGTACTATCCGCGAAGCTGCGCAGCTGCAGCCGATTTATGCATTTGATGAAGATCTGAATGCGTTGATCGATCAGCGGGATGGAGTGGTGTACTATGCCGATGAAGAAGAAGGTTTTTTCACTTCTGCTGATGGCCAATCCCTTAACCCTGGCTACCAGGTAACCGTCGGCCTCGCCAATTTCACCAGGTTGTTCAACAGCCCGGCGCTGAGGGGCCCATTTGTCCAGGTGTTTATCTGGACGATTGTGTTTGCCTTTCTATCTGTGCTGCTCAACTTTGCCATGGGGCTTTTCCTGGCGATCGTCCTTAACGACCCGATCGTTAAAGGCCGGAAGTTTATTCGTACACTGCTTATTCTGCCGTATGCTATCCCGGGTGTACTCGGCATCCTCATCTGGCGCGGCATGCTTAACCCGCATCTGGGTGTGATCACCACCAATCTGGAGACCCTCTTCGGGTTTGCGCCACCCTGGTTTACCGACCAGTGGTGGGCGAAAACCGGGATTATGATGGTAAACCTCTGGCTGGGGTTCCCGTACATGATGCTGATCTGCAGCGGGGCCTTGCAGTCGATTCCTCAGGACATCTACGAAGCCGCGGATGTGGATGGAGCCGGTATCTGGAAAAAGTTCTGGGCGATTACCCTGCCGCTTCTGCTCGTGAGTGTGGGGCCGTTGTTGATCGCAGCCTTCACCTTTAACTTTAACAACTTCACAGTGATCTACACATACAATGAGGGGCTGCCGCCGATTCCGGGGACTCCCACGCCGGCGGGTTATACCGACATTCTCATCAGCTACACCTATCGCCTGGCGTTTGAAAGCGGGCGCGGTGCACAATACTCCTATGCAGCAGCTATCACCATCATGATTTTCCTGGTCGTTGCCACCATCACCCTGTTCCAGTACCGCTTCCTGGGCCAGTGGGAGGAGGTTTCGGAAAATGTCTGATCCCGCGAGAGTCAAAAAACCCGAGACCGAGATTAAGGGCTCACTCAGCAAACAGCGCAAGACGCAGCTGATCATGCGCTACACAGCAGCTGGTATAGCGTTGATCTTCGCGCTCTTCCCGATCATCTGGATCATCTCCGCGGCCTTCAACCCCTCCAGTTCCATGGCCACACAGTCGCTTATTCCTACACACGCCTCCCTTTTCAACTTCCAGGAGCTGTTCAATAACCCGCTGCATCCATTTCTGAAATGGATATGGAATTCGGTCAAGGTGGCCGGGATCACCTCGATCCTGGCGGTGATTATCACCTCCTTCACCGCTTTTGCGTTTTCACGCTTCCGTTTCAAAGGACGCCGGGCACTGCTGCTCACCATCCTGCTGATCAATGTGTTCCCGGCCATGCTTGCCATGGTGGCGCTGTTCCTGATGCTCCGCCAGATCGGCGAATACTTCCCTGCCTTTGGCCTGAACACCCATGGTGGGCTGATCCTTGTTTACCTCGGCATGCAGATGGGTATCAATATCTGGCTGATGAAGGGCTTCTTCGATTCCGTACCCCGTGATATCGACGAATCAGCAATGGTCGATGGTGCAACCCACTGGCAGATTTTTTGGTACCTGATTTTCCCGCTTGTGCGGCCGATCCTGGCTGTGGTGGCGATTCTAGGATTTGTCTCCGCGTTTAACGAATTTATCATCGCCAACATTCTCCTGCGCAGCACTGAGAATTACACCCTGATGGTCGGCATGTACCTTTTCATCTCAGACAGCTTCGCCCAGGATTGGGGCGTATTTGCTGCCGGAGCGCTGATAGGCGCCGTTCCCATCGCAGTGCTGTACATCACCTTGCAGGATCAGATTGTAGGCGGCCTGACTTCAGGAGCCGTGAAAGGATAGCACCTCGCCGAAACCTGCTCGAACCCGGTTTTTTTCTTGAACGAATATTCATGGAGAAGCCGGGTTCTCTTATTCCGGAAAGGTAAACATGGAAGAATTCATCTTTGGAACCGTTGCTATCGATGATCTTAAACTGGTACACCACAACGTTTCGCACAGCGGTGTACAGCATGCACATGAAATTGAACCACGCGATCCTGTCCCGGGCGAACCGGTCAGGATCACCGTTCATACAAGCCCCGATACCTGTGTTGACCAGGTTGTGTGCTACTACACGACTGACGGCAGTATCCCTCAGGGTGCTCACGGGAAGTCTTCTGTAACTACTGTGCTGCCGCTTGAGAAGGTTGGCTCCCATTGGGATACTTTCCAGTGGGGATACAGCACTGTCTGGCAGGCTGTTCTTCCCGGCCGGCCGGAAGGTACCATGGTGCGCTACCGCATAGGTGCCTGGTGTGGCGAAGGGCTGGAAATTTTCGCTGATTATCCCGATGTCAAGGCAACTACAGATCGTTCCGCGGGTGATTTTTTCCACGGCCGGCCGCTTAACGTACAGTATGTCGGCAATCCTGCCGAAGGGAAAATATTCGCCTACCATTACGACCGCTACCTTCCGCCTTTATGGGCGCGCGAGGCTGCGATCTACCATATCTTTGTCGATCGCTTCTTCCCCGGTTCGGGCCGGGAGTGGCTGCAGACTGAGAACCTGCATGACTTCTTCGGGGGCACACTCTGGGGGGTTGCAGAGAAACTGGACTACATAAAAGACCTGGGCGCCACCACTGTCTGGCTCAGCCCGATTTTCCCCAGCGAGACCACACACGGTTACGACGCCTATGATTATGAGCACGTCTCAGAACGTATGGGCGGCGAAGAAGCACTGCGCACCCTTGTAACTGAGGCGCACCAGCGCGGAATGCGAGTCATCCTCGATTTGGTCTGCAATCATATTTCGGACAATCATCCCATTTTCCAGGATGCGTATCGAACCCCCCACAGCCCTTACCGGGATTGGTTTTTCTTCGATGACCCCAACACAGAATACCGCACTTTCTTCGGTGTACGATCCATGCCGCAGGTGAATCTCGCTTCAGAAGGCGCCCGTGAGTGGATGTTCGACATTGCCCGCTTCTGGCTGCGCGAATTTGATGTTGATGGCTTCCGCCTGGACCATGCGAATGGCCCCGGACCGGAATTCTGGCCTGATTTCTGGCGAACCTGCAAACAGGAAAAAGCCGACAGCTTTATTGTCGGTGAGGTGGTTGAGCCCGCACCGGTGCTCGAACGTTACATCGGACGTATGGACGGCACCCTGGACTTCCTGTTCGCCGATATGCTGCGCCGTACATTCGGCTATCAAACAGTATCCCGAACCGAGTTCCACCAGTTCCTGGAAGCCCATCTGAATTATTTCCCACGGGATTTCCTGCTTCCAACTTTTATCGACAACCATGATATGGATCGTTTCCTGTTCATTGCGAATAATGATAAGGAAATCCTGAAGCAAACAGTCGCACTGCAGATGAAACTCCCCGGCCCTCCGGTGATCTACTACGGCACCGAGGTGGGTATGTCCCAGACTGTCAGCAAGACGAGCAAGATCGGCCTTGAAGCCAGCCGGGCAGCAATGGTATGGGATAAAAGCCAGGACCGGGAGCTGCTCTCGTTCTATCGGGAACAGCTGCAGCAGCGTGCTGCTGCCAGGCCCTGGGAAGGCCCCTTGCCTGACCTTAAGAATCTCGGGGAGGTCTAGTCCGCAGTATTCCCTGATCCCTCTCCTGCATGGGGTAGATAGCCTGCCGCTGTGAGGTGAAACCATGAACAACAAACCCCTGATCGCTGTCTTTCTTGTTGCAACTTTTCTGCTGCCTTCCTGCAGCTCAGCGCCGACCAGTCCTGCACCGCAGCTGGCCGCAGCCGCAGCCGGCGAACCTGAAACCCCGCCGCGCTCACCGCTGACGCTCGAAGCGGATAAACTCTATGTGGCACTTCTCTGGCACCAGCACCAGCCGGTCTATTACAAGGACCCTGACACAGGTATCTACGAGCGCCCCTGGGTGCGCGTTCATGCTTCCAAGGATTACGTGGACATGGCTGCCATCCTGCAGGAATACCCTGCCGTCCATGCCACTTTTAACCTGACCCCCAGCCTCATCCGCCAGCTCGACGATTATGCCGACGGAGCCAGGGACAGCTACTGGGTCCACGCCGAAATTCCAGCAGATGATCTGACGGACGAACAGAAGCAATTCCTGCTCGACCGTTTCTTCGACATCAATCCCTCGATCATCGCCCACTTTCCGCGCTATGCCGTACTCGCTGCCAAACGCGGCGAAGATGCCCTCCGGGTCTGGACAGCAGCGGATTTCCGCGACCTCCAGGTGTTTTTTAACCTCGCCTGGACGGACCCGGACTGGCTCGCACAGGAGCCGCTGGCAAGCCTTGTAGCGAAGGGCGAGGGTTTCTCGGAAGAGGACAAGGCCGTGCTGTTTGCCGAACACCTGCGCCTTATCCAGGAAGTTATACCGCTCCATACCGCGATGCAGCAGAGCGGGCAGATAGAGATCACCTTGACCCCGTTTGCCCATCCGATCCTGCCGCTTCTTGTCGACAGCGACCTGGCGCGTGTAGCGCTGCCCGATGCCGACCTGCCCACGCGTTTCGTGTACGGGCAGGATGCTGTCGCCCAGCTGGACCTGGGGATCGAGCTGTATCTGGAGCACTTCAACCAGGCGCCGCGCGGCATGTGGCCGGCTGAAGGATCGGTCGCCGAACAGGTTGTCTCGATGATTTCCAGGGCCGGTATCCAGTGGATCGCAACGGATGAGGATGTGCTCGCCGGCAGCCTGCCTGAGGTGGCTGATTTCACCCGCGACAGCCAGGACACTGTCCTCCAGGCCGGGACTCTCTACCAACCTTATGCTGTACAGGGTGCCCGCGGGGAACCGGTTGCGATACTCTTCCGCGATCATGTGCTTTCCGACAAGGTCGGCTTCGAATATTCCGGCACGCCCGGCGAGGAAGCGGCTGCTGATTTTGTGACACGGCTGGAAAATATTCACGCCCGCCTCGATGAGGAAGGCGCCCAGGGGCCTCATCTGGTAACCGTGCTGCTTGATGGCGAGAACGCCTGGGAGTATTACGAGAACGACGGCAAGGCTTTTCTCCACGAAATGTACCGCCTGCTCTCCGAATCTGATACCCTGGTCACGGTGACTCCATCCGAATACCTGGATGCGGTGGAAGAGGCCGGGTACGAACTGCCGAAAATCGAAGACTTGTGGGCCGGTTCCTGGATCGACGGCACCTTCAGCACCTGGATCGGCGAGGAGGACGAAAACCTCGCCTGGGAATACCTGCGCCGAACAAGGGAGGCGCTGAAAGAGGCTGAGTCTGAACTTGAACCGGAGGCCTTGGAAAAGGCGCTTCAACTGATGTATATCGCTGAAGGCTCCGACTGGTTCTGGTGGTACGGTGCGGATCAGAATTCGGGCGCCGATGAAAACTTCGACCGCCAGTTCCGCAGCTATCTTGAGCAGATCTACACCACCATCGGGCTCGATGTCCCTGACTTTGTCCATGTGCCTGTGATCCCGCAGATCGCGGAGACGCCTGCCCGGGAACCGGTGGATTTGCTGGCTGTTACCGCGGACGGTACGGCAGCTGAAGGCGAGTGGGAAAACGCCGGGTTGTACCTCTTCGACACCGGCCCGCTCGGCGCACTATTTTATGGCTTTGACCAGGAAACACTCTACCTGCGCCTGGATGCCTCCGAATGTTTTTCCGACGGCGATACGTATGGTTTCTATCTCAGTACTCCCGAACAGCATGTGACTAATGCCACCACCCGTAGTTCCGGCGAAACTCTCGGCTTCGGCCTCAAGCAGCTGATCGAAATCACCATGCATAATGGCTGCCCATCAGCTTCTGTCTACAATGCCGACGGTGCCGGCAGCTGGATCCTGTTTAACGATGAAATGCCGTTTCTCGAACGGGTTGCCGTCCAGGATGGAATGCTTGAACTCGCTGTTCCATTCGATAAGTTCTCACCCAACCTGCGCAGCGGAGACCGCATCTACCTGCGTCTTGCAGCCCCCCCCGGTGAAGAAACTGCCATACTCCCGGAGGCAGGGCCTGTGCTGGCCGTGGTGCCCGATCTGCCAATCACAAACGTGTTCCTTGAGGTCAGGGACCCTGAAAACGACGACCACGGCCCAGGCACATATATTTACCCAAAGGATGTGGTATTCAAGCCGGGGGTCTTCGATATCACCGGTTTCACTGCCGGCTTCGACGACCAGGACTACCTCTTCCGTGTCCAGTTCCGCGGGCCTGTGATCAATGAATGGGGTTCACCCAACGGCCTCAGTATCCAGACGATCGATCTCTATATCGACAGCGACGGGCCCTCATCCGGAACCCGTCTGCTGCTGCCCGGCAGGAACGCCGCGCTCACAGCGAATTTCGCCTGGGACCGTGCCATCTGGGTTGAGGGCTGGTATCCGGGTGTGTTCGAGCCCTCGGCCGAGGGACCGGTGCAGATCGACACCGGTTTCACCATACTGACCAATCCCGGCAAGCGCCAGGTGACGATCCGTGTGCCGCAGAGCCTGCTGCCCGGCGATCCTGAGGAGTGGAAGATTGCCCTGGCCGTCTTGAGCCAGGAGGGTTATCCATCCTCGGGTGTGTGGCGGGTGCGTGATGTGGGTCTTGATGCGGAGCAGTGGGTTTTCGGCGGCGGGACAGGTTCCCCGGCGGACACCCGCATTATGGACATGCTCTGGCCTGCAGGTGAGGAGCCGCCTCAGGAGTCGCTTTTGAGCCATGCCCAGGGTGCAGATGTTGATCTCAACACCCTTGCAGCTGACGATTACCCGTTGGTGCCGGCCGTGCCGTAAGGGTTTCCGGCTTAAACCATACACCTCTGCAGAGCCCTTTTCAGCCCTGCAGAGGTTTTTCGTTTAACGCTTTATCAAGTTGAGAGCGGAACGCCCGAAAAAAAACACCCGCAAGGTGGGTGGAAGAAAAATACTTAAGAAAGGAAATCACTTCTGTTCACTCCGAAGTACAGTGTATAAAGCTTCATGGGATACCTGAAAGCGAAAAGTGCATTTTCCCCTTCTGTCTTCTCCCCATCCGCCCCCAAATCAACGGGCGTGTATAGGCCAGGGACATCATGAACACCCGGACGGGGACATGGTGAACACTTTTTCAGCAACCGGCATTTGATAATTTTCAGCTTTCTATTGAATCAACAGCTCAGCAATAAAAACCTTTGTGTCGTTGCAAGGAGCGTTGATACCATTGAGATATCCAAACAGCATGAGTGAAACGATCGTGGTAATCTGATTTTAGCTGTTATGCTCCATCGGATTCCATATCGGAAAAGCCCACTCCAGTTATTTTTCCTATCAATCATATCTTGCTCACAGAGCAGCCCCTGGCTCTGACGCGCCAACTTCAGATTGCCACGATCGCTTCGGTAACAAAGGTTGTCTCTGTGAATCAGTAGAACGCTCCTCGCAACGACACTGGGTGGGGCATTTTAACATCGAATAGGTATCCATCATGTCCCCGAACACCCGTCCACCATGTGTCCGGCCCATACACATACATGGGGGACTCGTGGGGGCTATTTCGAACCCCCACACCCCCGCGAATGGCATTCTGCTTGTCCCGAACGAAGTCGAGGGATCAGTGTCTTCAACGCTCCGTTCCGGTAAAGGCTTGAAACCGGCCAGTTATTCAACCACGTTGCAGATTATTATGGAAAATGCGATGGCCCTGCCCGAAGTACAAGTATGGGGATCGGCATTTCTGGTCGAGAGGGTAATATGTGAGCACAGAAGGGTTGAAGGAAGCGACGATAGCTAAATATGGGAGAGAGCAGGAGAAGCTTGATCAGATGATGGATCGGATCTCAACAAAAGAAGCAGAAGACCCCTTTAGGGGCAGCCAGGTAATCGGTGCATCAGACTTGAACAAAGTGAACGCAGCACCTTGAGGTGATGCAAGTAAAAGGCACTTATCGGGCCTGGTCAAGCCACCCGCCTGGCGGGTGGACTTAACTTCCCGGGTGGGGCGGGCAGTTCTCCCGGTGTATACTGGAAAGTCGGCAGTTATTTGTTTCAATCCGAGGTGAGCCATGTCTCCAGGAACCATCCGGGCAGTGTTGATCGGTGCAGGACAGCGCGGCGCCTTATCCTACGCTCCCTACGCGCTGCAGTTTCCCGAAGAACTCGAATTTGTTGCAGTGGCTGAACCGGACGCGAAGCGCAGGGCAACTTTCGCTGCGCAGCACAACATCCCGCAGGATAAACAGTTTGAGTCCTGGGAGCCGCTTCTCGAAAACCCGGCGGTGGGAGAGGCTGTTGTCATCGCGACCCAGGACTGGCAGCACACGGCTCCGGCTGTGGCTGCGATGCGCGCCGGCTATCACGTACTGCTGGAAAAACCGATGGCCACCACAGCAGAAGATTGCCGCCTGCTTTATGGCACCAGCGCGGAAACCGGCCGTCAGCTGTTTATCTGCCATGTGCTGCGCTATACACCGCATTTTCTGAAGATGCGCGAGCTTGTTCAATCCGGTGTGCTAGGCCGGATCGTGCAGGTATCACACCGCGAGAATGTCTCCTTCTGGCATATGGCACATTCGTATGTACGGGGGAATTGGGCAAACAGCGAACAGTCCAGCCCGATGATTCTTGCCAAATGCTGCCACGACCTGGACATCCTGCCCTGGATACTCGGGCAGAACCCTGTGCAGCTCGCTTCCACCGGTTCGCTGATGCATTTCCGGCCGGAAAATGCGCCGGAAGGCGCGCCGGCCCGCTGCCTGGAAGGCTGCCCGGCAGAGGATGTCTGCCCGTACTTCGCTCCGTTTATCTATCAGGACATGGCCCCGTTCTGGAACAGCTTCGCCGACACCAGCCGCGGTTTTCACCGCTGGGCTGCACGCACGTATATCCACTACCCGAACCTGATCCAGGCGCTGTCTCTGGTTGTGCCCGCGCTCCGCCAGCTGACCCATTACGAAGGCTGGCCGCTGAGTGTGCTGGCGCAAGACCCCGCGCCGGAGAATATCGAAGCAGCGCTGCGGGACGGCCCGTACGGCCGCTGTGTGTACCACTGCGGCAGCGACGTGGTCGATCAGCAGGTGGTGCTGATGCAGATGGAAGACGGTGCGCCGGTGACGCTGACGATGCACGGCCACTCGCACAACGAGGTCCGCACGACGCGTATCGAGGGTTCGGAAGGCCGCCTGATGGCGGAGTTCGGCCCCGGAGGGTCACGTATAACACTTGATGAGCACCGGACGGACTGGCATATGGAATTCGATACCTCCGCTGGAGCGGGGAGTGGGCATGGCGGCGGTGACCTGCGGCTGGTGGCAGCCTTCCTGGATTCGCTGCGCCGGGGGGATACGGAGGCCGCGCTGCAGGGTACGCGTGAAGCGCTGCAGGCGCACCTGCTTGCGTTTGCGGCGGAAGAGTCGCGCCTGAGTGGGGGATTTGTGAGCAGTGAGACGTGGGGGACGTGACACGGTTCCAACTTACCCCTAAATCCCCTCCAACACAAAGAGAGTAAAGGCTGGAGATGGCCTGGTATTGGCACTGAGAGGGTGTGTGAAAAAGGAGACCGGGTCTGGACACCGTATTACTCAGGTGATTGAGGGAATCTTCGGTGTCCAGACCCGGTCTCCTGATTACAGCACCCGCAGCGAGCAAGTCCAACAGGCGAATCATTTGCAGGGGGTTCTGTGCCTGTGGGAAGAATCTGTGGGGTGGCTTTGGAGCGCCGGTTCCGGCACAAAGAGAGTAAAGGCTGGAGATGGCCTGGTATTGGCACTGAGAGGGTATGTGAAAAAGGAGACCGGGTCTGGACACCGTATCACTCAGGTGATTGAGGATGCCTTCAGTGTCCAGACCGGGTCTCCTGATTACAGCACCTGCAGCGAGCAAGTTCAACAGGCGGATTGTTTACAGGGGAGTTTGTGCTTGTGAGGTGACACTGTAGATCGGTTTTGTAGCGCCGGTTCCTGCACAAAGAGAGTAAAGGCTGGAGATGGCCTGGTATTGGCACTGAGAGGGTATGGGAAAAAGGAGACGTGGACGGACAGGATAAGGGTAAAGTATCTAAATGGAAAGCGATAAGGACAATGGGGTTTCTTGAAGCAGCAGCTAGATGGGGTTATAGAAT
>JAFGNH010000174.1 GCA_016927115.1 Anaerolineales bacterium | reverse complement strand
GTGTGTCAGTTGTCGTGCCAACGGCATCGCTGAGTAGCTACGTCTGGCAAAGATAACCGCTGAAAGCATCTAAGTGGGAAACTTGCCCCAAGATTAGATCCCTCATCCCGTTAAGGGAGTAAGGCCGCAGAAAGACCATCTGCTTGATAGGCAGCAAGTGTAAGCGCAGTAATGCGTTCAGCTAAGCTGTACTAATGGCCGAGGGCTTAATTTGTGATGCGGAGAACTTGGCGCTTTTCACTAGTATAAAAACATTGTTTGCTGTTCTGTTTACACAGCTTGCCTGTGTATAACTTGATAAGAATTGCCTCTTGGTGATTAGAGCAGCGGAGGTACACCCGGTCCCATCTCGAACCCGGAAGTTAAGCCCGCTAGCGCTGATGGTACTTGGCTGGAGACGGCCTGGGAGAGTAAGCCATTGCCAAGAGGCTTTTTTTTATTCCTCCACCCCATCCACCCCCAGAGATCTTCTACACGCTGACATTAAACACCTTTCCAGACAGGACACGTTGCAGTTGACCTGCATCACGGCTGCTCGCTATAATCTATAGTGCCGTTGTACAATGAACCAGTTCCATGTCATGCGGCTTCTCAGGAGGAGCATGCTGAAACAGTATTGGATGCACGTGGCCTTTGCGTTGATACGCAGCCGGATACCGGTTGTGCAAACGAACACAGATGTTCCATAGATCCGAAGCCAATCAGGCTTCGGATTTTTGATTTCTCTGGAGGAAATAATGGAATCAATGATTATGAGTGTTGAGGATATCGGTTGGGAAAATTATCTTGCAGATCGAACCAGGGGTATGAGCAGTTCTATCATCAGGGAACTGCTCAAATTGACTCAAAAGCCCGATATTATCTCTTTCGCAGGAGGCCTTCCGGCTCCTGAATTTTTTCCCATCCGGGAGTTCGATGAAGCATGCCACTATATCCTGACACAACATGGAGAAGTAGCCCTGCAATACAGTCCCACGGAAGGGTTTACGCCTCTGATCGAGTACCTTGCAGAAACGATGTCGAAGTATGGCATCTGGGTGGAGCTGACCAACATTCTTCCAGTCAGCGGATCTCAGCAGGGGCTCGACCTGATCGGAAAAATATTCCTGAATCCGGGCACAAAAATTATCACCGGGCGCCCAACATATCTTGGTGCACTTCAGGCCTGGACCGCCTACCAGGCACAATTCCTCACGGTTCCGCTTGATGAAGATGGAATGATGGTAGATGAACTGCCCTCCATACTCGATGCGAATCCGGATGCCCGCCTTCTCTATGTGCTGACCAATTTTCACAATCCTGCCGGCACTACACTGCCATATGAACGACGCCTCGAACTGGCAAAAATCGCCCGGCACTATGACCTGGTGCTTATTGAGGATGACCCCTATGGCGAGCTGCGATACGAAGGCGAATATATCACACCGCTTTTCTGCCTGGCCCCGGAACGGACCATCTACTTGAGTACGTTTTCCAAAACACTTACTCCGGGAATCCGTCTTGCCTGGGTAACAGCGCCTAAACCGGTCATTTCCCGCCTGATCCAGGCCAAGCAGGGGGCGGATCTGCATACCGGAACCTTTGTCCAGATGATCACACATGATATCTGCCGGCGTGGCCTGCTGCGACAGCATGTAAAAAACCTTCGCAAGGCTTATCGCAAGCGGATGTATACCATGCTGGATGCGCTGGCTGAACATATGCCGGAAGGTGTCACCTGGACACATCCGAAGGGTGGGCTATTCCTGTGGGCAACTGTACCGGATGCGATAGATACCGCCGAACTGCTGGAGACAGCTGCTGAGCGTAATGTAGCATACGTCCCGGGTTTCGCTTTTTATCCTGAGGGTGAGGGTGGGCAACATTCCATGCGCCTGAATTTCTCCAATGCTGATGAGGAGCATATTGTTGAAGGTATCTATCGCCTGGGGACCGTCCTTAAGGAGACTCTGCGAGGATAAACCCGTTCCTGAGAGATTATGCACTGTTTTTAAGGGATGCTGACCTGTACACCCCCTGTGAGAGATTTTTTCCGCAGGGGGTTTTCGCGTTATGAATATCCGCATACCCGGTGACTTCTATTGCCTGGATTCTCAGCGGCAGCCTGATTCTGAGTCTTGACCGGGAAGTTTCAATATGATATTATCTATAACAACAATATTGAATTCAACTATATTGTTATAAATTACTATATATGGAGAGACACCATGCGACGTTTTTATCGCCGGCGGGCGTTCCGCAGAGGCAGATTCTGGCGGAATTGGCACCAGAATCTTCGTGAAGAGGATAGTATGTACGGAAACCGGCCTCACTCACCACGTCAGGAATGGCGGCACTCATGGCACCAGTATTTTTCCGATTACCTTGGATTGGAGCCTGAGGATCACTGGCTGTTTGGTGGCCGCAGATTCCGGCCATGGATTTCTGGCAGCTGGGGTATCCCCAACCAGTTTAATCCCTTTATAGCCGAAGTATTTAGCCAGGGCGGCGGACTGCTGCCGATGATCGTGCTGCACCTGATCCAGGAGCAGCCACGCTATGGCAACGACATCATGCGTGAGATAGAAGAAATCACACGCGGCGGCTGGTCGGCCAACCCTGGGGCTGTCTATCCCCTCCTGACAACCCTCCAGGAATATGGGTTTATAGTCGGGGAATGGGAGAAGCCAGAAAAGCGATCAAAACGTATGTACCGGATTACCGACGATGGCCGCGCAGAATTGAGCCGGCTGGTGGAGGTTATGGCTCCGATGCTGGAAGAGGCCGCTGATATTCTTTTGCTGCTGGCGAATGGTCTCAATAATGAAGCAGCGGATGAATCAACAGGCGAAAATGAGGCAGAGCCCTGAGGTTGTTGTGATAGATCATTTGCCCCCACAGCAAGAACAAAGCAAGTCCTGGCACATATTGTTTACTTCCAATGATGTGTCGATCGTTTGCCTTCATCCCAGGGATGATTCTCTGGGCTTCTCCCTTGGCTGTGGCTATCCTGAATGGAGAATTGTGTACCAGGATGATGAAGGCGTGATTCTGAAGCGGATTGGAGAGTCCGACCAGGCTATACGCTGAACGGAGTGCCCCAGCACCATTTATGATCTTTTCCATTGCTTGTGAAAATCGCCTCTACGGTAGAAATGTGGCTTAAAATAAAGAACCGCTATTTACCCGCCCTCGTATTGTGAAACGGAAGATGGTTTCTGCGTTGATGTACGTAGCGATCGAGAGCAGTTGAGAGCCTGCCTGGCTGTACCATCAATACCGGGTTCAAACACGGGCAATGATTTACAAAGTGCACTGTTTTCTGGCCATGTCCGGAGAGAAAACGCTTCTGACCGGCAGAATGTTCCGGTTTCTTTGTGAGCAGTCCTGCCATACCTGCAATCTACCGCGGTGAGGAATAAGACACCAGCCCGTTTCAGCGGGCTGTCTTTATGATAACTGCAGGGACTTGAAGAAAAACGTTTGGCTTCCAGAGAGTTTTCTCTATAATATTGAAATCAACCGCTTGTTTTACGCTTCGGGCATGGTTCCATGCGGTTTCCTTCACTAACCTTTTACTGCCGCCGTACTCCATCACTTTTCCCTGCCGGCAGTCATGATAAAAAAAAGAGCACTCAAAATTTCAACCGCCAGATTCACCTTGCTGAATCTGGCCTGACCTCCAGTCATAAAACCTATTCGGGCTGGCTGGTTGAAAGAGAATGTGCGTATGAATTGTCCCACATGCGGCGCTGATAATGATGCAGACTATCAGATTTGTGACCACTGTGGCACGCCACAACCGTACCCGGTCCCGGATGGGGCAGTCCTCACAGCTTCTACGCCGGCAGAAGAAAAGGAGAAGAATACCTGGGTGTGTCTGGAATGCGGTCAGGAGAATTCGACAGATGAATCTGTGTGCGCTTTGTGCGGCCTCCCCAGGGAGAAAAGCAGGGGGATCGAAAATAACCAGTATCTTGAAATAAAATGCCATACCTGCGGTAGTCTTAACAGGGATGGGTTGAAATACTGCGAGCAGTGTGGAGCGGAGCTTTCCGATGAAGCCGCAAGAGCATGGCAGGGCAAGGAATCCGGAATTTCCACCGGGAGTTCAGCTGCGGGGCAGGTTGATGAATGGGAGAACCGGGATCGAAAAAACAGGTTCCCGATCTGGATACCTGCGGGGTGTATGGTTCTGATCTTATTCTCCGGGTGTGCTTTTGTTGTGCTGCTGTTTCAATTGATTCAGCATTGATATAGTGTTTGGACCATACTTGCAGCTTGAATGTGGGCCAGGGAGATAATCTATTGGAGGGTGTATGAAATGTCCTGATTGCGGTCAAGAAGTTCATCCGGAAGCCAAGTTTTGTGGATTTTGTGGGCAAAGATTGAATGGTTTGGCGATGGCGGACTCTGCAGAAGACCCAATCGGAAAGTCTTCTGTTGGTATGGATGCGTGGGGATCAACCCGGGAGGATGCCGCAACTATGCTTGAAGGTCCCTCTGGAGAGCATGAAGAGGCTCGATCAGAGGCTGGTTTCCTGAATGTGGAGGGGGAACTCAAATCAAAGGCAGATGCAAAGAAGCGCTGGCCGGTATGGCTGTGGATAGTCCTGGCCATTGTATCCGTGCTGGGCTTGCTGACGGCAACCGGAGTTCTTGAAGACCTGTTCAATCCCCAGGCTGCTCACATTCCTGAGAATGATGTATACGAACTCGATCTCATGCCGTTCGCGGATGTCTCGAGGCTGGCATACGGGATTCCTGTAACCCTTAATGGCGGGTGGATTACAGTGGAGGAAGCGCAGGCGGAAGACTTTCTGGATGCCATTGGAAAGATGGAAATCAGACTCAACGGAGTTGAACTGCAGAATGTCATGTCAGGTTGGCAGGGTATCGAATGGGTGTATTACGCCGCTGAGGAAGATGAGTATCCTGCCGCTATCTTTCGATATAATCTGGGAATACTGGACCCTGGCACATACCTTGTGGACACGACCCTCGAGCTTTCACGCGATCATGATGATGGTTTTGACATATACCCTGCTGGTATGCTTTGGGATTGGGAGATGGAGTTTGAGATTCTTGATAAGTGAGTGATGGACCGCTGCGGCCGCGCTGGATTCTTGGCATAGAGATGTGATATAGAAT
>JAFGNH010000173.1 GCA_016927115.1 Anaerolineales bacterium | reverse complement strand
AATCCATTGCCTCCTTCGCGCCAACAGAAGGTTGCTTCGCACGCTCGCTCTGACAAATCGTATCCCGCGCTCGCTAAAACAGGCTGCGAAAACACATATGTCGGAGGAGGCAGGTGTGGGCCTTCCCGGAGCCGAAAAAAACGTCCAATACGGAAACCCTCTGATAGGAACAGAAACCTATACGGCACAGCCTTGATTTCTACTGCCGGCTTATGAAATAATAACAGCATCAAAACCCCATATTCGCTCGTACTACAGGGAGGAAAAATATGAACGAGCTTGTCGATGCCCTTGCCCCGGCCATGGTTGTCAGCGTTGCACTTCAGCAGCTGATTGAACTGGTGGACCCCGTCCTTGATAAATTCCTGCAGCCACACAAGAAATGGATCCTCAGTGCAGTGGCGGTTGTTATCGGTATCACACTTGCAGCTGCCCTGCGTCTTCGTATTCTGCAGCCGCTGGGAGTTAGCTGCCCTGATTTTCTCGATCTGATCCTGACAGCCTTCTTCCTTTCCGGCGGCACCAAGGCCTTCAACGATCTTATCAAGATGGTCGGCTATAAGAAGGAAGAAACAAAGGCAGCACTGGATTCACCTCAAATAGAGCGTGTCTGAACCTTTACGCTGATCAGAACACACTGAACATATTCTTGCCAGTCTGCCCGACGAGGCTCCCCGTCAGGTAGATTGCGGATTCCTGTCATCCAACAGGCTGTATCTTGGTTCAAGATATAAACATATTCATCAGTAAAGAGCAGGCGGTTTTCATCTCAGACTCTTTTCGGTATTCAGGAGAAGAAACAGGAAAATCAATTATGGATAAAAACCCAATTATTGAAGTAACCCGGCTTAATAAGAAGTTCGGGGATATCCAGGCAGTCGACAATGTTTCCTTCACAATACAGCGGGGTGAAATATACAGCCTGCTGGGCCCCAACGGCGCCGGTAAAAGTACAACAATCTCCATGTTGGCCTGCCTGCTTGAACCAGATAACGGGGACGTTTTGATTAACAGCTTCTCCATCAAAACGGATCCCATGAAGGTTAAAAAGCAGCTCGGTCTCGTTCCCCAGGAAATAGCACTTTATGAGGACCTTTCTGCTCGTGAGAACCTGCTTTTCTGGGGCAAAATGTATGAACTGCGCGGTAAGAAGCTGCAGCAGCGTTGTGATGAGGTGCTTGATATTATCGGCCTGAGTGAGCGCCAGAAGGGAGCCGTCAGCAAATACTCCGGGGGAATGAAACGACGGCTGAACATCGGTATTGCTCTCCTGCATACTCCGCCGGTTATCATCCTGGATGAACCAACGGTCGGGATTGATCCACAAAGCCGGCGCAATATCCTCGACAGCATCATGGATCTGAACCGGCAGGGCACAACGGTTATCTACACCACCCATTACATGGAGGAAGCCCAGGAGATCTCCAACCGGATCGCGATCATGGACTACGGAAAAATAATCGCCGGGGGGACTCATGAGGAGCTCATCCAAATTGTCGGTGAGCTCGACCGGGTTAGCCTTACCCTCAGCACAGATATCGGCACAGAAATAGATCCTCTGCTCAAACAATGGCGTACACTGGACGGTATCCATAATCTGTCCTCTGAGAATGGAAAACTCATCCTGCTTGCCGAAAACAGCAACCTGATCCTGCCGGCTCTCTTCGAGACAGCTGCCCGGCACAGTGTGCGAATAACTTCAGTTGAAGTCCAGGAGCCGAACCTGGAAGCAGTCTTTCTTCATCTGACCGGCCGAGCCCTGCGGGACCCGGGAGTAAATCATGAAAGTTCTTGATCTTGCTCTAAAAGACCTGCTGCGAGCTACCCGCAGTATTTTCGCACTCCTGATGATGCTGGTTACTCCGATCCTTCTCACCGGCCTGATTAATTTCGCGTTTGGCGGGTTCTCAAATGAAGAAGAGATCGACATAACCCTCACCAGGATAATTCTGGTCAACCGGGATCAACCGGTCGAATATGCAGCTTTTAATGCGGGATCGATGCTGGAGGAATTTTTAACCGGCGAAGGGCTGAATCAGCTGCTTGAAGTGCGGAACGAGAGTGATCCTGAAGCAGCCATTCAGGCTGTGGACAACCAGGAAGCTGCAGCAGCTGTAATTCTTCCGGTTAATTTCACAGCTGCAGTGACCGGCGGGGAAACTGAAGCGCAGATTCGGCTGCACAAAGATCCGACACTTACTTTTGGCCCATCCCTCGTCCAGGATCTGCTGCAGCAGTTTTTCGACAGCTTTTCAGGCTCCAGCATTGTGCTGAATACCAATGAATCTCTACTTGGGCAGTACGGACTTTCACTCAGCGAACAGAACCGGACACGGCTTTATTTAGAGTATGCCGATCAAGCCCGGGCACGCGGTGAGCTTATCGAGTCAAAACAATCTCCAGGATATGTTCTCACCTCACTGGACACCTCTAAACCGCAGATGAACGAAGGGCACAGCATTATTGCCGCAACTATGGCCGGCTTGATGATCTTTTTCCTTTTTTATTCTGCAGCCAGTGTGGCTGAGAGCATCGTTAAAGAAGACGAAGAGGGTACCCTGTCGCGGTTGTTTACCACCCCCACCTCAGCCTCAACCATCCTGGGTGGAAAATTCCTTTACATGTTCCTCCTGATGCTGATTCAGGCTGTGATACTGCTTCTCTCCTCAGCATTGATATTCAAAATCAGTTGGGGTACGCCGTTTTCCACGCTGTTGGCCATCCTGGCCACGATTACTGCAGGTGGCGGCTTCGGTCTCTTCATCATCTCGTTTATCAAATCCACCCGCCAATCAGGAGTGGTTTTCGGAGGTGTGCTGACTGTTTCAGCCATGCTCGGAGGGTTGTTCACCACCGGCATCCCGCATATGCCTGCCCTTTGGGATACCATTTCTCTTTTCACGCCACACGGCTGGGCGTTGAAAATATGGATCCTGACCATCGGAGGAGCTGCGCCTGCTGGTATCCTGGTTCCCTTCCTGGTTTGTACCCTTTTCGGACTGGTTCTGTTTATCGCTGGAACACTGCGCTTCCGCAGGCGTTTTGCTTGAAGGTGATTTATGAAAATTCTGAATATCGTTCTAAAAGACATCCTGCAAATCCTGAAAGACCGGAAGACTCTATTCTTCCTGGTCTTGCTTCCGCTGGTGTTCACTCTCTTTTTTGGACTGGTTTTCAACCCGTCAACAATCTCAAACACCGAAGAAATTTCCAGGCTCAGGATTGCTGTGCTTACAACAGAGGGCGAAAAGACAGCTTCGGAGCAGATCCTTAACCTGCTGCAGGTCTCCGAAACCCTGTCTGCCGAAGAGTTTAATCTATCTGACCTGGATATAAAAAAGCAGGAGCTCGCAGATGGCGATTTTGACGGGCTTCTCCTGATCCCCAAAGGGTATGGGGAGTCAATCCGGACCGAACTGCCTGTAGAACTGGAGATAATAGTCGACCCGGAATCACCAGATTTGCAGTCAATCGAAGCTGCTCTCAGACTTCTTACCGGTCGTATCAGCACCGCCGCACTGGCCGCACGGTTGAGCACACAAACGCTTGCACGACTGCAGCCGGAACAGACAACGGCCGAGCTGAAAGAAGCTTTCTGGCAGAGTATGGATCTTGCAGTTCAGGCCTGGGAATCACCGGCGGTTACCATGCAGGTGAGTTCTACCGGCCAGGCCGGTAATGCTGATTTCTCACCCTCCGGTTTTACCCAATCCTCCCCCGGTATGATCGTTCAGTTTGCTATCTTTGGTTTGATAAACGCGGCAATGGTGCTGGTGCTGGAACGGAACAACAGAGCGCTTGACCGGCTGCTGAGCACACCAACCACCCGGGTTCAGATCCTTCTCGGGCACATCCTTGGCATGTTCGTTGTGATCCTGGTGCAGGAATTGATACTGGTGCTTCTCGGCCAGGTACTATTCAAAGTGGACTACCTGAGCAGTCCGCTGGGCACGCTGCTGATGATAGTCAGCCTGGCGTTATGGTCCTCAGCCCTGGGACTGATGATCTCAGTGTTTTCCTCAGGTACAGACCAGGTGCTGGTGTTTTCACTGCTGGCCATGTTCATTTTTTCAGCTATGGGCGGCGCCTGGTTCCCGCTCGAAATCACAGGGCAAACCTTCAACCGGATTGGACATCTTTTGCCTACAGCCTGGGCCATGGACGGCTTCCAGAACATCATTATCCGCGGCCAGGGTGTCAGCTCTGTCCTGCTTCCGGCAGCGATCCTGCTGATGTACACTGCGGTTTTTTTCATACTTGCTGTGATGCGCTTCTCCCGCAGCACCCGCTGAGAGGGCTAGAAACCAACAAATCCGGGTCTCTGCTTGAAATGAGCCGGCTCGAATCCTGTGACACCAGCCGTCGGCCGATCTTGTTTGCCGATCTTCTAATCTTTTTCTTAAGTTTATTTACTTGATACACCTATTCAAAAACACTACAATTGCACCTGCTGCATCCAGGGAGTGCAGGTCGTGGTATTTAACAATAAAATCAATACGCCGGCAGCCAGAAACAAAAGGCTTCTCCTGCACTGCTGTACAAAGAGACAGCCTTTTGCTCACAATCAGAGCAGCCATTGAAACAGTTTGTTTTTGCAGAAACGGGAAAAGGACCCCCGGATCCCGACCATGGAACAAAGGAGCAGTGTCTATGATTAAAACAGCAGGGATTTCCAAATCCTACGGCTCCATCCAGGCTCTCAACGATGTGTCTTTCTCGATCGGAGAAGGAGAAATCGTCGGGCTGCTTGGCCCCAACGGTGCCGGAAAAACGACCACCATCAAAATCCTGACCGGCTATCTGCAGCCGGACAACGGAAGTGTCTCCATCGATGGATTGGACGTGCTTGCAGAGCCTAAAAAGGTGCAGTCCCGAATCGGCTACCTTCCGGAAACCGCACCGCTGTACCCCGAATTGTCCATCCAGTCCTACCTGGCAATGATGGCCGACCTGCGGGGAATCCCTGAAGAACGGCAGCAGCGCCATATTTCCGAAGCTGTGTATGCTGCAGGCCTGGAGAAGCATCTCACCCGCCAGATCGGCGAGCTGAGCAAAGGGTTTCGACAGCGTGTAGGCCTGGCGCAGGCAATCCTGCACCTGCCCAAGCTGCTGATCCTGGATGAACCCACTATCGGGCTGGACCCGACGCAGATCGTTGAGATCCGCTCACTGATCCGCCGCCTTTCAAAGGTCAGCACCATCCTGTTCTCCACTCACATCCTGTCCGAAGTGGAGGCACTGTGTGATCGGGCGATCATCCTTATCAATGGCCAGGTCCGCGCGGATGCATACCTGTCCGAGCTGGCCAGCAGCTCTGATGCAATCCTTGTGCTGGAAAAGAACATCCCCGGTGCTGCCGGCCGGCTGGAGGCGCTCGAAGGTGTGGAAGCTGTAAGCCTGGAAAGCAGCAGGGAAGGCCACGCACACTTCCGTATCCATGGTGAAAAGCGGGTATCAGGCAGCGATCTGTGCCCGCTGATCTACAACCTGGCGCACGAGAATAACTGGCCGCTGAGGGAGCTGCAGCATGATGCCCGCACTCTCGAAACCGTGTTCAACGAACTAGCAACTGCAGTGTGAGGTCCCTATGAAAAGAGCATTAGCTATTACACGTAAAGAACTGCAGGGATACTTCGGCTCGCCGATGGCACTTATTTTTATCGGCGCCTTCCTTGCGGTGACCCTGTTTTCCTTCTTCTGGATAGATACCTTTTTTGCCCGCGGTATTGCAGACGTGCGGCCGCTGTTCAGCCGTATGCCCCTGCTGATGATTGTGCTTGTTGCCGCGCTTTCCATGCGGCAGTGGAGTGAAGAACAGCGCTCAGGCACTATGGAAGTCCTGCTTACGCTGCCTGTGCGCCTGGTAGAGCTTGTTATCGGCAAGTTCCTGGCAGTTGTGGCGCTTGTGGCCCTCGCCCTGGTGCTGACCCTGTTTCTGCCGATCAGCGTTTCCATTCTCGGCAACCTGGACTGGGGGCCTGTTATCGGCGGCTACATTGCCAGTATCCTGATGGCATCCGCCTATGCAGCCATCGGACTGTACCTCTCCTCCAAAACCGATAACCAGATCGTGGCATTTATCGCCACAGCCCTGGTAAGCGGGCTGTTCTATGGAATCGGCTCCAGCCTGCTGGTGGATTTCTTCCCCAATTCCGTTGCCCGCATCCTGGAAGCGATCGGCACCGGCAGCCGCTTCAGCAGCATCGAGCGCGGAGTAATCGACCTGGGAGATCTGCTTTACTATCTCTCACTCACCGGAATTTTCCTCGCCCTGAATATCCGGGCACTCGAAGTACGCAGCTGGAGCAAAAATATAGCCGTCCGAATAAAGCAGCAGGCCTCCACGATCACCACCATTCTCGTGATTGTGAACCTGATTATCGTCAATGTATGGGTGTACCCTCTGCAGGGCCTTCGCCTAGATCTTACAGAAAACAAGGAATACACCCTGTCAACGACTACAGAAGACCTTTTGAGCAACCTGGAAGAACCTCTGCTGATCCGCGGTTATTTCAGCGATAAAACACATCCACTGCTCTCACCACTGATCCCCACCATCATTGACATGCTGACCGAGTATGAAATCGCCTCCGGCGGAAAGGTACAGCTGGAAATCATCGACCCGGCAGAGGATCCCGAAAAAGAAGCGGAAGCCAATCAGGTCTATGGTATCTCGGCAACACCTTTCCAGGTGACCGACCGCTACGAAGCTTCGGTGATCAACTCCTACTTCAATATCCTCTTCCGCTACGGCGATCAAAACACGGTCCTCGGTTTTAACGACCTGATCGAGGTGCAGCCTGCCCGCGACGGGTCCATCGACGTCAGCCTGCGCAACCTGGAGTATGATCTCACCAGGGCGATCAAGAAAACCGTGTATGGCTTCCAGAGCATCGATATGATTCTTGCATCCATAACTGAACCGGTTTCTCTGACGGCCTACATCACCCCCGGCACACTGCCGGACTCCCTCGCCGATGTGCCATCATCCATGGAAACCGTGCTGAATACTCTTGCAGAACAGTCCAATGGAAAGCTGCAGGTCTCTATCGTTGATCCGGACGAGAGCGGGGATGCAATAACCCCGGACAGCCTGTATGAAAACTATGGGCTGCAGGCGATCCCTGTTTCCTTCTTCTCCTCAGATTCCTACTATCTCTACATGGTGCTCGAGATCGGCGACTCATTCCAGGTGCTCTACCCCACCGGCGATCTCAGCGAAACTGATATCCGCAGCACCATCGAATCGGCGCTGAAACGAGCCTCCACCGGTTTCCTTAAAGTCATCGGTGTGTGGATTCCCCCGACTGAGTACACACAGGATATGTTCGGGCAAACAATAGAGCCCCTGCAGAGCTGGTCTGAACTCGCTGCCCAGATCAGCGCGGATTACGATGTACAGCAGGTGGACCTGAGCAGCGGCCAGGTACCGTCCGAAGTCGATGTTCTGGTACTTGTTGCCCCTGAAAACCTGACTGAAAAACAGGTATTCGCCGTCGACCAGTTCCTGATGAAGGGCGGCTCCGTGATCATTTCGGCAGGCAACTACAAAGCTATTGTCGACCAGTACTCCGGCGGCCTTGCCCTGCAGCCGCTCACCAGTACCCTTTCCGATCTGCTGCAGAGTTACGGTATCACCATTCAGAATGCACTCGTAATGGATACTCAAAATGAGCCCTTCCCGGTGTATGTAACGCGCGAAGCCGGCGGATTCAATGTACAGGAAATCCAGGCGGTTGACTATCCGTTCTTTGTGGATATCCGTACTGACAATATGGATAGCGACCACCCCATTACCGCCAACGTACCGGCAGTCACCATGAACTGGTCCTCACCGATTGAGCTTGATGAAACACTCAATGCAAATCGTGACACCACGGTTCTTCTGAAGTCCACCAGTTCCTCCTGGCTGACTACAGATACCAACATACAGCCGGATTTCAACCTTTACCCGATGCTGGGCTTCCCACAGACGGGTGACCAGCAGTCTTACACACTGGCGGTGAGCATCCAGGGCAGTTTCGACAGCTATTTCGCCGGCCGTGACCTGCCGTTCGGCCAGACAGAGGGCGAGATCGCAGACGACGGCACAGAAGCGGAGCCCGAAACCATCCCGCCGCTGATTGAATCCTCTCCGGATACGGCCCGGCTGGTCGTGTTCAGCAGCGCAGAATTCCTGGATGACTTCATCTTCCAGCTCTCCTACTCCATGGCTGCGGACCGCTATCTCAACAGCCTGCAGCTCTTCCAGAACGCCATCGACTGGAGTGTGGAGGATCTCGACCTGCTTCAGATCCGCTCGCGGGGCACCTACACCCGCCTGCTGACACCATTGACAAGCCAGCAGGAATCCGTATGGGAAATTATCAACTATGCCGTCGCACTGGTGGCACTGGCTGGACTGGCCTGGATATGGAACCAGGAGAAGAAAAAAGAAATACCTATGGAACTGGAACCACCAACCGGCCTGACCAGGGAAAGTGAGGGATAATCATGAAACTCAAATTAAACCAGATCCTTGCAGGTGTCCTTGTCCTTCAAATCCTCCTCAGTGCTCTCGTTCTCTGGCCTCGTTCTGCGGAAGTGGTACAGGAATCAGTTTTCGCCGACCTCGACCCGGCATCGGTTACCGGCATTATGCTTGAGGATGATTCCGGCGCAGAAGTGCAGCTTGCACGCAGTAATGGCCAATGGGTTCTGCCGGCGCTGGATAACTATCCGGCTCTGGAAACAGAGATTAATGCACTGTTGACCGGGCTGGTTTCGATTTCCATTGGTGATACCGTGACAAGCAGCACAACCAGCCAGCGCGCCCTGCAGGTGGCGGAAAACAACTTCCTGCGAAAGGTTACGCTCTCAACGGACAGCGGTGATGAGTATGTAATTTATATGGGCTCCTCCCCGAATTATGGTGCCACCCACTTCCGAATCGGCGGAGAACAGGATACACACCTCGCCTCTGATCTGGATGTGAGTGACTATAATGCACGTGTCAGCGACTGGATCGACGCGGTCTATCTGCGGGTCAACCAGGAAGACCTGACCAGCATACAACTGCAGAATGCCCAGGGTACCCTGACCTTCTCTAAAGATGCGGCGGGGGCCTGGCAGCTGGACGGCCTGCTCCCTGGTGAGGTGCAGAATGATGCGGAACTGAACAACCTGTTGAGTCGGTCCAGCGCCATCACCATGACCTCCCCGACCGGCCTGAGTGAAGACCCGGCCTGGGCGTTCGACGAGCCGCTGGCTGTGCTCACCTTCACTACTACAGACGGCACTGTCACTCTCCGGGTCGGCGCGCAGGATCCGGACGACCTGAGCTACGTGATCAAGTCCTCTGAATCAGACTACTATGCCCGTGTACGTGAGTATTCGGTGGACTCGCTGGTAACATTCACTCGCGAGAGCTTCATTGAGCAGCCGACAGCCACGCCGACGCTCGACCCGGCTATGCTTCCCCAGGCGACAACTACGCCTGAGGTCCAGGGAGAGGGTGCAACTCCGACACCGTAAGAAACGAATGCAGCTGAGCGCATCATACCGTAGGGGTCGACCCATGGGTCGACCCCTCTTCACATATAGAGGATCGCTCCATGCGGTGGCAAGGCGTACAACGTGTATACAACATCAGCCCCGCCCGTACGCTGTTCCTCCCTTACCTCTCACAAATCCAGACACAGATTCCCCCGGATCTCTTCCGCCCTCCTTTCCCCCATACCCGCCTCGTCGGCAAACGCCAGCCAATTGCCGGCTGAAGCAAGCACCTGATCCATCATCTCATTTGCCTGTTTAGATTTGATCCCTGCCCTGTCAGCCAGAGCTGCCAGATCATCACGCTCAATGGACTCGCGTTTCTGGTTCACACTCATCTGGTGCCGGTTGGTCCATTCGCCCTGTGGATTCCACGCGTAGGTGAGATCGAAGGCTGGAGAAAGGCGCCACTCTCCCCGCTGGTTCATCAGGAAGGCAATTTTTTTCACATGATCGTCACAATTCCTGCAGACAACATTGAACATCGCCCGAAGAACCTGCTGCTCCAGATCCGTTCGAGGCAGACCGAGCCGGCGGATCACCTCAATCGCCTGCTCGTAGGAACTGCTTCCGGACTGGTTGTAATCGAGATGGCGCAACGCTCCCAGAGACTGCATGTGGTATTTCCCGCCAGTGTCGGTACGGTCAAATCTTCTGGTCATAAAGTGACAGCGAGGCCCCTCTTCGAACAATTCACACTGCATCATACGGATACCTGCTTCCACTGCCATTAAGTGATACGCATATTCGATACGACCGAATCCAAGCGGATCTGACAGTTCTTTGTCCCGGTTATTCTGTATACCGTCGAATTTCAGAATCCAGTATTCAAAGCCCTGCCCGGCTTCAACCTGCCCGGATCGGAACTTCTTAGTTTCCGGATTCCAGGCAAGCACTGCTTTTGCCCTGGCCCCGCCTGCTGACGAACCCACCCGCAGGATATCTTCCATGGCTTTCCGATCTTCTTTTCCGGAGAATACCCCCGTAAGGTTGGCTCGTTCCTTCAGGATCTTATTCGCAAGATCGACGAGCCTGGCGACATCGAGGACATCGGATTCCGCATACGGGGAAACAAGAGCAGGTTCGTATTCCAGCGCACCCATTCCCCGCCTTCCGATATAGCAAAGACGCTCCACGGGATGGAAACTTGCGGTGCTGCGGCCTTCCGCTGCGAGCCATGCATCGATCAAAGCATTCCCGAAACGGTCCGGGAGAGAATCGGCCAGCATACCCGGCAGCCCCCGGAATGTGTTCCGAGGCAGCGCTGGAAATTCATAGGGAAACTCACGCAGCGGCATCATCAGAGGAGCAACCTGTATCCCGCTGTTTTGAAAATCGGTGGAATACTGGAAAACCGCATACTCCCGATCCTCCTGCCAGGTCACTGCACCGATCAGACTGCCCCAGAGGAAAACGCCGGCAGTATTAACCATCTTCTCCATCTTTTTCGCCCCAGACCCACGGTGCCTGGTCCTTCATTGCCAGGGATGGGCGCGCCCGCTGTCGCTCATGTCCGGCACCGTCAATGCGCTCCATGGGGCGGATCGAAATATCCGGAAGGAGGACCTGCAGGTTCTGCTGGATATCGAGCGCAATCAGGGTACGAATAAAGGAATCCAGTGAGACACCCTGCCCCCGCTCCATACGGCTGATGGTTCCAGTCGAGACACCTGCCTCCCTGGCCAGCTGTGCCTGGGTGACATTCCTGGACAGCCGTATCTGCTGCAGATGCCTGCATAGTTCCGCTTCGATCTGCCCGCTTGTTGCTGTAGAAAAATCAAGATTTGTAGCCATCTTCCCTCCCTCCGCAAGCCGGCATAAATCTGCCGCCGCTCGACCCTATCATTATTTACAATACATTATCTTTTATATATAGATATTATCTTTTATTCATAATTTTTTATATAATATTTTCCCGTTTTCCTGGCTCCATTATTCCACTATTAACTTATAATATATTAGTTATTAAATTAATTAATTACGATTATTTAACAATTTTTTTTTAATTATAGTATGAGTAGTATGTCAGCGTACTCAGAAGTTCAGCATTTTCAGTGTTTCAGTGTT
>JAFGNH010000172.1 GCA_016927115.1 Anaerolineales bacterium | reverse complement strand
CCCGCTTCAATAGTTAATGGAGAACAAAGGAGCAGGTAATGAAGGTACTTTCACTGACCACGGATTTTGGCGACCAGGACGGTTATGTTGGTGTGATGAAAGGAGTCATCAGCGGCATACTTTCTGATGTACAGATGATCGATATCACCCATAAAGTCAGGCCGCAGGATGTGTTCGGGGGTGCGTTGGTGCTGGCAGCCAATGTGTTTTATTTTCCCGAAGGGACAGTGCACCTGGCGGTGGTTGATCCGGGCGTGGGCACAGCCCGGCGGCCGATTGCGGCATGTATCGGTGGACACATTTTCGTAGCGCCGGACAACGGCGTGCTGAGTTTGGTGATGGAGCAGGCTGAGGAAAATGGCTGGGATATTTCGATCGTGCATGTGGATAATCCGGACTACTGGCTGCCCGCCCAAAGCAACGTTTTTCATGGCAGGGACATCTTTGCACCTGTAGCAGCACACCTTGCAGCGGGCGTCCCGCTGGAGAATGTGGGCACGCCGTTGACGGATCCCGTACGTTTCAAGCTTCCGAAGGCGGAAAAACTGGAGAACGGCGCACGCGGCGAAGTGATCGCGATCGACTATTTCGGAAGCCTGGCCACCAATATACCCCTGTCCATGTTCGGGGATCTGGGCGGCCTCAGTAAGTGGAAGGTCGAGATCGGTGGGAAAGTGATCGATGGCCTGGTGAAGACTTTCGGCGACCGGGAGCCGGGCAGCCTGATTGCGTTGTTCGGCAGCACGGACTATCTGGACATCGCCATTGTGAATGGCAGCGCAGAGTCGGTACTAGGGGTTGGTGTTGGTGAAAAAGTGAGGATCACGCAGGCAAGCGGCGCGTAATCCTGCGTACGGACGGTTGATCCCCATTGTATAAAGCTGTTATTTCCGGGCTTCAGTACTGCGACTGGACTAACGGTCAGATGTGCGGCGCTGGTGACAGGTGCCGCACATCTGCTATATTCCTCAGAGCGACTTTACGTACGGTTTGTTTTCACCCAGCACATCGGCTACCACCGGAAGCCAGGTGCTGATGGGGATCTGCTGCGGGCACTTGGGCAGGCACTCATCGCACTCGATGCAGGCGGCGGCTTTCTCTTCATCGGGGATCCAACGGACGTATTCGTGGCGAGAGCCCTCAAGGTTGTCAAACATGGCAGCTTTGTTGTAGACATCAAAGTTGCGCGGAATATTGACACCATTGGGGCAGGGCAGGCAATATTCACAGCGGGTGCATGGGATCGGGCCGAGGTCATTCACCATGTCGCGCGCTTTATCTATCATCACCAGATTGCCGTCGCTCAATAAGCCGGGCCTGGAAACGCTGGCTGATTCAATATTCTGCTGTACCTGTTCGAGCGTACTCATACCGCTCAGCACCAGCGACACCTCGGGCTGGCTCCAGATCCACTGCAGCGCCCAGTCGACCGGTGTGCGTTTCTGTTCGGCGGTATCCCACAGCGGGCGGGTGGCGGGAAGGTCGAGCGCCAGCTTGCCTCCGAGCAGCGGTTCCATGATGATCACACCCAGCCCTTTTCCGGCTGCATAGCGCAGGCCTTCGGTACCGGCCTGGAAGGTGATATCCATGTAGTTGTACTGTATCTGGCAGAACTCCCAGCCATCGTAGCCGTCGATAATCTGTTTGAAGGTGTTCAGGTTGTCGTGGAAGGAGAAGCCGAGATGGCGGATTCGCCCATCTGCGAGGGCAGCCTCAGCACGGCGGAGAAGATCCAACCGCTGCACTTTTTCCCAGGATTCAGCGTTCAGTGCGTGCAGCAGATAGAAGTCGATCGTGCCGGTCTGGAGGCGCTCAAGCTGGATATCGAGAAGGCGGTCGAAATCGCTGCTTTCATGGACTTTCCATACAGGTGACTTGGTGGCGATGCACACGCGTTCGCGGTATCCGTCCTGCAGGGCAATACCCAGGGCAGCCTCACTTTTTTCCTTGTGGTAGGGATAGGCGGTATCGAAATAGTTCACGCCGGCATCGACCGCGGTGCGGATCATCTCCGTTGTTTTTTCCTGGTCGATATTGGCGGCATCGCCGTCGGTGGTGGGCAGGCGCATACAGCCGAAGCCGAGCGCCGAGGGTTTCCAATCGAGCTTGCCGAATGTGCGGTACTGCATAAAAAGTTCTCCTTTACCGATAAGTAACTACGCCATGATAGGGAAGTCGGACGCTGCAGGATATGCAGGATGGTTCAGGCGGATTTGTGTTGCGATTTTCCTGATTGTACTCCAACCAAGCTGAAAGGACTCAGGAATCTCTAAAGGAGTGTATAGTTTGGAGGAATTTAAAATGAAATACAAACTGCAATAAGCGGGTATGAGCAGGAGACAGGTTCCATTTCTCTCTCTCACTGGCAGCAGATGTTATGGCATGCCCTGGCAATTGACAGGCGGGCTGCGAAGAGAGCTTCGCTATCCTTGCCGGAGTTGAGATATTTTGAAAAAGGGAACGACCGTTTCGAAGTGAACAAGGTTCTTTTGTTGCGAGAAGCAGTCACCAGAAGATAGCATGTATCGCTTGTTACAAATCCAGTTGTTATTGTGTTTTCAGCCTTCTCTGTGAATTTTAGTCCACTGAAGCCGATCGCTGTGCGTATTTCCACAAAATCAAAAAATGACTACTATATTGTCATTATGGAAAAGAGTTGTTTCTTTATGAAAAAAGTTCGAACCGTTTTAACTCTCATTTTGTGGTTTAGTTTAACCAGCGGATGTGCATTGCTGCCGCAGGTAACCGAAAAACCACAGCAAACATTCACCCAGCTGCCGGTCACAGCTGCTCCAACAATAGCTACTGCCTTGCCGGCGCCAGAAAGCACGGGGGAAAATTTCAATCCGATTACACCTGAACCTGATATCGAGTCGGGCCCCACTACCTATGCCCTGGATGTGCTCTTCGAGAACCGGGCCATGCGGCTGGAAGTTTATGAACAGATCATCTATCTGAACCAGACCGGTGAAACTCTGGAAGAGCTGCCTCTAATAATTCCGCCCAACCACACGGACGCGCAATTTGAGCTGCAGTCACTTGTTGTCGGCGGAGACCTGGTAACCCCGGAGTACACTCTGGATGGTGTCCGCCTGCTGCTGGAACTCCCGGAAGTGCTGGAACCGGAGGGGCGGGTCAGGATTGAACTGCAGTATGGCTTGAATCTGCCCAATGAGCCCGGGGTGCTTGGCTATACCTGGCGGCAGATCAACGTGTGCGACTGGTATGCTTTTATCCCTGCCTACCTGGAGGGATCGGGCTGGATGGTGAACGACTACCATCCCATCGGCGAATACCTTGTGTATGACGTGGCGGATTTTGATGTCAGCATCCGTCTGAAGTCCCCCAATCCGGATCTGACGGTTGTTGGCAGCGTCCCTGGCCGGCAAACAGAGGAAGGCTGGGTGTTTCATGCGGACCAGTCACGGACGTTCGTGTGGACGGCCAGCGAAAATTACCGGTTCCTCTCCATGACGGACCATCCTTATATCAATGCCTATGTGTTCCCTGAGGATGAGGAAGCGGGGTGGGCGGCACTGGCAGCCACAATTTCAGCCTGGGACGTTTACAGCCACGTGTATGGAGAACCCATTCAGGAATTCCTGTTCCTGATCGAAGCCGACTTTTATGACGGGATGGAATACGACGGTCTGTTCTTCCTCGGATACGATTATTTCGAACGGTTTGGCGGCGACGAAAAGGATTACCTGACTATCATCGCCGCGCATGAAACCGCACACCAGTGGTGGTTTGCCGCCGTGGGTAACGACGCCGCGAATGAACCCTGGCTGGACGAGGCGCTGGCAACATACAGCGAATGGATCTTCTACGAGACCCTTTTCCCGCAGAACGGAGACTGGTGGTGGGACTATCGGGTGGCGTGGTTTCAACCACAGGGAAAAGTGGACAGCACAATATACCGGTTCGAAACACCCCGTCCATATATCAATGCGGTCTATCTGCGAGGAGCTGAATTGATTGATGAGATCCGCGAGAAAATGGGGGATGAGGCGTTTTTCGCTTTTCTGCAGGCATACTATGAGGCCGGAACAGGGAAGATCATGACGAGGGAGGATTTTTTCTCCATCGCGGCCGAACATACCGACGCCGATATCGAGTGCATCCTGTGGCGGTACTTTGAACGCTGAAACGCTGAAAGCGCTGAAAAAAACTAACGCTGATTACGATGAATGCCCTGATAATGTTGAAAACGCAGATTGCGCCTGCTTATGCAGCTGATTACGCTGATAAAAACAGAACTGATCTCGCAGATTCCCCAATAGACCTGCTGATTGCGCAATCGATAATGCTGATTGTGCAATCGATAATGCTGATTGTGCAATCGAAATATAAGATTGCGGCACAAATTACACAGAACAGCTCACCTTTACCTGCTATGTCATGACGGCGAAGGCTTTTTAACTTTCGGACAAGAAGCGCCTGCACAGCCTGAGGAGGAACCTTCAGCTGCGCTTCCCACAAACGGTCGCGCCATAATAAAGCGGAGTCTTCTTATTGAAAAATTCTTTCTCCTGTGGCTTTCCCTGTCATTCCGGGAACAGGGAAAAGTCGCGGCCGTTCCCTACAGCATATCTTTCGGCTGGGGTGCAGTGCCCGCCAAAACATCACGTATTATACCCCGTCTCAAAATGATACAGCAGAACAAACCCTTAAGAATTCTATTACTCGAGATTATGTGATGATTATGAATGGGAATCGGATTCAATAGAACGCCATTCGTGGGGGTGTGGGGG
>JAFGNH010000171.1 GCA_016927115.1 Anaerolineales bacterium | reverse complement strand
GAGAATCTGGATGAAGGCCTGGCGATGTGTGAAGGCCAGCCGGATGCCTATCTGCTCGATGACATCATGACCGACGACGAAGTTCAGTCGTTCTTTAAATAGAATCATGGCTGAGTCGCTTTCCGCTGTCAATATTGTCAAACGCTACGGCGGGGTTGTAGCGCTGTCCGATGGCAACCTGGATGTAAGAACCGGGGAAGTCGTGGCATTGATAGGTGCAAACGGAAGCGGCAAAAGCACAATGAGTAAGGTGATCAATGGAGTAGTTGTCCTCGATGGAGGGCAGCTGCTCCTTGATCAATCACCTGTGCATTTGTCTTCTCCGCAAGTAGCAAAGAAGCTGGGAATTGCCACGGTATTTCAGGAATTGAGTTTAATTCCCCAGATGACGGTTGCCGAGAACATCTGGCTGACACGTGAACCGATGACCCCCCTGGGCACAGTAAACGCAAAGGTGGTAAGGGAGAAGACAGATGAGTTACTGTCCTTATTTGAAGGAACCTATAAGACCGCTATTAAACCCGATGATGTTGTTGCTTCACTGCCCCCTGATGAAAAGCAGATTATTGAAATCTTAAAGGCCATCAGCCCGGATCCCTGGTTGATGATTCTTGATGAAGCAACAGCAAGTCTTGACAGCCGCCAGGTACAGCGTTTGTTTGAACTTGTGCAGACCTGGAAGGAGCAGGGCAAGGCGGTTGTATTTGTTTCTCACCGTATGGAAGAGATCTTCAGGATAGCAGATCGTTTCAGTGTGCTGCGTAACGGGAAGACGGTTGGCGCCGGCATTATGAACGGTGTGACGGAAAAAGAACTTGTTCAGTTGATGATCAAGAAGGAATCTGTCTTTGAATACACCCGTACGGAACTGACTGCTGAGGAAAGCTCCAGCAAGCCGGTATGTCTGGAAGTGGAAGATCTGCGTACAGATATTCTGGACGGGGTCAGTTTCAAGGTCCATGAGGGGGAACTGGTCGGGATTGGCGGTCTGCGCGGACAGGGTCAGCGCGATTTGCTGCTGTCCTTGTTCGGCGATGTGCGCTACCGCGGCCGTGTACATCTGTTCGGTGATGAAACCCGCCTGAAACATCCGCGTGAAGCCATGAAAAAAGGGATCGCGCTGGTTCCGGGTGATCGAGCGCGTGAGGGGTTGCTGTACATCCGCTCCATCCTTGAGAACCTTCAGCTCCCATCCTGGGCGCGTTACGGCTTTCCACTCAAAATCAGCCGGGCAAAAGAGCATGCAGGGGAGATGGGCATCAGTCTGAATCTTAAAATGGCAGGATTGCAGGAACCTGTGAGCAGCCTTTCCGGTGGTAATGCCCAGAAAGTGGTTCTCGGGAAATGGTTGATGCGGAAACCAAAGCTGCTTCTTCTGGATGATCCGACAAAGGGTGTTGATGTAGGGACCAAAGCAGAGTTCTATGCTCTGCTCACAAGGCTTTGTGAGGAAGGGAAAACGATTCTGTTCTACAGCAGTGATGACGAAGAGTTGGTCGGATTGAGTGATCGGGTCCTGGTTATGTATGACGGCGTGATCCGGACTGAATTACGCGGTGCATCATTGACCAAAGAGAATCTAGTTGCTGCCAGCCTGGGTGCCACCAATGGAGTTGTTTTATGAAAAAGCGCTTCAACCTGGATTTTCTTATGTCACGCTACCCGGTATTCTTTCCATTCATCCTCTTGCTGCTTACTATTGGAGTTAACTGGGTGCTGCAGCCAAATATGTTTGCGCTTGAGACACTTAACGGAAATATGCGGGTTTTCCTGCCGCTGATCTTTCTGGCGGTGGGTCAGGCAATTGTACTACTGGGTGGGGGGATTGATATTTCCGTCGGCGGCATCGTATCGATTGTAAACACAATTCTTGCGACCCGGGTCGGTCTGGAGGGAACGCCGGAGCTGATGTGGAAATATGTGCTGATTTCACTGCTTATCGGTATTGCAGCCGGTGCGATCAATGGCTTCTTTATCGCCTTCCTGCGGCTGCAGCCGATTATCACCACCTATGCCACCAGTTTTCTGTATATCGGCCTGGCGTTGTTCATTTTACCCAATCCCGGAGGTGGTATTCCAGCTGAGATTGCCGGCTTATACCGCACCTCATCGCCGCTTGGCATTCCACTGGCATTCTATGTCATAGCTGTCCTGCTGTTGATCTGGATTTATTTCAGTTCCACCCGGTACGGTAAGTATCTGTTTGCTGTTGGCGGCAAGCCAAGTGCGGCGTATGAAACTGCAGTGCCTGTCACATGGATAAAGTTCAGCACCTATGTTGCAGCCGGGTTTATGGCTGCGCTGGCAGGGATAGCTATAACCATGCTGAGCGGATCCGGAAATGCTGAAATTGGCGAACCGATGACGCTTAATTCGATTACCGCTGCTGTCATCGGCGGCAACGCCTTCAGCGGTGGGTTCGGAGGAGTGGCCGGACCGGTGATGGGAGCACTCATACTCAGTTTCATCCAGAATATCATCTCCTTTGCCAATATCGGCACCTGGTGGGAAACACTGGTGAAGGCTTCCATTATTGTGGCTGCACTGGCTGCCCCCGGAATAATCAATCTGTTCCGCAGGAGGAGATCATGAAAAAACTTCGTATCTCCCCACCAGTAGCCGCGCTGGTCCTGGCGATAATTCTCTTTATCCTTTCAGGGCTGCTGCCCAATGGTTATGGCAGCGACCTGGCTATCGCCAAAGCGCAGGCGATCAACATAGTTCGCCTGGCTGTGTTCCTTGGCGTTATTGCCGCAGGCCAGACGCTCGTGATTATCAGCGGCTTTGAAGGGATCGACCTTTCGGCTGGATCGGTTGTTACGCTTACCGCGATCCTGACGTACGTGATCGTTAAGGGCGAGAATACTATGGTACTGCTGGCCCTGTTGATCTCGCTGGTTGTGGGAGCGTTGATCGGGCTTGTCAACGGTATTGGTGTTACCTTTCTCAGGATTTCGCCCTTTGTAATGACCCTTGGTATGTCTGGTGTTGTCACCGGAACGATCATTGTCCTCAACCATGGCAATGTGAGCGGCAAAGTGGCTCCGATCATGACAAAGCTGATTGCCCGGCCCCTGTTTCTGGGGATCCCCGGGGCGATTATTATCTGGCTGATCTTCGGGGTCTTGATATGGCTGCTGCTTGAACGCACCGCGTATGGCAAGAACCTGTTTGCCATCGGTGTTAATCGTGTGACAGCGAAGTTGTCCGGGGTTAATGTGATTGGGACCAACCTGGCGACATACTCCCTGGCAGGTGCGCTGGCAGGTTTTGGCGGATTCCTGCTGGTGGGAAACACCGGCGTGGTGTTTATCGCATTGGGTAAACCATACCTTTTCCCTTCTATCGCAGCTGTTGCAGTAGGTGGAACGCTGCTTTCGGGAGGTAAGGGCAGCTACTGGGGCAGTATGGCCGGTGCAGTTGTGCTCACACTGATTACGAGCTTGCTAACAACGATGCAAATGCCAGACTCGGTCCGCCGGATGGTGTTGGGTGGAACTCTGCTTGTACTTATTTCCATCTATGGGCGCCAGAAATCGCTCCGCCAGTAAGGATAAAAACAAAAAGGCTGCGTAACACCGCAGCATTTTTTTTGTACAGATAACCTTTTCGTACTTTCTGCATGGTAACGAATCAAACGAGATGGAAGGAGAGACCCATGACAAAGACAGTAAAAGTAGGCATGATCGGGACTGGATTCGTGGGCGATATTCACCATGTATCTTTTCGGGACTGGGTTCCGGATGCCGAGCTGGTGGCTGTTGCCAGCCCGAATAATGCTGAAAAATTCGCAAGAGACCGCGGGATTCCTGCGGCGTATACGGATTACAACGAAATGCTGCAGGATAAGGATATTGACGTAGTCGATATCGGCATCCCCAACGATCTCCATCGTGATGCCGTTGTTGCAGCTGCAAAAGCCGGAAAGCATGTGATTATTGAAAAGCCGCTCTGTCTGACACTGGAAGAAGCGGATGAGATGATCGAAGCCTGTAAAAAAGCAGGTGTGCTTCTCATGTATGCTGAGGAACTGTTGTTCGCACCCAAGTATGTGCGTGCCAAGACTCTGATAGAGGAAGGTGCGATCGGGGAGCCATTCCTGGCGAAGCAGTCAGAGGAGCACCCCGGCCCGCATATGCCATGGTTCTGGGATGTGAACCGCTCTGGTGGTGGCGTGATGCTTGATATGGGCTGCCACTCGATAGAGTATACCCGCTGGGTGCTGGGGCGCCCGCCAGTGAAATCGGTAACAGCGTTTATGGGAACGTATATCCATCAGGAACGTACACAGGGTGAGGATCATTCATATGCCATCATTGAATATGAAGGCAACAAAGTGGCGATGATTGAGAACAGCTGGGCAAAAGGCGGCGGTGTAGATGATCGCTGCGAGATTTACGGCAAAAAAGGCCACACCCGGGCAGATCTGCTGCGCGGCAGCTCCCTGCTGACCTATTCCGAAGAAGGGTACGGTTACGCAGTAGAAAAAGCTGGAGCAACAAAGGGTTATACCTTCACAATGTTTGAGGAAGTCTGGAACTACGGGTTCCCTCAGGAGATGCAGCATTTCATCAAATGTGTGCAGGGGAAGGAAAACCCTATAGTTACCGGCGAGGATGGACGCGAAGTATTGAAAATCATGTATGCCGCTTATCAATCGGCCGGCGAGGGGCGGAAGATCGAATTTCCATACCATCCCCCGAAAGTTTCCAAACCGATAGATTTGTGGAAGAAGACAGAGTGAATCAGATGATAAAACTGGATATTACTACACTGACATATGAACAACTGGCGAAAGTAATTGACCATTCCCTCCTGCGCCCTGAACTGACAGAAGAAGATGTGCTGGAGGGTTGTGCGCTGGCAGCGCGCTACCACACAGCTACTGTATGTGTTAAGCCCTGCCATGTACGGCTCGCAGCAGAGGCGCTGAAGGATTCTGATGTGCTTGTCAGCACTGTAATTGGTTTTCCGCACGGCAGTAATCTTACTGCGATAAAGGTAGCGGAAGCTGAGCAGGCGATGGCAAACGGGGCAGTAGAGCTGGATATGGTCTTGAATATCGGGCAGCTGCGTTCCGGGAAGCTTGACTATGTGCGTGAGGACATCAAAGCTGTGTGCGATGCAGCCCATGCGAGGAATGCAAAGGTAAAGGTGATCTTTGAGAACGCATATCTCACTGATGAGGAAAAGATTGCGGCTTGCAAGCTTGCTGACGCTGCCGGTGCTGATTGGGTCAAAACATCCACCGGGTTTGCTCCAGGCGGCGCTACATTGGATGACCTGCGGCTTATGCGGGCCAACGTAAGTGATCACGTCCAGGTTAAAGCAGCAGGTGGTGTACGCACGCTGCCGGCCATGCTGGATGTGATAGAGGCCGGGGTCACGCGCTGCGGTGCAACAGCAACTGCAAAAATCCTGGATGATTTTCAAGCGCGGCAGGAGGGTAAAGCTGCCGACGGTTCCGATCCAACCCCCGGTGAGTATTAGGAGGCTTCTATGACAAAAGATCAAACAAAACAAACTATCGGTATTGGTGTTGCTGGAACAGGTTTTATCGGGCCGGCACACATTGAAGCCTTACGTCGCAATGGCCTGAAAGTGCTGGGGTTGGCTGAAGAGACACTCGAAAAGGCTGAACAGAAAGCTGCTGAGCTGGTTATTCCACAGGCATATGGATCTCTGGAAGACATGCTGTCCGATCCGGGTATCCATGTTGTCCATCTTGCGACCCCGAACTACCTGCACCATCCGCATGCTAAAGCAGCCCTTCTGGCTGGCAAGCATGTGATCTGTGAAAAACCACTGGCCATGGATACAGCTCAATCCGCTGAATTGGTAAAGATGGCAGCGGAAACAAAGCTGATCAATGCCATCAATTTTAATATGCGCATGTACCCGCTGTCGCAGCAGGCAAAAGCTATGGTACAGAACGGCGAACTGGGGGATCTCTTTATCCTGCAGGGCTCCTATCTGCAGGATTGGCTGCTGCTGCCCACAGACTGGAACTGGCGGCTGGAGCCGGATCTTGGTGGTGACCTGCGCGCAGTGGGAGATATCGGTTCCCATTGGCTCGATCTGCTGACCTACATCACGGGCTTGCGGGTTGTTGAAGTTTTTGCGGACTTCAAGACATTTCATCCGATTCGGAAAAAGCCGGCCAGGCCGCTGGAGACCTTTACCGGCAAGATGCTCACACCGGAAGACTATGTTGACCAGCCAATCCACACTGAGGACTATGCCACCGTTGTGCTGCACTTTGAAAATGATGTACGTGGCGTGTTGACTGTTTCCCAGGTTTCCTCAGGGAGAAAGAACCGTTTGTTTTATGAAATCAGCGGTTCAAAATCATCCATGGCCTGGAACTCCGAACGGCCGAATGAACTTTGGATCGGCCATCGCTCCGATCCCAACCAGATCCTGATGAAGGATCCATCCTTGCTTGTACCATCCGCGCAGGCGGTGGCAGGTTATCCCGGCGGCCATAACGAAGGCTTTCCGGATACCTTTAAACAGCTCTATGCGAAAGTGTATGATCACATTCTGTCTGGAGATTCAACCCGAACACCTGATTACCCGACTTTTGCAGACGGCCATTATGAAATGCAGCTGTGTGAAGCTATCGGCCGAAGCGCAAAGGAAGGGAACTGGGTGAAAGTAGAGTAAAGGAGGAATCATGAAACTCGGTTTCTTTACAGCAGCATTGCCCGGAAACACACTTGAGCAAGCCGCCAGTTGGGGGGCGGAAAGCGGTTTTGAGGCGGTTGAGATTGCCTGCTGGCCGCTCGAAAAAGCAACCCGCCGGTATGCCGGTGTAACTCATATCAATGTGGATGAACTCGATAAGGCAAAGGCGAAAGAAATCCGCACTATGCTTGATGGATATGGGCTGATCATTTCGTCCCTTGGTTACTATCCTAACCCCCTGCATCCCGATGCGGAACACCGCGAAATGGTAATCGGGCATTTGATGAAGGTTATCGAAGCGGCGGCGATGCTTGAGGTTGAAATTGTCGGCACATTCATCGGTAAAGATAAAAACAAGACCGTCCCGCAAAACTTGGAAGATTATGCAAGGATATGGCCGCCGATTGTGAAGTTTGCAGCGAATCATGGGGTGAAAATTGCAATTGAAAATTGCCCGATGATTTTTTCATATGATGAATGGCCAGGTGGAAACAACCTCGCCAGTACACCCGCAATCTGGCGCCAGATGTGGGAGATCATCCCGGACGACAACTTCGGGCTGAACCTCGATCCGTCCCACCTTATCCTGCAGATGATCGACTGCGAAAGGGTTGTGCGGGAATTCAAAGACCGGATCTTCCATGTCCATGCAAAAGACCTGCACATCGATCGGGAAGGTCTCTATAACCACGGCGTTCTGTCGCAGGGTATGGGCTGGCAGGTGCCGCGCCTTCCGGGTCTGGGCGACATGGATTGGGGAAAGTTCTTTGCAGCCCTGACAGGAGTTGGCTACGATTTTGTTGTCAGCATTGAGCATGAAGACCGGGCTTTTGAAGGAGATGAAGAGCTGGTCAAACGTGGGTTCTATATTTCACGCGACCTGCTCAAGCCGTACATGTATTAGATCGTTCTTTTGAAAAAACGGCTCACCTCTTCCTCTCTTCCTCTGGAGACAGGCAGAGGTGAGTGTTTCTACGAGGGATGCAGTATGAAAAAGTACATTGGCATTGATCTGGGCGGAACCAATCTGCGCGCAGCCCTGGTTGACGTTGAATCCGGCCGCGTCCTGTTTCAGAAACGCACCCCTACACTTGCGCGGGAAGGCCCCGACGCGGTCATGGGGCGCATGGCAGAGTTGATCGAGGATGTCATCCAGGAAGCTGATCTGGAAAAAGCGGACGTGGGTGGTGTGGGTATTGGTGCACCCGGTGTGCTGGATATGGAAAAAGGTGTAACTATTTTTCTGGTGAATTTGCCGGGGACATGGCCAAATGTTCCGTTAAGTGCAACCATCGAGCGCCTGACCGGCCTGCAAACATGGTTGATCAATGATGTGCGGGCGATCACTTATGGTGAATTTCGCTTTGGCGCAGGGAGTGGTGTGGATACTGTGGCTGTTTTTGCGGTGGGTACTGGTATCGGAGGCGGTCTGGTGGTGGATGGCCGGCTGACCCTCGGTATCGGCGGATCAGCCGGTGAACTGGGGCATATCACGATCGATTTTAACGGCCCCCGCTGCGGCTGCGGCAATAATGGTTGTCTCGAAGCGTTTGCATCCGGGCCTGCGATTGCAGCCATGGGTATGAAGGCGGTTGCTCAAGGACGGACCACGTCTCTGGGTCCGTTGTGTGAGTACGATTTGAACCGAATCACCCCGGAGTTGATCGCCAGGGCGGCGGAAGAAGGGGATGAGGTTGCAAAGGAAATTTACGAGCTGGCCGGTTTTTATATCGGGATAGCAGCCGGGAGTGTTTGTGCTGCCGTAGGTCCGAGGCGCATTATCATTGGCGGCGGCGTGTCCCAGGCCGGCGATCTGCTGCTGGAGCCGATCAGGCGTACTCTGAAGGAACGGGTGGTTGTAATGCCGATAGACAAGGTGGATGTAGTCCTTTCAGAGCTGGGTGATAATGCAGGTGTGATTGGTTCTGCCTGCTGGGCAGCTTTGCAGGCTGGAGAAAAGTAAGGCTTGACACAGCTGATGAAATCATTTGATTCGGGCGGAAGAAGATGACCCCTGAGAATACCATTCTAATTGGAATAGATATTGGCGGGACAAATGTCCGGGCTGGTGCAGTTTCTCCACAGGGCGATCTGTTGTTTCGGGAGGATGCGCTGATAGAAGCCGCCCGCGGCCCGGATTACGGCTTGCCGGTCATTATCGATCTGGTGGATACGGTCATCGCTCAGGCTGGACAGCCTGTGCTTGCATTGGGTATCGGTTCCACAGGGCCTCTGGATCGGGAGCATGGCTGCATTCAAAACCCGTACACGCTGCCTGGCTGGGAGAATGTGGATATAGTCAGCCCGCTGCGGCAGCGTTTTGGGGTACCGGTGGCATTGGAGAACGATGCTGATGCAGCAGCACTTGGAGAAGCCTGGGTCGGCGCAGGCCGTGGATTTGGATCGATGGTGATGGTGACAATCGGCACCGGGGTCGGATTTGCCCTGATCAAGGATGGTGTTATTCACCGCGGTATTGGTGGTGAGCATCCTGAAGGCGGCCATATCCTTATTGACCCTTCCGGGCCGGCGTGCTACTGCGGCGCCAACGGCTGCTTGGAGAGTCTGGTTGCCGGGCCAGCGATTGCTGCTTTCGCCAGGGAAGCAGTAAAAAGCCATCCGGAATCATTCCTGGCCCGTATACCTGATACGCCGGAAAAACTCGAGGCAAAACATGTTTTTGATGGCGCACGTCAGGGTGACTCTATCTGTATCGGGCTGGTTGATCAAACAGCGGATTACATTGTGCGCGGGTTGATCAGCATCCTGATGATGATCCTGCCGGACGCCGTTGTGCTGACCGGTGGTGTACTGCGCTCCTTCGACCTGATGGAAGAAAGAATTCGAGCGGCGCTGGAACATGTGAATGTAATCATACCTGCCGGCAAGGTGCATATCCAGCTTTCAAAAACCGGCCAGCAAGCGGGGCTGTTCGGCGCAGCTCGAGCTGCACAGCTTTTGCAGGAAAAGGAAGCATGAACCCTTATATCGGGAATATTCTTGAACAGCCTGCTGCTTTGCGGCGGCTGGTTGAGTCTTTTACTCCGCAACCACTGGAACTGATCCTTTCAGCATTCAAAAGAAACAGGTATGACCGCATCATTCTCACGGGGATGGGCGCATCGTACAGTGCAGCCTGCCCTACAGAGATTGCACTATCACAGCTTCCGATACCGGTTATCCTTGTAAACAGCTCAGAGCTGGTACATTACAAGGCTGATTTGATTGGACCACGAAGTCTTGTATGGATGAATTCCCAGTCCGGGCGCAGTGCTGAACTGGTGCACCTGCTGGAGGTTTTGAAGTCTACCCCCGGAGCGGATGTTTTAGTGTGTGTGAATGAAAGGGACAGCCCTCTGGCACACGGAGCTGATTTATGCCTGCCCATTTTTGCCGGTCCGGAAGCCACCGTGGGAACCAAGACCTATTTGAATACGGTGGCGGCAAACCTGCTTGCTGCCGTTGTTCTGGTTGAAAGCAATCTGGCTGAACTCAAAAGTGACATACTGGAAACAGCCGGAGCAATAGAAGACTATCTGGGCAATATGGACAGGCAGGTAGCGGAGATGGATGCCGGGTTGGGCAATTCTAAAAACCTCATTGTGCTTGGACGCGGCCCTTCAATGGGCGCTGTCTGGACAGGTGCGTTGATTACTAAAGAAGCGGCTAAATTCCCGTTGGAGGGGATGCATGCGGCGGAGTTCCGGCACGGGCCGCTTGAGCTGGCTGAACCCGGTTTTACAGCGCTTGTGCTGGCCGGAGCCCCAGAGACTATCGGTCTGAATCGCAAACTGGCACTCGACATTATCGAGCACGGGGGTCGGGTATTATGGATCGATGATGTAAGAGATCCGGAACTGGACACGATTCAAATGCCGAGAGCGCGCGGGCTGGTCCGATCTCTGGCAGAAATTCTTCCGCTGCAAATCCTGACACTGGTCCTGGCGAATCGAAGGGGAGTGGAAGCGGGAAAATTCAGATATCTTGATAAGGTGACAGTTGTTGAATAGTGCATTCAGAGATGGATTGTTTATTTTTCCCTGATGAGAATCTTATTGAGAGAAAATTACATGGTTATGTGTGCCGGCATGTGTAAGTTCCTGGGCGTTTGAATGATTAGCAGGCAGTTATTAAGGCTAAAGATGTCCTCAAAGTACACGGTTGCTCACAAAACACCAGGCTGGTGCGGCGGTGCCTGCTATCCTGTTGCCCGGTGCGACAGTGATTGTAAAGATCCGGTGATCCCGCTGTGAGCAGAACTGAAGATACCGGCTGAGTATCGTAAAAGTATTCCCCGGTTCTGAAGGCCAGGCTGCTGCGGAATGTAAGTTCTTATCGGTTTTTGTGAGGTGAAGGACTGTACTTTCAGAGGGCGCAAGCGGAAAATTGTATCAATCTTGTGGCCCGGTACTGAATAAAATTTCCCGGATTCTCTCCTGCAGTGCGGCACTTGAATAGGGCTTCTGCAGGAATTGTACACCATCCTCCAATTCACCTCGTTGTGAGATGATATCGGCAGTATACCCGGATATGAAAAGTGTTTTCAGGTTTGGCTGATGCGTGCACAGCCTTTCGGCCAGATCTCGGCCGTTCATGCCCGGCATGATTACATCGGTGATCAGAAGGGCGATCTCTTCAGGGTGGGAAGCCGCCAGGGATAACCCTTCCTCCGGTGAGGAAGCAGAAAGCACCGAGAGCCCCATCTGTTCCAGCAAGAACCGGGTCACTTCCAGGACAGCTGGCTCATCTTCCACCAGCAGTATCGTACCGTTGTGTTGTACAGATGCAGCACTGGGCTTTTCAGCAATCTTTGTGCGAGGCGGTTCTCCTGAATGGACCGGTAGATAGATATTGAACGTCGTTCCCTGACCTGGCTCGCTGTCGACATTGATCAAACCGTTGTTCTGTTTGACAATCCCATAGACAGTTGCCAGTCCCAAACCAATCCCTTCGCCGATATCTTTGGTTGTAAAGAAAGGCTCAAAAATGGTCTTCAGAGTCTCCTCGTCCATACCGTCACCATCATCACTGACAACGAGGAGTGTATATTCTGCAGGCGTTAAGTCAGGATGCTGGGTAAGTAAAGTGTCATCGAGGACTGCGAGGCTGGTTTTAATCGTAATTTTTCCTTGCCCCTGGATCGCATAGCGGGCGTTGACACACAGATTGGTCAGGATCTGGTCTACCTGGGAGGGGTCAATGCGGATCATCCCCGGATGGCCGGGGTGCCAAACGAGGTCGATGTCCTCACCGATCAACCGCTGCAGCAGATCCAGCATCCCTTCGACGGTTTCATTAATATCAAGCACTCTGGGTAAAACAGTTTGCTTGCGGGCAAAAGTAAGCAGCTGCCGTGTCAGACCTGCCGATCGCTTTGCAGCCCGGTGTGCTTCTTCCAGGTGGCTCCGTACGGGCGAGTCCGGCTCTGTTTGTTCAATCGCAATTTCCATGTGTCCCAACATTACGCCCAGCATATTGTTGAAATCATGCGCGATGCCGCCAGCCAGTCTCCCGACTGATTCCAACTTCTGTGTCTGGATCAGCTGCTCCTGAAGAGCCTGGTGTTTCTCTTCAGCGCGCTTGCGCTGGGTGATATCGCTGTGTGTCCCGAACATCAGCAGCGGTTTCCCCCCTGCATCATGGACCATCACCCGTCCTCGATCAAGCACCCAGATCCAATGACCGTCCTTGTGCCGCATTCGCAGCTCGCATTCATAGTCGGATGTTTCACCTGCGAGATAGCGTTCTATCCGTTCCATGGAGATTGCAAAGCTGTCCGGATCTGTGAGAGATTTCCAGGTTTCAAACGTGGTCGGACTCAACTCATCGAGTGTGTAACCGAGCATCTCTGCCCAGGTTTTGTTGAAAGTTGTCTTGTTGGTCTGGAGATTCCATTCCCATGTCCCGGCTCTCGAGCCGTCCAGAATGAATACCTGTCGTTGGTGCTCGTCCAGAAGTGCTTTCTCCAGCTTTTTACGTTCTGTAAGATCGCGGCCGAAGCAGATAAATTGACCGCCTTGCTCATCCAGCCAGTTTGCGGAAACTTCAACATCCCAGATGCTGCCGTCTTTGCGCCGGTGCCGGGCTTCAAAGAGCATTTCACCATGTTTTATCACACGCTGGATGCGGGCTTCTATAAATTCCGTGGCCTCTTCGGCATTCAGGTCCTCGATACTAAGACCAATGATTTCATCGCGTGTATAGCCGGACATAGAACAGTAGGCCTGGTTGACTTCAACAACAAACCCGGAAGCATCCAGCACCCAGAAACCATCCATGGTTGTATCAAGGATCTTCTGGAGATAATGTTCCCGTTCCTGCAGTGCTGTTTGCGCCCCCTTGCGTTCGAAGAAGAACCCAAGACTTTCGGCAAAAGCATTCAGCAGCCCCTGTTCCTGCTTCCGGAAGGAACTCTGTCCATCTGGCAGTTCTTCAAGGGAAAACACATCCACGCTGCCAGCTGGCTGGCTGTTGATCAAAATCACGACGGACTGCTGCTGAGGAGTTTCTTTAAAGTTAACGGTTGTGTAAACCTGATCATGCAGTGAGATCCGTGCGCAGATTGTCTCGGAGTGCAGCCAGGCTGGTGGCAGCAGTTCCACTGCAGATTGCAGCAGCTGTTCCCGCGTGAGATCCTGCTTCTCCTTCAGGCGTGAGAGTCCATGCAGGCAGCGCAGCTCCTGGACGCGTCTCTGCAGTTCAAGCGTTCTCTGCTGCAGGGTTTCTTCGGCTCGCTTTTTCTCTGCAATCTCCCAACAGATGTCGGCAAGGTAGCTGACAGCTTCAAGATCAACCTGTTGATAATCTGTTTTCTTGTTGCCCACACCGAGGATCGCAACGATATGATCCTGGCGTAAAACAGGTACTACCAACTCACGGATAACTTCAGCATGTCCATCCGGCATTCCTTTTCGATTGGGCAGGGATGGCACATCATTATGGATGAGGGGTTTTTTCTCACGCACACAGTCCGCCCATACTCCGGCATTTTCCACACTGTAGTGCAGGCCTGCACCAAGAGCCTGGCAGAACTTGTCTGCAGTCTGCGTGGACCAGGCTTGCAAGGATAAGGTCTCCTGGTCTTCCTCTAAAAAATGGAAGAAGCCTATAGCGCTGTCGGTCAGCAGCTCAGCCTCATCCAGGGTTCTGATGAGCAGCTCTTCGAGTGAGTGATTGTTTGCGAATTCAAACAGGCGAAGCCGGATGTCCCGGATCTGCTGATACAGCTGAGGGTTAAATGTTTTCCTAGTCATCTTGTGCCGCCTGCCCGGATGAAATCATATTGAAAAACACCAACACCACTTTACTCCTGATTAAAAATAAGTTTTACCAACGAATAAATTATATCGGACTTCGTATACTTTCTTGCGGTTGTTCCAGCTGAATCATCAAATAAGAGGATCCATTGAGCCAGAAAGCTTGCCCAGTGCACTATCTGCCTGGTACCCAGAGAATTTCGGCTTGTCCTGTGATATGCGCGTTGATATGATTTACTATGCTTGTGTCCCGTATGAGTTTCAGAAAATAACCAAACAAACTTAAATCCCTGTGCGTGCAGCGGTTTTTTGGTCAGTATTCGAGCGCGAAGAGATCTTTTAGATTCGCTGTGATTCTAGCCTAAGCACACACATTATCCTGTACCACATGGTAGAATTTTTTCTGATTTTAATGCAGTGATAATGAGGTACACAGTGCAATCCCGGTTCATACGCTTAGGGACGGTGGCACCCACACTTGAAGAGGGATTGGCAAGTATGGTAGTTGGATTGCTGTTGTCTTCGAGTTGGTAGAGCCTCCCGGTTTCAGAGTCTATGGTGCAGGCCGGGTTTAACCCAAACAAACCCGACCTCACACGGTGAGGTCGGGTCTAACCGGGCCAGATAATGTTATGCCCGTTTCACGGGCAGTTGCACACGGGCGGATCAGCACCAGGGTCATAGACCCCACCAGCGTCACCGCATTCACTTCGGCTCAGGTCAGACCGGCAAGCCGACTCAGGCTCAGGAGTGGGTTCAGCGATGATTTGCAGCCGGTCCGGCATACATACCTCTTCAACGCCCTCACGCCATACCCAGCAATGGCCCAGGGCATCCGGGTTGAGGATCCATACCCAGGTTCCGGCGCTATTCTGGCCGTCGACGAGTGCAGACTCGCCCTGGAGCAAGGTGCCGACATTCTGGAAGGCTGTACCCGGCCCCAGACGGCAGTTGAGATCCTGCAGGGCGGTAACAGTGGCTTCGCAGTCCTCGGGTACCTCGGCAGGCGCTGGTTCCTCAGTGGGAGCGGCGGTTGGTTCTTCAACTATCTCTTCTTCCTCCTCGGGTTCCACTTCTTCCTCCGCAGGCAGGATCTGGAAGGTGAGCCTCTCTCCCGGCATGCAGAAGGGCAGCCAGGTTTCGCCGTCGGGCTGGAGCTGCCGGCCTGTGGCATACCACTGGTAGCTTTCCGGCCGAAGGGCTGAGAATCCGAAGCTGCTCAGATCTGCATGATGATTGGCTGCGACCAATTCAGCAGGATCGCCGCCAGCAAGTGTGCCGAGGGAAACCATCCAGCGAATTTCAGCTTCTGGCAGGTTTTCTGAAAATGTCCAGGAAAGTTCCAGATCCTCCACAGGCTGCAGTACAGACCCGTTCGCAGGAGAGAAGCCATCGGAGAGGAGGTAGTTGTCACAATCCGGCAGCGGGTTGCTGTACAGCACCTGTTCTTCAGGCGAAAAATTGACTACAACTCCAGGCAGCTGGTTCAGCAGCAGCAGTAGTCCTCCTCCTGCAGCGATACCCAACCCGATACCCAGGGTGAGCAGCAGGCCTGGTTTCCATGGCAGAACCTTGCGCAAGAGGAATACCAGAGCAACGAAGAGGCCTGTGATAAATGTCCACAGCGGGTAGAGCCAGGGAGGCTCAAGGACGATACAATTGGCCATGATGTTTTGCGAGAATTCGGAAGTGTATCCCTCAGGGTTGGTACCTGTAGCGGTTATCAGCTGACAGACCATATTGGTCTGCGGCAGGGTAACGGGCTCGCTGAAGTATCCGGATTGTTGGGCTGTGATTGTTGTTACATAGGTCTTTCCCTCCCCGAATCCCGAAGGATGGGGATCTGCCAGAAAGATTTCCACCTCGCAGCTGGAACAAGTTGTGCCATCCAGAATACCATCCTGAAAATGATCAAGGTCGGGAGGATTCGGGTAGTCATAATTGGTACCTGCCAGGCTGATCCCTTTTTCGGTATTGTTAAAAAAACTATTCTGGCTGATGGTAACATGGCTGGTGTAATCAATCTCATTGTCGATTCCATAAAGATTCCGGGTGAAGGTGTTGCCAAGAACAAGGACATGCCCTCCATAATCGATTTCCATACCATTGCCGTTTCCAAGGAACAGGTTCCCTTCCCCTGGGTTCAATCCTCCTACGACCAATCCGGGACCAGGTTTTACACCATGCATATTTTGAATCGGAGCAGTTCCACCAGCATCAGCGCCAATAATATTTCCAAATAATTGTGTGCTTGAACTCCCTCCTGCATACCCTCGGCTGTTGCCTGAAATCAGATTGCCTTCTCCCGGGTTCGATCCGCCGATAACATTGTTTTCGCCTTGATCAGATATACCTGTCCAGTTGTAAATGGCAGCATTGCCGGCAGCATTGGTGCCGATGTAATTCCCTTGCACTGAATTTCCGTCAGAATTCAGGTAAACGCCTGTTCGTAAATTTCCGGAAATAATATTCCTCTGGCCTGTGCTCGGCCCGCCGATGACGTGCCCACCTCCAGATTCAGCGTGGTCATAGATTCCATAGCTGTTGGGGATGGCAGTTGTTCCGGCGGCATCCGTTCCGATAAAATTGCCGAAAATAACCTGGCCGGGCCCAAACAGGAGGATACCAAGCCCGTTCCCCGAGATCACATTGCTGCTGATGGTATTACCGCTGCCGTCAACCCTCACGCCGACAGCGCTTGGCCAGGCTCCCCATCCGAGTGTGTTGTGCTCAATCAAATTTCCGCTGCCGGCGACTTCGATGGACCCGCCGAGATACGTCCAGGGATCAGGATTCTGTCCCTGGGGAAAAATGCCATATCCGGGCAGGGAGAAACCCCGCACAACGTTGCCATCCGACTGCAGCGCGAAAGCATGCAGCAGGGAGTTAACCCCTTTGACGACATTGATCAGGGGTTCACCGCTGTATCCTTGCACCGTGGTGCCGTCGATCGTTGTTGTATTATCCATCACCGGTGGGAGCAGGGAATTGAGTGTAATGGTTACATCTCCACCGGTGGCATCCAGGGCGGAGAAGCTGATTGTATCCGGGCCGATATTTGCGTTGGCTGCATTGATCGCTTCGCGCAGGGAGCAGTGGTTGGTATCACAAGAGCTGTCATCGCTGTCATCAGGTGTGTTTACAACGAAAGTATCGGCGCGAACTGGGGTGGGGATGCAAAATACAACTAACAACAGCAGTATGGCAGCCCCGAACATTCGTAGAAATCTGCTTTTTGTGATCATGACCTTATCCTGTTCTCGACAGCATTGAGGCTGGATTGGTGAACGTGCTTGATTCCATCAGTACTGTTATATTTTCATTACCCGACCTCACCCGGTCTCACCGGGACGGATTATGTCAAACCGTTTTCACGGGCAGCTGCACACGGGCGGATCAGCACCAGGATCATAGATCCCGCCGGCGTCACCACATTCGCTGCGGCTCAGGTCAGACCGGCAAGCCGGCTCAGGCTCAGGAGTGGGCTCAGCGATGATTTGCAGCCGGTCCGGCATACACACTTCTTCCACGCCCTCACGCCATACCCAGCAGTGGCCCAGGGCATCCGGGTTGAGGATCCACACCCAGGTTCCGGCGTTGTTCTGGCCGTCTACAAGCGCAGACTCACCCGTAAGCAGGGTGCCCACATTCTGGAAGGCTGTCCCTGGTCCCACACGGCAGTTGAGATCCTGCAGGGCGGTAACGGTGGCTTCGCAGTCTTCGGGTTCTTCTGTTGGCGCAGGCTCTTCTGTTGGAACGGTTACCGGCACTTCGTTTTCCACTTCCACTTCCTCTTCGAGTTCTGCTTCATCCGAAAGGACCTGGAAAGTGAGCCGCTCACCCGGCATACAGAATGGCAGCCAGGTTTCACCATCCGGCTGGAGCTGTTCACCATATACCTGCCAGGAGTAGCGGTCGCTGCGGGAAAGGTTCAGGGAAAACTCTGAGAGCGGGATGGAAGTTTTCTCTGTTATCTGCATGTCTGCACCTGCTTCATACCCGATCAGTTCGACCATCCAACGCATGTTTCTACCAGGGATATCATCGGAAGGTTTCCAGGACAGGAACTGTCCTTCCAATGTCTCAAGGATAGTGTTACCCGGAGGCGAGAAGCCGTCCGGATCGAGATAGGAATCGCAGTTGGGGAGGGGGCTGGTGTAAGGTACCTGTTCTTCCGGTGTAAAATGCACGATTACACCCGGATGCAAATTCACCAGCATCAGCAGTCCGCCGCCGGCTGCGATGCCGATCAGAAGGCTGAAAATCAGTGTGAATCCGGGTTTTATGGGAAGTACGCGGCGAAGCAGGAAACCTGCAAGGACAAAGAGACCGGTGATGAAGGTCCACAGGGGGTAGAGCCAGGGGGGGGCGAGCTGGTAGCATCCGCCAACGATATTCTGTGAAAACTCGGAAGTATTATTCCTGCTGTTTGTGCTGGTAGCGGTAAAGCTCTGGCACCATCCAGCCGGATCGAAGGAGGCACTGAACAAACCCTGCGGGTCGGCAATAACCGTGGTGAGGTAGGTTTTCCCTTCGCCGGCGCCGCTGGGGTCGGGGTCAGCCTCAAAGATCTCAATAATACAGTACGGGCAGGCCTGGCCGGAAACGGATGCGGTTGTGGCATTCCATAACTGCGGCGGTGCCACAGAAGGGACTATATTCTGCCAGGAATCAATCCTGATACCGAGATCACTATTATCGAAAATGCTGTTCTGGCTGTAGGTTTTCCCGTAGTTTTCAAGCATAAAAGGGAACTCCTGAAATATTCCATAGCTATTCTGTGTGATCGTGTTGCCGATAACAGGGATATAGCTGCTCCATTCTGCTATATCCCTCACACCAGCATAAGTATTACCGAAAATCAGGTTGCCTTCTCCCTCATTGAAACCGCCTGTAATAAAACCGATACCCGAGCCCCAGATTCCTGTCGAGTTGGGAATGGCATAAGTGCCGGATACATCGGCCCCAATGATATTGCCGATAATCCGGGAACCTGTGAGGTCACTATGCGTATGCACTCCCCATTGATTGCCTGATATCAGGTTGCCTTCACCGGGTGATGTTCCACCAATGGTTGTCTTTTCCGATCCGGTTAAATAAATCCCACTATGATTTCCCATACTGCTTGTACCGGTTTCATCTGTTCCGATATAGTTGCCCTGCACGATAGTACCGGGGGATCTGAGTGAAATGCCATCATACAGATTGCCGGAGATAATATTACGCTGGCCCGGATTCGGTCCGCCGATAATATGGCCCCCGCCGGAGGTCCCGTCATCCCAGATGCCTCTTTCATTCGGTTTTGCTGTGCTGCCGTCGGTACCGATCCGGTTACCGTAGATTATCTGCCCGGGACCGGTGATCTTGATGCCGATATCGTTGAATACAATCAGGTTTCCGCTTACGTTATTATTGCTGCCGGCAAGGTGAACCCCGACACTGTTGTTCCACGCATCCCAACCCAGAATGTTGTTCTCAATAAGGTTCCCGCTTCCGGAAACCACGATTGCATTAAGATATCCCGCCAACGAGAACGCACGGATCACACATGAGCTCCCCTGAATAGAGAAGGCATGATCGAGGGTTCCGGCTGTTTTTATGATGCTGATCAATGGCTCGTTCTGATATTCCTGTATGGTGGAGCCGTCGATGGTTGTGGCGTCGTCAAGCAGCGGAGGCAAAAGTGTGCTCAGGGTGATGGTGATATCGCTATTGGTGGCGTCCAGCGCAGAAAAGCTGATCGTATCAGGGCCGATGTTATTATTTGCTGCGTTGATCGCTTCCCTCAGCGAGCAGTGATTGCTGTCGCAGGTGCTGTCATCGTTGTCATCAGGTGTGTTTACAACGAAAGTATCGGCGCGAACTGGGGTGGGGATGCAAAAAACAACTAACAACAGCAGTATGGTAGCCCCGAACATTCGTAGAAATCTGCTTTTTGTGATCATGAACATATCCTGTTCTCGACAGCATTGAGGTTGGATTGGAGAATATGATGGTTTTCCAGTGGTTATGTATTGCTATAGTGTCTTGCCTGACCTGCTCCGGTTAGACCCGACCTGGCCGGGTCTAACCGGGTTTGATTATGTTATGCCCGCTCACGGGCAGTTGCACATGGGCGGGTCAGCACCGGGATCATAGATCCCGCCGGCATCACCGCATTCGCTGCGGCTCAGGTCTGACCGGCAGGTCGATTCCGGCTCCAGCGTTGGTTCGGCGATGATTTGCAGCCGGGCCGGCATGCATACTTCTTCCACACCCTCGCGCCACACCCAGCAGTGCCCCAGGGCATCCGGGTTGAGGATCCACACCCAGGTGCCGGCGCTGTTCTGGCCGTCTACAAGCGCAGATTCACCCGTAAGCAGGGTGCCTACATTCTGGAAGGCTGTGCCTGGCCCAACACGGCAGTTGAGGTCCATCAGGGCGGTGACTGTGGGTTCGCAGTCCTCAGGTTCTTCTGTTATGGCAGGCTCTTCAGTGGGGGCAGCGGTTGGTTCTTCCACGATTTCCTCCTCCACTTCTTCCGTTTCTTCTTCCATCGGCAGGATCTGGAAGGTGAGCGGCTCACCGGGCGCACAGAAGGGCAGCCAGGTTTCGCCGTCAGGCAGCAGTTTCTGGCCGGATACGGCCCACTGGTAGCTGTCCGATTGCATGGCAGAGACCCCCATGGTACTCAGGGAAAGGCTGGTGCTGCCGGTGACGGCAGTTCCACCGAGTCCGGTGCTGCTGTCGAGCTTTATTTGCCACTGGATTTCCCCATCCGGAAGGTTACCGGAAGGAGTCCAGGAAAGGGTTATATCGGATGCGGGTTCCAGGATTGCTCCATCAGCCGGTGTGAAACCCTGTGGATCAAGGTATGTATCGCAGTTGGGCAGCTGCCCGCTGTACAGGACCTGCTCATCCGGTGTGAAATCGACGATCACACCTGGAAGCTGATTAGCCAGCAGCAGCAGTCCGCCGCCGGCGGCGATTCCGACAATCAGGCTGAGAGGCAGTGTGAAGGCTGGCTTCCAGGGGAAGACCTTGCGCAGCAGGAACCCTCCCAGGACGAACAGGCCGGTGATAAAGGTCCACAATGGCCACAGCCACGGAGGCTGCAGCTTCTTGCAGTTCAACAGCAGGTTCTGGGAGAATTCAGAGGTGTTATACTGACCATCGGTTACGGTCGCGGTCAGTGGCTGGCACATCATTTGTGGCTGCGGCAGGGTGATATTAAGGGTAAAATCCCCTGCCCCGTTGCTGAGCACACTTCCCAGGAAGGTTTTACCTTCGCCCGCACCGGTGGGATCCGGGTCTGCAAGGAAGATTTCCACCGTGCACAGGGAGCAGGTGTTGCCATGGACATTAGTGTTTGAGACATCCAGCAACACCGGCGGTTCAGGATAATCATCCGGGCCGGCGAAATTTGTCTGTATCCCCAACCCGTTGTTGTCGAATATGCTGTTCTGGCTGATCAGAAGGCCCGAAACGCCGCTGTCGATAAAAGTCAACACACCTATATCATTGCGTGTGATCGTGTTCCCGAGGACGGGATCGTTTGTGCCGCCTTCGAGGTCGATGCCGATCCAGTTTCCCGCGAACAGGTTCCCTTCGCCGGGGTTAAGGCCGCCGATGGTGACGCCTGTGCCGAACAAGCGAATCCCCTGGTTGGTGTTGCCCAGGAGAGCGCTGCCGGTGATGTCGCTGCCGATTTTATTGCCCAGGATCTGGCTGCCCGTGCAGTCTGCGATGGCGTGGATTCCCCTGCCATTGCCTGAAATCAGGTTTCCTTCACCAGAGCCTGATCCGCCGATCAGGTAGTTCGCTCCGGAGAGGTACATCCCAAGGCCGTTACCGACATCGGAGGTGCCTGAGGCATCGGTTCCGATAAAATTCCCCTGTACGGTGGTGCCGCCTGCCAGCAGGAAGATACCATAACTATTGCCGGAAATGACATTGCCCGCGCCGGGACTGCCGATAACATGCCCGCCGCCGGAACCTTTGTGGTCGTAGATGCCATAGCCATTGGGGTTGATGCTGGCACCTGAAGCATCGGTGCCGATCTTGTTGTTGAGAATAGTCTGTCCTGGCTCGTCGATGTAGATCCCGATACCGTTGCCGGAGATCAGGTTGCCGGAAGCTGTATTACCTGCACCATCCAGCAGCAGGCCGATGCTGTTGTTGAGGGCGCCCCATCCGAGCTCATTGTTCTCTATCACATTACCTGATCCCCACACGAGGATCGCACCACCGACGTATCCCCCGGGATCTGGATCAACACCTGGAGGGAAGATTCCGAAGCCGGCAATGGAAAGCCCGCGGATAACGTTGTTGTCAGAGCCCAGGCTGATTGCTGCTTCCAGGGAACCCTGACCATCAAGTATGTTGATCAAAGGTTCGGACTGGTAGCCCAGGACAGTGGTACCGTCAATTGTCGTGGCGTCATCAGTCCACATGCCAAGATGACTGTTGAGGGTAATAATAATATCCCCATTCGTTGCATCCAGACCAGCGAAGCTTATTGTGTCCGGACCAGGATTCGCATTGGCTGAGAACATGGCCTCCCGAAAGGAACAGTGGCTGCTGTTACAGGTACCGTCATCAGTATCGTCGGGGGTATTAACGACAAAGGTATCGGCTCTGACAGGTGATGGGAAGCATAGAAGGACGATCAACATGAAAAGGCTTGAACCGAGGATATGGGTAATACGATAAGGTGTTTTCATGGCAGCTTTCCCGGGCTTACATATTAGTTGAGGCCAGAATGATGGAACCGCCTGTGTGATAATGCTGGCAGCGTGGCTGGACAGCACGATCGGTTGGGGGCAGTTAAAACGAGCAGCTCTTTAAACACTATAACGGTGAATATGACGGCTTTGTGACAATAACTACAGCAGAAAAACACCTGATTGTCAAATAGGTTCTTAAAGCGGGGATGGTCCGGACACCAGAAAGTGTGTTCGGAGAATAAGAAATGCGACTGTGGAACCGGCGCTTGATTTGGAAGATTTCAGCCCGTTAATCCAATATGGAGTATTCCGGAAGAATTATATCCGGTCGATATCTCGTGGCAGGAGAAAAGGCTGTTTCTCAGCAGCGGCTGAAATCAGTCTGCTGCAAGCCAATCGAGTGCTTCGGATTGATTTTCAAACAGTCTAATATCCTGGCCCCTGATTTTAAACAGGGCTCGGAACAGGATCAGTTGAATGCCTTTTGCCCCGATTATGGCGGAAGCTTTCATGTAAGGGTTATTTTCCCTGACGAAACCCTTCGCAATATCGCTGATTTCCTTGCTGTAACGTGTGTTTTCTACATTCGAGAGCAGCCTTGCATTGTGTGAACCCATCTGCATGACCGCGTCGTGGGCTTCGTTCAGGACAGGGCTGATTTCTTCTGTGGTCGCAAATCCGGAGACATCCATACAGATGATGTCCTGGTTGTGGTGAATGATTTTTTCTACTCTTGCCATGCACTTCCCTCACGGTTTTTCAATTTCATGGAGCAATTCTACATACTTTAGCATACCTCAGGTTATTGTGGTGTTAATAGTTATTAAAATCCTGATATTCCCCCGCGATTCAGTCACACAAACTGGCGGTTCCTGCCAACCTGATATTTCCCGGAGAGGAACAGTGTGGGTGGATTTTCTGTACCCCCTGAAGAGGATAATTGAGCCTTTCCAGGGTTCCAGGCCGGTTGTTATTCCGGATTATTCCCGCCGGACACTTATTCCTTTCGGGTGAGTCTGATCATGGCGTTATCCCAGTCGTCGTTGATCAGGATATCTCCTTCAGGTGTGAGTGCCAGCCCGCTGACAGCATAAGTACCGCTGAAGAGGGTCATTGCTTCGCCGCTGGCGATGTCATACAGCAGTACGCTGGCGTTGGCATCCCAGAAATCAGTGAAACCGATCAGAAGGGCGTGTTTTTCCGGCCAATATTCCAGGACACTGAGGTTGCGCTGATCCACACCAAGGTTTATCGGAGTCCATACATTGTCCTGAGTCACCTGATAGAGAGTCATTTGTTTATCAGCGGTAATGAAGATGTAGAAATTACCATCCCGGTCCATGCGCATGGGGATGGTTGCGTTCTCGCCGGGTGTTGGAACGGTAAGAATTAAGGCCAGGGAGGTATCGTCTTCAAGGCGGTAAAGATTCCCTGTTTCGGCTTCAACGACGTATACATGCCCATCATACCAGTCGATGCCGGAGGGGTAGTGGATTCCAGCCGAATCTACCAGCACTTCAACCTGCCCCAGCGGATCCACGCGCGTGAGGCTGGAGACACTCGTAAAGAATTCGCCGGCGGAGACATACAGGTTGTCTGCATTGTCGAAGGTCATATCCACCTGTGGGGCCTGGCATACGTTGACTTCATAGGCAGTGATGTAGTGTCCCTGCGGGTCGTAGCGGAACAGGTGCGTGGCTTCATCATTGCCGGAGAAGATCTCGCCCTGGCTGTTGACCGCCATACCCATCGGGGTCATTTGGAAATTGGGCATGGCTGCAATTGTGACTAAACCATCTTCCCAGCAGTACACCCCGCTGTCGAAGCGAGAAGTGAAACAGATACGTCCATCCGATGCTGTGCTGATACCTTCAAGCTGGTTGAAGCCAGAGGCCAGCACCTCAACAGTGCCGGTTTGTGGGTCGACCTGGAGCACTTCGCTGCCATAGGTAAGGACCAGATTATTCCCGATGGTATTGATGCGGTTAAAGGCTGTCGGCTGAATATCCGGAAGTGCGAAGGCGCCGTTGAAGACGGCGTGCTTAAAGTTGAAGGTGTCGGGAAGAAGTTCAATTACCTGCCTGCTGCCCCAACCGTAGAAATACAGATTGCCATTATCCGTAAAAACGAGCTGGCCGGACCCTGTAAAATCCTCCTGTACGACTTCGATGTTGCTGCCATTCCAGCGTTTAATTTTTCCTTCCTCGATGAAATACAGCATACCATCGACCGGGGATTGGGTCAGATTGGAAAAGTGGCCGGCAAGCGGGAACAGGGCAACGGCCTGTCCTGGTTGGTCTACGAAAAAAACCTGCCCATCGTTGATCAGGTACAGGTTGCCGTCCCGGTCACGGTCGAGAAGGGCATTCGTGACGAGGGTGTTGAGGTTGTCTCTGGTGTTCAGGTACCAGGATGGTTGTGCATCCGGGCTGAGTTCGATCATACCCCAGTTGCGCTGCTGCAAAACGACCAATCTGTTATCGGATGTGAATTCCAGATCGTTGGGGTTGCGCACATCACCCGGGGCAATCAAAAAACTTGCCTGCCAGCCTTCAGCTGTCTGATAGCGTTCAGGCAGTTCCATTGTTATGGTTTCGAAGGGAAGATCAGAGAATTGCACCTGCCCGGAGCGATTGACGAATGGGCTGAGCGGCAGAGTATCCAGGAAAACATTTTCCTGCTGTGATTCATGAATGGTGAAGGAGTCAAGCAGAAGCGACGCATTTTCTCCGAAGGGGTTGTATACCTCAAACGAAAAATTGCCGTAATCGAGGATCATCTCATCAGGCATCTTGAAGGCAAACCCGTGATCCCCGTTAACAAAAAAATCAACATAACGATCGTACTGGCGGATTTCGAAGTCGAACCAGCCGTTTTCAGACAGGGTGTTGAACTCAATCAGCTGCTGCCCGGGATCATCGTGCCCGGTACGCAGGGAAACCCGGAAGGTCATCTGGTTCTCCTTACCGAAGCAGGTTACGTACGCCTGTGTACCATTAGCCGGATTGTGGGCGAAATGGAAGTCGGTAAAACCGGAAGGGAGCTGAAAGCCGATCTGGTATATCACATTGCGCGGATGGTTCAGTTCCAGGCCGACCGTTGTATGTTCTTCACCAAAGGTTTCGAAGGCTGCGTAGCTTGTGTCGCCGGATTGTTCGTATAGTGGCTGGAGCTGGAGCTGCCAGTTCGGGTCCGGTGCGTTGAAGTTATCCTGCCAGAGCAACTCTCCGAATTTGCTTGTGGGGTAGGGAGCGTTGGGATAACCGATATCCTCGAGGATGACCGGTGTTGGGAACGGTGTTGGTCCTGGTTCATCATTGTGGTCCGGCGCGACGGGCGAGGGTTTGGGAGGCGGATCGGTAGAATTAACAGCTGGATCCTGTGTTGGATTGCAGCCTGTGAGGATAAGCAATATGACAAGGGCTGGTACAGTCATGATTCTAAACAGAGATTGTCTGCGCATGGTTCCCTGCCTCAAAAAGAAAAGTAGGATCAGAATCATTATAGAGTTGAAAACAGGGCCGAAAGTCTGTTTTTATCTGTAATTTAGCATCGATAAACAGGGAAAGAATCTGCTTAATGTCCTGTATGAGGTATAACCCGGGGTTCTATTGTGTTGTACTTTTAATGTTGAAAACTTTGCGAAAAACAGACTGGTGATACTATTCCTGTATGTACACAAAATTCGAACTCCCTTCCTCCGACAAGGACTTATTGAAGAGAGCACTTCAAGTTGCAGAAGAATTCGTGCAGCCGTATTTACGAGAGGATGTAACCGGGATTGTATTTCTCGGTGGTATCGCACGCGGTTACTTTGACCGCTCCGCGGATATCGATATCGCCCTGTTCACCGAGCCTGGCGCAGAAGAGTACCCGAAAGAGAAATTCTATAACGTCGGAGAATTCGAGGTGCAGTGCTGGGTATCGGAGTATCAGAAGGCACTGGCGGACGAATGGGACATGTCCCGGCGCTGGACGTATACCCAGAGCAGGATCTACCACGATCCGGCAGGAAAAACAGCCCAACTGCTGGCAGAGAAAGTGCCGCTGAAGCAGGAGGAGCGAAAGTGGTTGCTGATGTCCGGATTGACACTGTCGGAGTGGTATATCAACCGGTTGACGGAGACCTGGGTCGAGCGCGGCAGCATTGCCAGTGCCCATTACATGTTCGAACAGGGTCTGGACTTCTTCTTCAGGATGCTTTTCGGCTTCAATAACCAGCTGGTGGCGGATATGAAGTGGCGCCTATTTAGCGTGGCACAGCTGGAGCATCTTCCAACAGATTTTTCACAACGCATCCAGGATATTTTAATCGTCCAGTCCATCACACTGGATGAGCTGGCACGCCGGCGGGAAGCCTTCATGGTGATGTGGAAAGAGATGAAACCGCTGGTGGAGGGAGATGTGGGCAAAACTTTCGAGGAGATGATGAAGGTTGTGTGAGGAATTCTGTTCCCTGGAGAGGGAGGTATCGCATTGGAGGCAGTATTTGCAAAAAGTGTTCCTGCTGCAGGAATCGGCAGTCCAGGCATTCAACCCGGGAGAAAGTCTCGAAATTAACATACTGTCTCCCGGAAGCTCCAGGAGACAGTATGTATTCTCCTATCAGTCCAGACGGGTGAATTCGATCTCAACAGATGAATCCGCTTCCTCGTAAAGAATGAACATACCTTCGGGCAGGAAAAGCAGGGTTAAGAAAGAACCGTCTAATTCTTGCACCTGGTAAACATTATCCTCGAGACGTGTGTAGCTTACAGTTTCGCCGTTTTCAACCCATTTCAGCCCGCTCTCTGTGAAGGTAATCTCGACGGATGTGGTTTCTTCATCGGCCTGCACCGCGTTCACGTAGAAAATAACGCTGTAGCCGTGTAAACCCGCATTGGCGGTTTCCTCAGGTGTCAGGCTGATCTCAGCGGCAGGTTCAGCAGATGCTGGTCCGGTCTCAACGGCCGGACCTTCCGGTGCAGAGCCTGCTGCAGCGTTGAAATCTTCCAGCTGAAGCTTGGGACCGGTGGCGGCGGGGTAGGTCTCTACGAAGTTGATTTGCCCATCTACCAACCCGATGCTGAGCCCCTCGAGGTGCATCAGACGGCCGACACCTTCGACGCTGCTGAGCACGAAGCTGGTTCTGCCGGTGGACAGCACGATGTCGTCGATCTCCATACCGCGAGAGAACTGGTCCGGGCCATAGGTGGTGGCGTACATTTCCTCCTGGAAAACGGGAGTAAACGTTTTTTCAGCCACCAGTACGCCATCTTCGAACACTGCTGTATAGCCGGCGGTGTCGTAAAACCAGGTTTCCATCCGCTCGAGCTCTCCGAAGATGATATTGAAGCGGGTGGGGCTGCCGTGCTCCTGCAGTACAGCCTGCTGTTCAGTGCTGTAGGAAAATGGGTTCTTCAATACGGTATTCGTTGACGGCTGGTAGTTTTCGGTCAGCCCATCCGGGATGCTGGCATCAGCCTGACCGACCCCCGAAAGATTGCAGGCCAGGGTCGAGGCGATCAGGAGCACAGGAATAAGAAGCAGTGCAATTTTTTTTATCATCGATGTCTCCTAATCTTGTAATGTGAACGTAAAATATGCACTTGTGCTGCCACCCGAATAACCGAATCCATCCATGGTTATGGTCATAGTGAATACATCACCGGAAGAATTTGTCCATGAAAAGCGGTTGGGTCCAAGGCGGGAAAAGACCTGGGTCTCACCCTCGCCCAGGATATCTACGCTTAATGAGCTGGATGAAAAATTTAAGTTCAAGCTGGTCAATTCACCCTCGCCTCCACACCACTCGATGCCGGTGCATGTGGAAAGGTAGGTATGTGTGCCCTGATTGGCAGATTCTTCCGGGGTCAAGCCGGAGGTGTTTGTGGCGATTTCCTCACCGCATCTGCCGTTGGGGTTGGAAACGTTGCTGTCCGGACTGAGGGTCACCGTGGCAGCGCTGTCAGGGCTGCTGCTGGAATTTTCGCTGAGCGTGTACGAACTGGTGGTGCGGTGGTGGTAGTCGAACATGTCGTCGTTGTTGTAATCCTCATCCAGCTGCCACTCGTAGCAGAACGTGTAGGATCCCGGCGGCAGATCGAGATAGGCGCTTGAATTACTGCCGGGGGAAACGACTGTGGAAGCGGATGGTGTGGAACTTCTGCAGCCGGATGCAGGCTGATATGAGTCGACCCGCACGGTTGCAGTTTCGAAGCCGTTGTTGTTGAAGCGCAGCGGCTTGAGGTCCGAACAGGTGCCAGCGGGCGGATCACCGATCCCGGCTGTTGAATCACTGATGGAAGAACTGCTGTCGGAAGATGAGCTTCCGCCGGAAGGCGAGCTGCCGTTTGAGCTGTCGTTCCCGGGGGAGATGCTGCTGGAGATGCCGCTGATCGACGATGATGGTGTGAAGGTCCAGGTTGAGTTGTCTGCGATCGCCGGAGCCATGGCAGGCATAGTTGTGATGGTGGCGATATCGAGCAGCAATGTCACCTGGTCTTCAAAATCGGTCATGGTACGCGAGTTCACCACGGAGAAATAATCCCCCGTGAGGGGAACAAATTCGCCGCTGACAATAGTTCTGG